>DHGK01000263.1:0-5064 GCA_002402755.1 Planctomycetes bacterium UBA4800
GGGACCTGCGACGGCGCGCCCGCGACCGACATCGAGGGCACGGCGCGACCCCAGGGCGCGGGGTGCGACATCGGGGCCTACGAGTCCGCGGCGCCGCTCGTTGTCGCCTTCACCCGGGGCGACGGCAACCGCGATGGGCTCCTGAATATCGCGGATGCGGTGTTCGTGCTACAGTACCTGTTCGGGGGCGGGGGCGAGCTTGGCTGCGGCGATGCCCTGGACGGCAACGACGACGGGAAGCTCGACATCGCCGACGCGATCGCGGTGCTGCAACACCTCTTCGCGCAGGCGGGGCCGCTGGCCGCGCCCTTCGGAGCGTGCGGGGCCGATCCGACGGCGGACGGCCTGGACTGCGCGAGCTACCCGCCGTGCGAGTAGCTCGCGACGCCGGCAGGGGAGGCGGATTCGCCATGGCGGACGAAAGTGCGCACAGAGAGCTTGCCGTGCGAGCGCAGGCCGGCGACAAGGAGGCCCTCGGGCGCCTCGTCGCGATGTTCCGGCCGAGACTCTGCGCGCTCGCGGCATCGCGGCTCGCGGCGCACTCCCTGCGGCACGTAGACGTCGAGGAGATCGTGCAGGAAACCCACCTGCGCGCCTGCCGGGCGATCGTGCGGTTCGCCTGGGAGGGCGAGGACTCGTTCGTGCGCTGGCTCGGCGGCATCGCCGAGCACGTCATCGCCGACGCGGCCAGGAAGGGGGCCAGGTCGCGCGGCGTCCCGCTCGGGCGCGACCCGTCCGCCGACATCGAGACGGCGAGCAGGGAGCTGCGCCGAAACGAACGCCTCGATCGCCTGCGGCGCGCCCTGAAGCAGCTTCCCCCCGACCAGAGGAAGGTCGTCATCCTGGCGCGCCTCCAGCGGCTCCCCGTCCGGACCATCGCCGAGCGGATGGGGCGTTCCCCCGGCGCGACGAGCCATCTTCTGATCCGCGCGGTGCGGAAGCTCAGGGCCCTCATGGGGGACACGGAGAGCCTGAGCCTTCCCCGCAGGCACATCGACCCCGAGGAGTTCGACGATGACATCCGATGACACTCGCGCCGCACCGGAAGACGATGAGCGTCTGGCGCGCCTCTACGCGGAGTACGCCGATCGATTGAACGCGGGAGAATCCCTCGATTACGATGCGATACTGCGGGCGCATCCGGACGTGGGCAGACAGCTCGTCGAGGACCTCCGAGCGCTCCAGGGCGTCGACTTCCCGTCCGCGCAGAGGTCCACGCTCGGCAGCATCGGCGACTACACGCTGCTCGCGGAGATCGGCCGCGGCGGCATGGGCGTCGTGTACGACGCGTGGCAAGGCTCCCTGGAGCGCCGCGTCGCCCTGAAGGTTCTCCCCGCGGGGCTGGCCGCCGACAACAGGGCGTTCATGCGCTTCATGCGAGAGGCGAAGGCGGCGGCGCAGCTCAACCACCCCGGCGTCGTCCACATTCACGGCATGGGCGTCGAACAAGGCGCGCCGTACTACGCCATGGAGTACGTCGAGGGAGAGACCCTGGCGGAGATCCTGGCGCGGATCACGGCGAGCCGGGACAAGGGGCAGGAAACACAGTCGATTCTCCAGAGCATAACGAGCCTGCTGGGCACGGCCGGCTCGGAGGACGACACCGACACCGACGCCGGCGCCGCCGCCGCCCCGGCCGTTCCCGCGGCCTTCGGGGCCGAGGAGTGCGATCTTGCCTTCTACGCCAACCTGGCGCGCGCCTTCGCCGGCGTCGCCGATGGACTGCAGCACGCGCACTCGAAGGGAATCATCCACCGCGACATCAAGCCGTCCAACCTGATTCTCGATCGGGACGGCCGCCTCAGGATCCTCGACTTCGGGCTGGCGCGCTTCGAGGGGCACGAGAGCCTGACGGGAAGCGGCGATATCATCGGCACGCTCCTCTACATGAGCCCCGAGCAGGCCAGGGGCCAGAAGGTCGCCATCGATCATCGCACCGACGTTTACTCCCTCGGCGCCACGCTGTACGAGATGCTCGTGTGGCGGCCGCCTATCAAGGGGAAGAACCCGCAGGACACGCTGAGCCGCATCATGATCGCGGACCCGGTGGAGCCGAGGAAACTGAATCCCCGCGTCCCCCGCGACCTGGAGACGATCGTGCTGCAATGCCTGCACAAGGATCCGAGCGATCGCTACGGAACGGCGGAGGCCGCGGCCCAGGATCTGCGGCGGTTCGTCAGGGGCGACCCGATCGAGGCGCGGCCCCGGCGCGCCATCGAGAAGCTCGTGCGCCGCGTGCGGCGGAACCTGCTCAAGACGGGCATCGCCGCCCTTATGCTGCTCCTCATGGCGGCGACCGCGCTCCTCGTCCAGCAGTACGCCGCGAACGTGCGAAGGGACAGAGCCGAGACGGCCACACGGGAGCTGGCGGCCTATCGCGAGAGAATCCGGCGCGCCGTGTCGGACATCCAACTGGCCGAGCTGCACATGCACGCATCGTCGGGCAAGGAGAGCCCGCTCGACCCCCGGGGCATGTTCGGCAACAACCGGATCCAGGAGATCGCCGGCGAGTCTCCCCGGGAGCCGGTCGAGCGCGCCATCGCCGCCCTCGATGGGGCGCGGCCCTTTCCTCCCGGCGAGCACGAGGGGTACTACCACCTGGCGCGCGCGCACGAGCTTCGGGAGGACGTCCCCGCCGCGCTCGAAGCCCTGGAATCGCTCTTCGCCGCGGATCCGGATTTCGTTCCGGCGCGCGTTCTCGCGGCGAATCTGCACCGGAAGCTCGGGCGCGAGGATCTTGCCGCAGCCGAGGACCTGAAGGCCGCGGAGGCGCCGGCCGGCGGATGGCAGGAGGCGTGGCGCGATGCCCGCCGCGCCGAGACGGAAGGCGAGTGGAAGGCGGCCGCCGATGGCTACAGCCGGCTCCTGGATGCGATCGAGGGCGGCGCCGCGCCCTACGAGGGAGCCCGTCTCGAAACGCAGCTCAGGCGCGGCCGCTGCTTCCTGCAGATCAAGAACTACGAGGGCGCGCTCAACGATTTCGTGATCGCCAACCACACGTGGCCCGAGGCGATCGCGCCGTACATCTTCCTGGGCCGGACCTACTACCTCATGGACAGGGGCGACCTGGCCCGCGCGGTGTTCGAGCGCCTGTACGCCTCCCGCCCGCCCGCCACGCGCGATCACGCCACGGCCTGGATCGCCATGACGTGCGCGAGCAAGCCCGACCTCGCGCAGGCGCACGAATGGGCGGGGCGCATCGACAACGGCCGCGTCCGCGAGCGGCTGCGCAGCTACTACCTGGGGCTCGACAAGCGATTCGAGGAGGCCGAGGCGGCGGCCCGGAGGGCCGTCGAGGCCGCTCCCGACAACGGCATGTCGCACATGATGCTCGCGCTCGCCCTCAAGGGCCTGGGGAGGTTCAAGGAGGCCATCGAGAGCTGCGAGCGGGCCATCGCGCACGACGCGGAGTTCTTCGCGCCGTACCACACGATCGCGACGATCTACTACGAAGTCGGGAGATTCCAGGAGGCGCTTGAGTATCAGCGCAAGTCGCTCGCGCTGAAACCCGAGCACCCGCCGACCCTGGGCAATCTCGGCGCCACGCTCGTCCGCCTGGGCAGGGCCGAGGAAGGCCTCCCGTACCTGGAGAAGAGCTACGCCATGGCGCCCGCGGCGCTGACGTGCGTGTTCATCGCGCTCACCATCGATCAACTCCAGGGACCGCAATCGCTGGAGCGGCAGCTCAAGCTCTACGAGCAGGCGGCCGCGCTCGACCCGCGGGAATGGTTCCTCTGGATGAACTGGAGCGCACTGCTCTTCGACAAGCTCGGCAAGGCGGATGAGGCCCTCGAGAAGATGCTGCGCGCGGAGGCGCTCGCGCCCGGCATCGCGTCCACCAACTGCGGACTCGGCCTGATGTACGAGCAGGTGGGGGATCTGGAGAAGTCGCGCGCGTACTTCCGCAAGGCCATCGAGTGCCAGGAGAATGCGCCCTGGCAGGACATGAACGCCCTCATGCATCTCGCGAACGCCCTGACGTGGCGGAGCACGGATCCCGAGACGCGGGCCCAGGGGGTCGCGCTGCTTGAGAAGGCGACGCAGCTCTGGCCGGAGAACCATCGCGTGCACGCGGAGCACGCGGTCGGGCTGCTGGAGAACAAGCGCTACGACGAGGCGCGCGCCGCGCTGGCCCGTGCGATGGCGATCAGCACCGACTACGTGATCACGCACATCAACCTCGCCAGGCTCAATCAGCGGCAGGGCAGGCCGCGCGAGGCGATCGCGGCGTTTCTCGACGCGGCAGGAATGTGTCCGGCGGAGCGCTATGACCGCATCTACGGGGTGCTGTTCGAGCTCCTCGCCGGCGCGCGCGCATCCGATCTCGGGCAGTCGATCGACGAGCTGCAGGCGCACCTCGAGAACGAGATCAAGGTCGGGTCCCGGAACCCGCAGCTCATCCTCGATCTCTGGCTCGTGATCGCGCTCTCGGTCAGGGAGGGGAGGCCGGCGGAGGTGCGGGCCCGCGCGGCCGAGCTCGCGGGCGCGGCGCCGGACGAGGAGGGGGCGGCGGTCAGGTCGCATGCCGCGGACATCGCGTGGGCGCTGGAGGAGATCGAGACCCGCGGAGTTCTTCGCGTGAACTGCGGCGGGGACGGGTTCAGCGATGCCGCCGGGAACGCGTGGGCCGGAGATCGCTTCTTCCATGGCGGGCGTCCGGTCGCGGCGGCGCGCGAGGCTGCGGGCGGCGATGCCGCGGAGGCGGAGAGCCCGTGCGCCACCGCGCGGGAATTCCCCTTCTGGGAGCAGGGAGTCAATGCGTACTGCATTCCGGTGATACCGGGCGATTATCGCGTCACGCTGCAGTTCGCGGGACGGTTCTCGCCCGAGTGGGAGGGGCGGTGGTTCGGCGTGCAGCTCAAGCGCCAGACCATGACGTCGGAGTACGACTCACGCGCCGAAGGCCCGCCGGCGCCCGAGTCCAGGGTCTTCGAGGTGCGGGAGAACGACGCGATCCTGGACATCGTGTTCCTGCCGAAGCGGGTGGGCGCCTACGTGTGCGGGATCGAGGTGCGCAGGCTCGCCGGCGCGGTGAAGGACTGACGCGAGGGATTCCGGGGACAG
>DHGK01000263.1:5147-8588 GCA_002402755.1 Planctomycetes bacterium UBA4800
CAGGCCGAAGCCCGGCACCGTCACCGGGCCGCGCACCTCCTCGCCTCGCTCCTCCGCGGTGCTGCTCAGCGAGAGAGCCTTGGGCGGAGCGCGCCACGTGAGCGTCGCCGAGCGCGTCGCGCCCGACGCGCCGAAGAGCCGCACGATCAGCGCCGCGCCGTCGTCGCTCGGCTTGAGCGCGGCGACGAGGACGTCCGCCGGCTCGACCGTGAGCAGCGGCTCGCCCGCCGGCGGGTCGCCGCGCGCCGGCACGGCGATGAGCTTGTGGCTGAATCCGGTCGCGACGCGCGCGGCCTCGGCCAGGTCGAGCGCGCCGTGGGGCCGCAGCACGAACCTGAACTTGACCTGGCCCTCCTGGTAGGCGCGGTAGTTCGTGCCCCAGTGGTTGTTCATGACCCAGGCGTAGAGCGCCTGGGTGGGCTCGACACGCGCGCGCCAGACGTCGGGATCGGACTGCGAGTTGAGGAGCGTGGCCGTGATGCCGCCCACCTGGACGAGCGGCGCATCGAGCGTCACCCAGGTGATGCCCCGGTCGGCGGCCGAGACGTCGGCGAAGCGGCCGGCGGTGAACCAGTTCTTGCACGCGCTCGGCATCTGGTCGGCCTCGGGCTCGATGACGCCGAACGGAAGGTCGAGGAGCATCCTCCCGCCCGGGACGTTGAACGGGAACGCGAAGTTGACGCTCTCCTTGCCTTCCTTGGCGTGGTAGCTCGCGGCCTTGAGCCTGGACTTGTCGACCGTGTTGACGATGAGGACGTGATCCAGTCCCGCGGTGACGCTGATCTCGCGCGTGAGAGCGCTTGTGCCGGGCGCGTCGGACGTCACGATGAGCGAGGCGAGGAGCGGGCCCGGCTCGCCGATGCGGATCGCGGCGCGGCCCGCGCGCGCGAGTCCCGCCAGGTCATCGCCGGGGAGATAGAGATACTCGTTGAGCGCGTCCCCTTCCGGCGGCGCGAAGTTGCCCGCGATGCCGCCCGCCGTCAGCTCGACGATCCCGCCGCGCGCCTTGTCGAGCCGCACGCGCACCTTGCCGCTGTCGAGCGTCGCCGTGCCGGCGACGGCGCGCTCGCCGGCGTGCGGCGCGCCGCCCGCGAGCGTGTAGCGCCGGCCCGCGAGCGGCGGCATGTTCCTGGCGAGGAAGACCAGATCGCCCGACGCCAGGCGCTGCGACGGCACGGGCTCGCCGCGCGGATCGAGGACGCGGCTGCCGGCCGCGGACATCGCGGCAGGCACGGTGACCAGCGCCGTGCGCGTCCACGCGAGCGTGTTGAAGACGTCGATCGCGCCGGGGACGGCGGCGCCGGGCGCGCCGGCCGGCGCGCCAGCGGCGGCGGCCAGGAGGGCGCGCGTCCTGCGGTCGGCCTCGCGCGCATAGCCCTGCTTGATCTCCCACTGCTCCCGCGTTTCCTTGCGCTCCGGCTCGCTCACGCTGCACCACGCGCCCCAGGTGTGCTCGGAGTACAGGAGCACGAAGTTCCACGCGTCCTGGAAGGCTGCGGCGTTGTAGGCGCCCGGCTGTAGCATCGCCGCGAGCGTCTCGGCCTGGGCGAGCCTGTCCGCGCTCGCGCGGTTCATCGCCGTCTCGAGGGCCGACGAGCCGGCGCCGTCCTCCCAGTACGGCGTCCAGTCGCCGCGCACGCGGGGCAGGACGTCGCCGTGGCGCGTCTCGAGCGCGCGGAAGGCCTCGCTCGTCGAGGAGATGACGAACCGCGGCCACGCGTAGGCCGCGTTCCACTCCTTGACGAAGTCGCAGATCGACGGGTCGGGAACCGCGTTGTCGCCGTGGCCGCTCCAGCGGACGTGCGCGACGTCGTAGGGGTAGCCGCGCCGCTCCAGGCCGTCCAGGAACTCGTCGACGAGCCTCGGCGTCATCGAGCCGTAGCGGTGCGACATGGCGTAGCCCCAGAACGGGATCCAGACGAGGACCTTGGACTCGCCGTCCGGGCCGACCCAGTAGAACGGCTTGTTCTCCCACTCGCGCAGAATCGTGCCGATGCGGTCGAAGTAGTTGGGCGCGACCGAGAAGTAGCGGATGCCCGCGTGCGCCATGGCCGTGACGGTTCCCCACGTGTAGCCGGGCACGTCGCTGATCATGGCCGAGTCGACCGCGACGCCGCACCGCCGCCCGAGCGCACAGGCGAAGCTGAAGAGGCGCAGCAGCTCCTCGGGCCGGCACAGGCCCGTGAGCTCGTTGAGGTACATGCCGTTGAGCGCGACCTGCCCCTTGGCCGCGGCGTCGAAGAACGCCGCGCGGTCCTCTTCGGAGAGGCGGCGGAGGTAGAGGTCCGCCGCCCACAGCACTTCCACGTTCCAGACGAATCGCGCCCCCTCGGGGTACGCGGCGGTCGCGCGCGCGTGCCGGATGCCCTGGCGCAGGTTGTCGATCTGCCGCTCCTCGATCGCGGTCTGGATCGCCGTGTAGCCGATGTCGGTGTGCGAGTGGGGGAGAACGTACACGGTGAGCCTGGGCACGGGCTTCTGGACGAGCGCGCGCGCCGCGATCTCCTTTCCGGCGACGGCGATGACGACGGCGCGCGTCGTCTCCTTGTCGGCGGCCGGGACGAGCACCTCGATCGCATTCGTCCCGCGCGCGAGGTTCGCCGTCTTCTCGGGGGCGCCCTCGATGCGCACGGCGGCCTCCGCCGGCTCGCCGAAGTGGCGCAGGACGACGCGCACGGGCTGCACGGTCGCGCCGCCGGACTCCTTGAGCGCGCGCACGGGCGCGATCTCGTCGATGAGGGTGCGCGCCGTCACGGCCGCGGGCTCGGCGCCGGCGGGCGCCTGCAGGCCGAGCCAGTCGTAGAGGAGCCAGCTTCCGCGCAAGGTCGTCAGGCGGATCTCGTTGTCGCCGGCGCGAAGCAGGCTCGCGGGAAACGCAACGTCGAACGCGTGCTTCCTGCCCTTGGCGGGATCGCCGAAGACGCTCGCATCGCCGCCGCCGCGCGGCAGGCCCTTCTCGAACGCCGTGCCGTTGATCTCGATGCGAAGGGGCGGCGGGTTGGCCGCGTGCGTGTCGATGAGCGCGACCCGAAGCGCGCAGTCGCCCGCCGCCGGGACGCGCGCGAGGCCGAAGAGGACGACGAACGCGTGCCGCCGCGATCCGGCCCAGTTGTCGTCCGGGCCGGGGTGGACGTACGGCCAGTCGCGCCGCGGGTCCGACTGGCCGGCGACGAAGAATCCGTCGGCGGCATAGGAGGCGTAGCCGCGCGGTGCGAGCGCGAACTCGGCGTTGTTGCCGTCGGGCGTGCCGATCTGCCAGAGGAAATCGGCCGCACCGGCGGCGAGACAAAGCGCGCAGGCGGCGCACAGGATGCACGCGATACGTGAGCGCATGGAAGTACCTCCTGGATTCTCACTCGCTTGCCGTGCAGTTAGTGTAACCGTTCACAGGGCATCCCGAACACGCGAATCTCCGCCTTCAGTACATCACATTCCGGCGTC
>DHGK01000321.1:0-612 GCA_002402755.1 Planctomycetes bacterium UBA4800
CCCGACCGGCGGCATCATCTGCGGCCGGGCGGGCATCCGCAGCGCCTACGAGACGGGCCGCGGGCTCATCACGATCCGCTCGCGGACCGACATCGAGGAGGAGGAGGGCCGCGCGCGCATCGTCGTCACCGAGGTGCCCTACCAGCTCACGAAGACCAAGCTCATCGAGACCATCGTCGAGCAGATCAAGGCCGAGCGCATCACGGGCATCAGCGACGTGCGCGACGAGAGCGACCAGAAGGGCCAGCGCCTGGTCATCGAGATCAAGCGCGGCGAGGACCCCGCCCTGGTCCTGAACCAGCTCCACAAGTACACGCCGCTCCAGTCGACGTTCAGCATCATCAACATCGCGCTCGTCGACGGCCGGCCGCGGACCCTCGGCATCAAGGAGCTGCTCCTCGCGTTCGTGCGCCACCGCTTCACGGTCATCCGGCGCAGGACCGCGTTCCTGCTCGCGAAGGCCGAGGCGCGGGCGCACATCCTCGAGGGCCTGCTGCGCGCGCTGGCCATGATCGACGAGATCATCGCCGAGATCAAGGCGTCCGCGAACCCGGCCGAGGCCGGGCAGCGGCTCATGGACCGCTTCGGGTTCACCGAGCCGCAGGCGACCCA
>DHGK01000321.1:636-1193 GCA_002402755.1 Planctomycetes bacterium UBA4800
TACCTGCGCCGCCTCATGGCCGAGGACGGCCTGGTCTACGACGTCATGATCGAGGAGTGGGAGGATCTCAGGAAGCGCTGCGCCGATGCGCGGCGCACGACCTTCGCGGAGACGGCCGAGGAGATCGAGGACGAGGACCTGATTCCCGAGGACCGCGTCGTCGTGACGATCACGCGCGAGGGGTATCTCAAGCGCACGAGCCTGGCCGAGTACCGAATTCAGGGCCGCGGCGGCGTCGGGATTCGCGGCCTCGACGCCAAGGAGGGCGATGTCGTGCGCAGCGTCTTCGTGGCCTCGACGCACGACCACGTGCTGTTCTTCACGAACCGGGGCCGCATCTACTGGCTCAAGGTGTACCAGCTCCCCGACCTGGACCGCGCGAGCCGCGGCCGCGCCGCCGTCAACCTGCTCAATCTCCAGGACGACGAGCGCGTCGCGCAGGCGCTCTGCCTGGAGGAGCTCACCGGCGGGTATCTGATCTTCGCCACGCGCCACGGCGTCGTGAAGCGGACGGAACTGGAGGCCTACAGCCGGCCGCACAAGACCGGGATTTACGC
>DHGK01000321.1:1212-6407 GCA_002402755.1 Planctomycetes bacterium UBA4800
GGCCAGGCCAACAGGTTCCCGGCGAGCGAGGCGCGGCCCATGGGACGCACGGCGCACGGCGTCCGGGGCATCGCGCTCCGCGGCGAGGACCGGCTCGTCAGCCTGGCGGTCGTGCGGGAGGACCTGTTCCTCTACACGGTGTGCAGCAACGGGTACGGCAAGCGCACGGCGGTCGCCGAGTACCCGCGCCACCGCCGCGGCGGGAGCGGCGTGCGCGACATCCGCGCGGGCGGCCGCAACGGCGCGGTCGTCGCGGCGCAGGCGGTCGCGGACGGCGACGACGTCATGCTCATCACCGTGGGCGGGCAGGTCATTCGCGCGCCGGTGAGCGACGTGTCGGTGATCGGCCGCGGCACGATGGGCGTCCGGGTGATCCGCCTGCGCGAGGGCGACGCGGTCGCGTCCCTGGAGCGCATCTCGGCAGAGGACATCGCCGCAGATGCCGCGGCGGAGCGGAACGGGGGCGGGGAAGAGGTCGGCCGCGCGGCCCGGCCTCCGCGCGCGGCCGAGCACGGCGACCCGTTCGATGCGGACGACGAGCAGCCGCCCGAGGCGCCGCCCGCCGACGAGGAGGAGTAGGCCTCCGCCGGAGCCGCTTCCCCGGCCGGTTGCGCGCGGCCGGCGGCCTCCCCGGCCTTGGCCCCGGCCCCGGCACCGGAGCCGGTCCCGTCCCGCTCCTGAGGCCGCAGCCGCCCCCTTGCGCCGCGCGCGCCGGCGCGTCAAGGGCTTTTATTTTTGGGCGTTCACCGGCCCCCGTACTTGAATGATTGCAGGGGATGGGCCAAGATGGGATTCTGCAACGCATTGGCGACGAGGACGGCGTACGTGACAGACGACGAGAAACCACTGGTCGTTCAGAGCGACTTCACGATATTCCTCGACGTGCACAGCCCGGTGTTCCGCGAGGCGCGGGACAAGCTCATGCGCTTCGCGGAGCTGGTCAAGAGCCCCGAGCACATGCACGTCTACAGGATTACTCCGCTGTCACTGTGGAACGCGGCCTCGGCGGGCGCCTCGGCGGCGTGGATCATGGAGACCCTCCGGAGCCTGAGCCGCTACGAGGTCCCCTCCAACCTGGCGGCCGAGATCGAGGAGAAGACGAGCCGCTTCGGCCTCCTCAAGCTCGTGCGCGACGACGGCGCGCTGGTCCTGACCGCCCGCGACGACGAGATTCTGCGGGAGGTTCTCTCCCTGAGCCGGATCAAGGACTACGTGCTGGACCGGAACGGCGGCGCGAGCTGCGCCGTCGACCCCGGCCGGCGCGGCCAGCTCAAGCTGGCCCTCATCAAGGCCGGCTACCCGGTCGAGGATCTCGCCGGGTACCGGGAGGGAAGCCCGCTGTCCATGCGCCTGCGCGCGACGGCGACCAGCGGGCTTCCGTTCGAGCTCAGGCCGTACCAGGCCGAGTCGGTCGACGCGTTCCACGCCGGCGGCTCCGTGCAGGGCGGCAGCGGCGTGGTGGTCCTTCCCTGCGGCGCGGGCAAGACGATCGTCGGCATGGCCGTGATGGCCCGGGTCGGCATGTCGACGCTCATCCTCTCGACCAGCGTGACGGCGCTCAGGCAATGGCGCCGCGAGCTGCTGGAGAAGACCACCCTCGCCGAGGACCAGATCGGCGAGTACAGCGGCGAGGCCAAGGAGGTCAGGCCGGTCACGCTCTCGACCTACCAGATCATGACCTACCGCCGCAGCAAGTCGGATGCGTTCTCGCACCTCGACATCTTCTCCAAGGGCGACTGGGGCCTCGTGGTCTACGACGAGGTGCACCTCCTGCCGGCGCCGGTCTTCAGGTTCACGGCGGAGATCCAGGCCACCCGCCGCCTGGGGCTCACGGCCACGCTGATCCGCGAGGACGGCCGGGAGGATGAGGTGTTCAGCCTCATCGGCCCGAAGAAGTACGACATTCCGTGGCGCGTGCTGGAGCAGCGCGGCTGGATCGCCGACGCCCGGTGCGTCGAGATCCGCGCGGATATGGAGCCGGCGCTCCGGGCGCGGTACCTGTCGGCGGGCGCGCGCGAGAAGTTCCGGCTGGCGAGCGAGAACCCGCGCAAGCAGGACCTCGTGGTGCGGCTCGTCGAGCGGCACGCGGACGACCTCGTGCTGATCATCGGGCAGTATCTCGAGCAGCTCGAGCGGCTGCGGCAAGTGCTCGCCTGCCCGCTCATCACCGGGAGGACGCCGCACAAGACCCGCGAGGAGCTCTACGCGAAGTTCCGCCGCGGCGAGCTCAGGGTTCTCATCGTGAGCAAGGTCGGCAACTTCGCGGTCGACCTTCCGGATGCCAACGTCGCCATCCAGGTGTCGGGCACGTTCGGCTCGCGCCAGGAGGAGGCCCAGCGCCTCGGGCGCATCCTGCGGCCCAAGGCCGGCGGCGGCGGGGCCCGCTTCTACTCGATCGTGACGCGCCAGACGCGCGACCAGGAGTTCGCCGAGAAGCGCCAGCTCTTTCTCACGGAGCAGGGCTACGAGTACGAGATACAGGACGCACGCAGGTACGAGGAGTCGACGCCATGAAGCTGCATGAAGCGCTCGAACGCCTGCAGAAGTCGCAGTTGCAGGTGTACTTCCAGTACTGGACCCCGACCGCGGCCAAGGACGGCCCGCGCGACCGGCTCGTGCGCAAGCTCATGCCGGTGATGACCGACCCGGGGCGGATCTGCCGCCGGTTCGACGCGCTCAAGCCGCCCGAGCGGAGCTTCCTGGAGGCGCTGCTCCTGCTCGCGGACGCCACCGGCACCGTCTCCGAGGTCCGCGCGCAGCGCGCGGCGCGGCGCATCCAGGACTTCGAGACCGAGACGATTCTCAGGCGCCTGAAGGAGCAGGGCTTCATCCACAAGGCGGACGGGGCCCGCGGCCCGCGGGCGGACTGCTTCACGGTCCCCGAGGAGATGGCCGCGGCGCTGCGCGGCAGCGTGGACGTGGACGAGAGGACGTCGCTGGAGCTCATCTCGCGCGCGGCCGTCTGCCCGGGCGCGAAGGTCGCGGAGGAGTTCCCGGACGGCGAGGCCGTGGCGCGGCGCGTCGCCAAGCTCAAGGACCCCGCGCTCAAGGCCGTCGTGAAGACGACGATCGAGGACCACGGCGGGATTCTGCCGCTCTCCTCGTGGCGCCGGGCCGGCGGCCGCAAGCGGCTGCACACCCCGGAGTGGCGCGCGGCGCTCGAAGAGCAGGCGCTGGGCACGACCGGGGCCCTCAACCTGAAGAAGTACGGCATCGAGATCGAGGAGGAGGTCCTCTGCGTCTACCAGGAGGCGATCGGCGCCTGCAGCCGGGCGGGCGTGTCCGGCGCCGGCGCGGAGACCGTGATCAGCACGGGCTCCGACCTCATCGTCGACCTCAACCGGCTCCTGCAGCTCCTCTACATCCAGCCGCTGGAGCTCACGCGCGAGGGCGTGCTGTACCGGCGCATGGAGGAGAAGCTCAAGCAGGAGTTCGTCCTCGCATCGTACGGCGGGCTGGGGGAGGGGCGGCTGCTCGAGCTCCTCGTGACGCTCGCCACCAGGCTCAAGCTCGTCGAGCGGACGGACGGACGGCTGCAGGTGCAGATGGCGCGCGTCAAGGCGTGGGAGCGCAAGGACGTCTGCGCGCGCGTCAAGCGGGTGTTCGAGGCCTTTCTCAAGGAGCACACGCGCGACCACTACAGCTTCCATCAGAAGTTCCTGAGAGACATCGCGATCCAGGAGCTGGGAGCCCTGGCGCCCGAGACCTTCGTCGCGGCGCGCGGCTTCGTGCGCGCGGCGGTCGCGCGCTTCCTGTGCGGACTCGCGCAGCTCTCCGTCCCGGCGGCCTTCACCGAGCGCCTCGAGCGCAACGTCGTGGCCGAGGCGGTGTTCGTGCCGCTGGAGCGCCTGTACTACGATCTGTACCACTGGCTCGTCCACCGGCTGGGGCTGCTCGGCATCACCGACCTGGGGTACCGCGACGGGCACCTGGAGACGATCGCCCTGTCGTCGCTGGGCGCGGCCGTGCTGGGGCGCAAGGGCGCCGCGGCCGTCCACGCGGGCGGGCTGCTCGTCAATCCGGACTTCGAGATCCTGCAGTTCCCCGGCGGCGCGCACGAGGCCGAGGACGCCTTCACGCTGAGCCGCTTCGCCGAGCGGATCGGCGCCGATCGCGTGAAGCGCTACCGCCTCACGCGCGAGAGCGTGAAGCGCGCGATTCTCGCGGGCATGCAGCTCTCGGCGATCGAGAGCTTCCTCAAGACGCGCGCGCGCACGGCCGTGCCGGGCAACGTGATCTACACGCTGGGGGAGTGGGCCGAGGGCCTCGANNCATCACGCCCGAGGGCATGGACCGCCTGGCCGAGGCGCTCAAGGAGGGGCATTTCGCGTTCGAGCGCGTGGCGCCGACCGTGGCGCTGCTCTTCGGCGACAAGGCCGAACAGGCGCTGCTCGCGCAGCGCGAGCGGCTGCNNGCTATAGCCTACAGCCTATAGCCTCGTCCGGAGGCTATCATGCTCAGCGAACCGCGCACGAACGCGCTTCTGATCGAGCTCATCCACCTGCCGGTGCAGCACTCTCCGACCAGGCTCCGGAGCCTGTACCAGGAGCTCTGCACGCAGTGCGAGTTCGACAACTTCATCCGCAGGCCGAACGGGGCCGTCATCGAACGGCCGGCCTCCGAGGAGGCCGGACTGGCGCGCCTCACGTTTTCGACCGACCGCATGCACTTCATGGANNGGCGGCCTGGTGACGATGGACAGCTTCTGCCAGCGCCTGGAGGCGATCCTCGGGCGTTCCATGGATGTGCTCGGCATCCCGGTCTTCCTGATGGAGCTCTGCACCGTGCGCATGGTGGCGACGCCGGGCCACTTCGACTCGGCGAGCGACTTCATCGGCTCGCGGCTCCTGAGCTTCGGGGCCGCCGATCTCTCGCAGCTCGGCCGGCCGACCAAGGTCTTCGGCCTGGTCCTGAGCGTGCCGCCGGCGCACGACCTTCGGGACAGCTATACCCTCAGGGTCGAGGTCTTCGCGCGCGATCCCAAGTCGCTCTACCTTGAGAACGCGGGCACGTTCCGCACACCGATCAACCGCGCCGANNATCGCCGCGGCGGGGAGCGCGATGCGCGCGACGGGCGAGTTCGTGACCGAGCGGCTCTGCCCGTTCCTCTCGCGGTTCGACGCGCCGTCCGGAAGCCAGTAGGGGAGGCGGCGAACCGCGGCCGGCGGCCTCCCGCGCGCATCACCGCGCCCCCA
>DHGK01000321.1:6488-7334 GCA_002402755.1 Planctomycetes bacterium UBA4800
ACGTAGGCATCGACATCCGAGAAGACCGCGCCTCCCAGGACGAGCCTGGGAATGCGCGTCGTCCCGGCCCGCGCCTCGACCCCGAGGCCGAGCAGGCTCGCACTGCCGAGCTCGGGCAGCCCGAGCGCNNCGCGCGGTGTCCTCCGGCAGCACGCAGCGGCGCGCGCAGGTGTCGAGCAGAAACCGCCGCGCCGGTCCCGCGCCGAGCGACACGGCGACGCACGGCCGCCCATCCTCGAGGAAGCCGAGCGGCACGGCGCGGACGCCGGGGCCGCGCGCGATGCGGCGCTCGTCGCGGAACCGCACCTCGCCCCGGCGCAGATCGATCGTGACGCAGAGGGGGTCGAGGAACGCCATGCCGAGAATCCCGTCGGCGCGCTGGAGCGTGAAGCCCAGCAGGCTGCGCTCGATGTGCCCCGGGCTGACGAGGAACGGGGCGTGGCGGCACACCAGGCCCCCCGCGCGCATCTCGTGGACGCACGTCCTGAACGTCTCCTCCTCGGTGCCGAGGAGCGCGACCCGCGTGCGGCCGAAGACGGGCAGGCCGAGTTCCCCGACGACCTCCGGCGCGAGCAAACTGTACGGCGAGCCCGTGTCGAGGAGCAGCGTGCAGCGGCGGCCGCCGATGGTCGCCGGCACCGCCGGAAGGCTCATGAAGGGCGCGAGCGGCAGCGAATCCTGCGCCGCGAATTCGATGGAGAAGACGCCGGGGCACGGCGGCCCCCGGCGCTCGCCGAGCCGCCGGAGCGCCTCGCGGTCGCTGACCGTGGCGGCGCAGCCGCAGGCGAGCACCAGGCCGAGGAGGCGCGGGAGTCGTTGCATGGTCACCGTGCGCGGCGCCGCCGG
>DHGK01000321.1:7365-8005 GCA_002402755.1 Planctomycetes bacterium UBA4800
GCGCGCGGCGTTCCGGGCGCGGGCGGGCGGCGGCGCGCCGCAACTCGTGCGCGCGCCGTACCGCGTGTGCCCGCTCGGCGCGCACATCGACCACCAGGGCGGCACCGTGCTCGGCATGGCGATCGACCGCGGGGTCGTGCTCGCCTGGAAGCCGCGCGACGACGGCCGCGTCAGGCTCGCGAGCCTCGATTTTCCGGAAGAGGCGGAGTTCGATGCCGCGGCGCCCGGGCCGCCGCGGGGACGGGTTTTCTGGGGGGATTACGCCGCCGGGCAGGCGGCCGCGCTCGCGGCCGGGGGCGCGCGTCTCGCGCGCGGCATCGACGGCGTGATGGCGGGCGAGATGCCGATCGGCGGCCTGAGCTCCTCGGCCGCGGCGGGGCTGTGCTGCGGCGTCGCGCTCAGGCGCGCCAACGGCATCGCGCTCGATNNCGTGGGATCTCATCCGGAGCACCCGCCGGGCCGAGAACGACTACGCGGGCGTCGCGTGCGGGTTGCTCGATCCCGCGACGATCGTGTTCGCGGAGGCGCGGCGACTGGTGCGGATCGACTGCCGCGCGCAGGAGGCCTCGCTGGTCGCGCCCGGCGAGGGCCTGCCGCCCTTCGCGGTCGCCGTGGCGTTCTCGGGCGTGACCCGCGCGCT
>DHGK01000386.1 GCA_002402755.1 Planctomycetes bacterium UBA4800
CACGGTGAGGAAACCGTGAACGGTTGCCGCGTTTGCCGCGACGCCCCGCCGTCCTGTATAGTTGGATGGCTCGGGGCGAGCCGCGCGCGGCGCGGCTTCCGCCCGGGTGCAACGCCGAGGAGACGCCGCATGAAACCCGCGTGCCCTGGCCCCGAAGGCTACAGGCCGCTCCTTTCTCCCAAGGAGACCGAGGGGGCCATCCGCCTGATCAAGGAGTTCTTTCAGACGAACCTCGCGTTCGAGCTGAACCTCATGCGCGTCACGGCGCCGCTCTTCGTCGAGGCGGGGACCGGCATCAACGACGACCTCAACGGGGTCGAGAAGCCCGTGTCGTTCGCGGTCAAGTCCGCGGGCGGCGTGCGGGCCGAGATCGTCCAGTCGCTGGCCAAGTGGAAGCGCATGGCGCTGGCCGACCTCGGCCTGGCGCCGGGCGAGGGGCTCTACGCCGACATGAACGCGATCAGGCCCGATGAGACGCTCGACTGCACGCACTCGCTGTACGTCGACCAGTGGGACTGGGAGCGCGTCATACGGCCGGAGGACCGCCGGGTCGCATTCCTCAAAGACATCGTGCGGCGGATCTACGACGTCATTCGCAGGGCCGAGAAGTACGTGGCATTCAACTATCCGGCGCTCGCGCCGATGCTGCCCGACGAGATCGCCTTCGTGCATTCGGCGGAGCTCGAACGGCGCTACCCCGACCTCTCCCCGCGCGAGCGCGAGCACGCGGCGTGCCGGGAGCACGGTGCGGTGTTCGTGATCGGCATCGGCGCCGCCCTCGGGAACGGCGCGCCGCACGACGGCCGCGCGCCCGACTACGACGACTGGTCGACGCCGAACGAGGAGGGGCACACGGGCCTGAACGGCGACATTCTCGTCGATTACCCGCTGCTCGGCGGGGCGTTCGAGCTGTCGTCGATGGGAATCCGCGTCGACCGGGAATCGCTGCGCCGCCAGCTCGAGCTGAGCGGCCAGACGCACCGCAAGGAGCTTCTCTTCCACCGGCGGCTGCTCGCGGGCGAGCTGCCGCTCTCGATCGGCGGCGGCATCGGCCAGTCGCGCCTCTGCATGCTCTACCTGCGCAAGGCCCACATCGGCGAGATCCAGGCGAGCTACTGGCCGCCCGCGATGCGGAAGGAGTGCGCGGCGCGGGGGATACCGCTGTTGTGATCCCCCGGCCGAGCGGTTGGTAACCGCTCACAGGGCATCCCGAGCACGCGAATCTCCGCCTCCTCCGGCGTCCTTCGTGGTGCTCTTNNACAGAGGGCACAGAGCACGGGACGTGAGACGTTACGTGGCCGTGTCAAGTGCGCCGGTCTTTCTCCGTTTCCTTCTCTGTACTCTCTGTGGCTCTGTGGTTTCTTCTCCGCGGCTTTCCTCCATCCGCCGTGCGCGGCAGCTTCTTCCTGCGTGGCGCGTGATCCGATCCGCTCGCCGTGGGGATTCCTTCCGGCTGCGGTCGGCCGTGCGGTCGCCGCCTACTTCCCCGCGATGATCAAATCCAGGCGGCTCGACAGCTCCTTGAGCGGCAGGTTGCCGCCCTCGATCGTCATCCAGCCGTTGTAGTTGACGCGCTCGAGCGCCTGCCTGACGACCGGCCATCTCACGCTGCCGTCGCGAATTTGCGGCCAGTCGCCCTCGCCCCTGGGGTCTGCGGGATTGATCTTGAACTCCTTGACGTGGATCTTGGCGAGCAGCTCGTCCAGCGTCAGGATCCACTCCTCGGGCCGGCCGTACTTGACGTGGTTGGCGATGTCGAAGTAGGCCTTGACCCACGGGCTCTGGAAGGAGGCGATGAAATTGCGGAAGATCGCGGGCTGGACCCACAGGTTGTTCCAGACGTTCTCAAGCGCGATGACGACGCCGCACTTCTCGGCGAGCGGGACAAGGCGCTTGACGGCCTCTTTCGATGTGTCGGTCGCGTGGTTGTGCGCCTCGATGTACTTCCGGAACGGCGCGTTGTCGCCGGCTGTCACGCGGCGGATGTGACCGGTCGCATGGTCGAAGTCGATGAGGAACTCCCACGGCCGCGGCATCGGCATGCCGCCGATGCGGCAGGGGACGAGAAGCACGGCATCGGCGCCGAAGGCCTGCGCCGCGCGCAGCGCGTTCTCCGTCGCCGCGAAGCTGTCCTGGTGCTTCTGCGGGTCCTCGCTGTTGAATTCCGCCCAGCCGCGCAGCACCGAGTGAACGCGCATGCCGAGCTTCTCGGCGGCCTCGCGGCCCTTGGCGGCATCCTCGATGCCGACGACGCCCGCCTCGACGCCGTCGAAGCCGGCGGCCTTGAGCTCCTCGAGCTGCGCCGCCGCCGGCGCGCCTCCCACGATCATGGCCTTCTTGAGCGCGGTCGTGAACGGCGAGGGCTCGGCCGCGCGCGCCGGGCGGGTCACGGCGGCGGCGGCGGCGAGGCTCGATGTGACGGCGATGAACTCGCGGCGGTTGAGATTGTGCTTCATGGGGGGGCGCTCCTTTCCTGTGTCGCTCTCTCCCTAGTATCCGGCGCGCGGCGAATTGTCAACGGCCGGGCCGTGCGCCCCCCCGTTGCGCGGGCAACGTTCTTCCCCTATGCTTTGAGCGCACCAAGGCACCAAGGAGGTTCGCATGCCGCTCAAGGAGATCACGCTGGAGGAACTGAATCCGACCGCCTTCATCGATGCGAAGGTGCGCGAGCTCGCCGAGACGGTGGGCGGCGGCACCGCGGTCAACGCGCTCTCGGGAGGCGTCGATTCGAGCACGGTGACGATGCTCGGCCACCGCGCGCTCGGCAGCCGCCTGAAGACCTACTTCGTCGACAACGGCATCATGCGGGAGGGGGAGCCCGACAGGGTCGTGGCCTTCTTCAACGCGCGCGGCGTGCCGGTCGAGAAGGTCGATGCCCGGGACGAGTTCTTCGCGGCCTTGAAGGGCAAGGCCGATCCCGAGGAGAAGCGCCAGGCGATCACCGATGCCTTCTACACGCAGGTCTTCGGGCGCCTCGTCAGGGAGAGCGGCGCCAGGTTCCTCCTCCACGGCACCATCCTCACCGATGTCGAGGAGACCGTGGCCGGCATAAAGCGCCAGCACAACATCCTCGCCCAACTCGGCATCGACACCCAGGCCGTCTACGGCTACAAGGTGCTCGAGCCGCTCATCGAGCTGCGCAAGCCGGCCGTCCGCGCCGTGTGCAAGGCCCTCGGCCTCCCCGAGGAGATGTACAACCGCCCGCCGTTTCCCGGCCCCGCGCTGACCGCGCGCGTGATCGGCGAGGCGACGCCGGAGCGCATCGCGCTCGTCCGCATCGCGACGCGCGTGGTGGAGGAGGTGCTCGCGGGCACGAAGGCGTTCCAGTGGCTCGCGATCCTGCACGAGGACATGGTCACGGGCATCAGGGACGGGAAGCGCGAGTTCGGCCGCCAGATCGAGGTGCGCTGCTGGGACAGCGAGGACGCGGTGACGGCGGCGCCGACGGCGCTGCCCTTCGCGACGCTCAGGACGCTCGCCGACCGCATCACGCGCGAGGTGCCGGGCGTCGTGAGCGTGACCTACAACATCGCGACCAAGCCGCCGTCGACGATCGAGGTCGTGTAGCGCCGGACGGAACGCGGGCGCGGAGCCGTGCGGGCGCGGCGGCCGCGCATCACGAGAACGCGATCCCCCGGTGGTACTCCTGGAGCGACTTCACGTCCGGCTCGCGCTCCTTGCGCGCGGCGATGCCCTTCGCCGCGGCGACCGCCGCCGTGAGCGCCGTCACGTAGGGGATCTTGTACTGCACGGCCGCCTTGCGCAGGTACGAGTCGTCGTACTGGCTGAGCTTGCCCGCCGGGGTGTTGACGATCATCTGGATCTCGCGGTTCTTGATCGCATCGAGGATGTGCGGCCGGCCCTCGTGCAGCTTGAAGATCACCTCGCTCTCGATGCCCTGCTCGGAGAGGTAGAGGTGGGTCCCGCGCGTCGCCTTGATCTTGAACCCCAGGTCGCGGAAGCGCCGCGCGACGTCGGCCAGATGCGTGCGATCGCGCGATGACACCGAGATGAGGACCGTGCCCTCGGACGGGAGGACCGTCTGCGCCGCCTCCGCCGCGTGGTGGAACGCGAGGCCGAACGAATCCGCCATGCCGAGGACCTCGCCGGTCGAACGCATCTCCGGGCCGAGGACCGGATCGACCTCCGGGAACATCGAGAAGGGGAAGATCGGCATCTTGACGCCGAAGTGCCGGAAGCGGGCAGGCGCGAGATTGAGCTCCTTGATCGTCTTCCCGAGCATGAGCTGCGTCGCCACGCGCGCCATGGAGAGTCCGCAGACCTTGGAGACGAGCGGCACCGTGCGCGACGCGCGCGGATTGGCCTCGAGGACATAGACCTTGTCGTCGCAGATCGCGTACTGGATGTTGATGAGCCCCACGACCTTGAGCTCCTTGGCGATCCTGGCCGTGTAGTCGTACATCGTCTCCAGGTGCCGCGCCGAGATCGTGGCCGGCGGTATGACGCACGCCGAGTCGCCGGAGTGGATGCCGGCCTGCTCGATGTGCTCCATGACCGTGGGGACGAACGCATCCGCGCCGTCGGAGAGCGCGTCGGCCTCGGCCTCGACCGCGTCGACGAGGAACTTGTCGATGAGGATCGGCCGCTCGGGCGTGACGTCGACCGCCGCGGCCAGGTACTCCCTGAGCATCGCCTCGTCGTAGACGATCTCCATGCCGCGGCCGCCGAGGACGTACGAGGGCCGCACCATGAGCGGGTAGCCGATCTGCGCGGCGATGCGCAGAGCCTCGTCGATGTCGACCGCCATGCCCGAGGCCGGCATGGGGATGCCCATGCGCGCCATGATGTCGTTGAAGCGCTTGCGGTCCTCGGCCAGGTCGATCGAATCGACCGATGTCCCCAGAATTCGGACGCCCGCCTTCGCCAGCTCGCCCGCGATGTTGAGCGGCGTCTGGCCGCCGAACTGGACGACCGCGCCCATCGGCTTCTCTTTCTCGTAGATGCTCAGGACGTCCTCGACCGTGAGCGGCTCGAAGTACAGCTTGTCCGAGGTGTCGTAGTCGGTCGACACCGTCTCGGGGTTGCAGTTGACCATGATCGTCGAGTAGCCCTCGTCCCTGAGCGCGAAGGCCGCGTGGACGCAGCAGTAGTC
>DHGK01000118.1:0-1987 GCA_002402755.1 Planctomycetes bacterium UBA4800
GGGGGAAACGCCGGCCACGGCCGGCGCCTGCGGGGCCACGGGTTCACCGAATATGTACGTCTTCTCTGTGGTGAATATCGGAAAGAGCGCCACGAGGGACGCCGGTGAAGGCGGAGATTCGCGTGGTCGGGATGCCCTGTGAACGGTTACCTGATGTCGTCCGTCCGTCTTCGTGTCTTCGTGTCTTTGTGGCCCTCTTCCTCCTTCCGTCCTTGGGCCGGCTCTCATCATTCCGTCCCCCGCTTGACCTCCCCCCGCCCGGCGGGTGTAATTAACACCCTCTCTGGTACAGAGGAGGAACGCCATGGTCCGGCACCCGACCGAGATCATCACCGAGGAGCGCAAGAGGATGCGCGGCGGCACCGGCAGCGTCCGCATCCGCCACTTCTTCCGCGCGGAGGAGCTTGCCTGCCCCATTCGGCTCCTGGCCGAGCTCAGGCTCTCGCCCGGAGATTCGATCGGACTTCACCCGCACCACGGCGAGGAGGAGATCTTCGTCGTGCTTTCGGGCAAGGGCGAGATCTCCGAGGACGGCGTCGCGTGGGAGCCGATCGGCCCCGGCGACGCGACGATCACGCAGGCGGGCCGCTCCCACACCGTCCGCGGCACCGAGGGCGAGCTCGTCATGATCGCCATCATCGGCTCCTGTGCGTGACCTGCCCCCGCCCCGGCAACCTTGACGAAAGCGAGACAGACCGTGAGCACCGATCTTCGATCCGCCTACCGCACGATTCTCGATGACCCGTTTCCCCGGACGCTCGAGATCACGCTCGGCGCCCAGACGCTCCGGCTCAGGAAACGCACGTGGAAGGTGCCCGAGGCGGGCGGGGAAGTCGAGCGCGGCCTCAGGTACGGCGACAATCCCGGCCAGCCGGCGGCGCTCTACGAGCTCGCCGAGTCCGCGCTCGCCGTCCCCGGGGCGGCGCTGATCTCGCCGGGCATCGGCCTGGCGAGCTCGATCGCGGAGGAGCACATCCTGAGCTTCGGGAAGCATCCCGGGAAGACCAACCTCACGGACCTGGACAGCGCGGTCCTCATCCTCAGGTACCTGGCCGAGGCGCCCGCGTGCGCGATCATGAAGCACAACAACCCCTGCGGGGTCGCGCGCGCGGACGACGTCCTGACCGCGGTCCGGAACGCGTACTGGGGCGACCCGCTCGCGGCCTTCGGCGGCTGCGTCGTGCTCAACCGCCCGCTCACGCGCGAGGCGGCGGAGTTCCTGGGCGAGGTCTTCATCGAGGTCATCGCCTGCCCCGACTACGAGGAGGGCGCGCTCGCGGCGCTCGAGCGCAAGCAGAACCTCAGGATCTTCAAGCTGCCGCGCCTGGGCGCGCTGGATGCGCTCGAGGACCTGCGCTGCCTCCAGCTCACGTCGCTCCTGGACGGCGGGCTCATCGTCCAGCTTTCGCTCACAAACCCCATCAAGGGCCCGGGGGACTTCCTCCCCGCCGTCTGCGAGAGCAAGGGCGTCACGCACAAGGCGGCGCGCGAGCCGACCGCGCAGGAGTACCGGGACCTGGTCTTCGCCTGGGCGGTCGAGCAGGGCGTCATCTCCAACAGCGTGCTCTTCGCCAAGAACGGCGCCACGGTCTCCATCGGCGCGGGCGGCCAGGACCGCGTGGGCGTGGTGAAGCAGGCCATCGCCAAGGCGTTCGACCGGGAGCGCGACCGCCTCGCGCTCGCGCGCCACAAGAAGCTGTTCTTCGAGCTGGAGCTCGCGGCCGCGCGCGGCCAGATGCCCCGCGCGGAGGTCGAGGCGATCGAGGCCGAGGCCCGCGGGCGCGGCGGCGACCTGCGCGGCTCGGTCCTGGCCTCCGACGCCTTCTTCCCGCGCCGCGACGGCGTCGACCTCGCGATCGAGGTCGGCGTCTCCGCCCTCTGCCACCCCGGCGGCTCGGTCCGCGACTGGGAGTCGATCCAGGCCGTGAACGAGGCCGACCCGCAGGTGGCGATGGTGTTCACGGGGCAGCGGGCGTTCAGGCACTGA
>DHGK01000118.1:2026-3288 GCA_002402755.1 Planctomycetes bacterium UBA4800
AGTCCTCGACACGGATTGCTACCGTGCGGTGCCGCCACAGGAACATCGCTGCCATGCCGCATAATATTAATTCGTGGGATCAAGCAGAAATAACATTTGCTGCCGTTCCCGCCCCGGTGTATAAGAGCAGACGGTTCGAAACCGGCGGCAGTTCCAGAGACACGGAGGTCATTATGCGACACGCGGCATGCGCTTGGATCGGAATTTGCTCTCGCTCTCTCTCTCTCTCTCTCTCTCTCTGACACCTGCCTTGGTCAGGAAGAGTTGAGCGAGCCGCCGCCCGGGGAGGTGCTCATCGACTTCGATGGCGACGGGCGCGTCGCCGAATGGGAAGAGCAGGCAATTGCCCTGTGGCGGAGCGACGAGACCCTTTCCCTTGTGCTTGCCGCGGCGATCGAAAGCAGTCCGGTCTCCGACAGCGGGGTCATAGACATATCGGAGTACCTCGGATCTCTCACGCCGACGTGTGTACCGCCCGTGGAGGAATCTCCGAGCGATGACGAGCTCCCGGGGGCGACTCCGGATGGCCCCGCGCCTCCCCCCACGCCGCCTGCCTGGAATTGCCAGTTCAGGCGCGGCGACGTCGATCGCGACGGCGATGTGGACATAACCGATTACTACCGCCTGGGCTACTACCTGAGCGACACCTACCTCCCTCCCAATCTCGATGCCGCGGATGTCAACGACGACGGCGCGGTCGACGACGCCGACCAGTTGTACCTTCTTCAGTATCTGTACGCGAGCGGCCCTCAACCCCCTCCTCCGTTCTCTTATTTCGCCCTGGACCCGACCTACGACCTCATAGAGCTTCCCTGCCAGGATCAGGGCGATTTCGAGCACGCGCGCAACGGCCTGGAAGAGCGCGAGATCGCCCTTCCGCCCGCCGAAAACCCATCCCTTCCCAGCGAGATGCTCCCCGAGGGCGTGACCGAGCCCGTGGACGGCACGGGCGGTTTCGGCGGCCTTGCGCCCGACCTTCCCGTGTTCGCCGGGCCGGGCAACCTGCGCTGGGGATACGTGCCGAGCTACCGCACGCGGTTCGTTCTGAGGAACGTCGACTCGACGACCTTCCAGTTCCAGAGCGAGAACGGCGCCAACTGGTTCAGCGGCATCCCGCACATCGTGGATGCCGGTCCGACCGCCTCGCCGCGCTACTGGGTCAGGTGGTCTGCGAGCTGCGTGCGCGCCTACACCCTGGACGGTTATCCGCTGTACAACGGCCGCTTCCTGAACCAGACGAAGCTCGTCAACGGCGGCAGCAG
>DHGK01000008.1 GCA_002402755.1 Planctomycetes bacterium UBA4800
CGCCACGAGATCTACAAGGGACCGCGCGCGGCCGACTCGCCCGACATCGTGCTCGGCCTGGAGCCCGGCTACGAAGTGTCGTCCGCAACCGCGCTCGGCGGCTGCCCGCGGGAGCTCTTCGCCGACAACGACCGCCCCTGGAGCGGCACGCATCTCTGCGACCCCGCGGCCGTGCCGGGGATTCTGCTCGCCAGCCGGCGCATCGCGGCCGCCGCGCCGGGCGCGCTCGATCTCGCGCCGACCGTGCTCGCGGCCCTCGGCCTTCCCGTTCCGGAGGAGCTGGAAGGCGGGAGCCTCCTGTGAGGCGCCGCGCCGGCCCCGCGCGCCGGCCCCGCGCCCGCGCGGCGACCAGACTGCGCCGCCGCGATGCGCTGGCGCTGCTTTCGGCGCCGTTGCTCGGCGCGTGCGCGAAACGCGCCGCCGTCCCCGCCGCGCGCCGGCCCCACATCGTGCTCCTCCTGGTCGATGCGCTCAGGCAGGACTCCGTCGGGTGCTACGGCGGCGAGGGCGGCGCGACGGCGGCGATCGACCGCATTGCTGCCGAGGGCGTGCGTTTCGCGAACGCCTACGCGAACGCGCCGTGGACGCTGCCCTCGCACGCGTCGCTCTTCACGGGCCTGCCTCCCGAGGCGCACGGGCAGACGCACGCGGCGGTGGAAGAGAGCGACGGGCGCATCGGCATTGCGGCCGGCGCGCGGCTTCCCGGCCGGTGCGCGACCATGGCCGCGGCGCTCAAGGAACTCGGCTACCAGACGGTCGGGATAAGCCAGAACCCGTGGGTGGGCGCGCTGAGCTCGCAGGATCACGGCTTCGACTACTTCTGGGAGCTGGCCCGCCCGGCCGGCCTGCCCTTCCCCGACCAGCAGGGCGACGACCTGCGCTTCCACCGTGTCACGTACTTCTTCAGGAAGTTCCTCGAGCTGCGGCGCGCGCCCGACCGGCCGCTCTTTCTCTTCGTCAACTACATTGCCTGCCATCTCCCGTACGACCCGCCGGAGCTTTACCGCCAGCGGTTCGTCCAGGGGCCGGCGCCGCGGCGCCTCGCCGAGGTCGAGAGCGGCAACTGGCTCGTGAAGCAGGAGCGCGGCGAGCTCGACGATGGCGCCGTCGCGGGGCTCGAGGAGCTCTATCTCGCCGAGACGGCGTATGCGGACGCGGCGGTGGGGGAGCTGCGCGCGGAGCTCGAGGCGGCGCGGCTTCTCGACGATACGCTCCTCATCGTGACCTCGGATCACGGCGAGTGCATCGGGCACCACGGGTTCTTCGACCATCAGTTCAACCTGTACGAAGATCTCCTGCGCGTTCCGCTCGTCGCGCGCGGCCCCGCGCTCGCGCCGGGCGCCGTGTGCGCCGATCTCGTCCAGCTCTCCGATCTCTTCCCGACGGTGCTCGGCGCCGCGGGCGGGGAGGCGATCCGCGCGCGGCTCCGACTTCCCGGCGCGCCGGTCCTCGATGCGGGAGGACCGGCGCGGATCCCGGCTCGGCCGCTCTTTTTCATGTTCAGGAGGGGCTCGCGCGTGCTTGCGAAGCTCAAGAGTGCGCTTGCGCCCGCGACCTGCGCGCGGCTCGACCGCGACCTCTTCGCGGTCAGGGACGGCGCCATGAAGCTGATTCTCGCGAGCGACGGCGAGGCGGAGCTGTACGACCTCGGAAGCGATGCGCGCGAGGAGCGGAAACTGGCGCTGCCCGAGAAGGAGGCGGCGCTGCGCGCGCTGCTTGCGGCGCGGTACGCGCGCGCCGATGTCGGTTTCCCGGGGGCGTGAGGGGAGGCAGGCGATGGCGCGATGGCGGCGGCATCCTCTCGTCACGGCGGCGTGCGTCGCGCTCGGCGCGGCGGCGGTCGCGCTGTTCGTGCTGGCCCCGGCCCCGCGGCCGAACATCCTGCTCATCTCGGTCGACACGCTGCGCGCCGACGGTATCGGCTGCTACGGCGGCAACCCGGCGGCGAGCCCGGCCCTCGATCGCCTCGCCGCGGCGAGCGCCGTCTTCGGGGCGGCGTACACGCCGCGCGGCGAGACGGCGCCGAGCCTCGCAACGCTTCTCACGGGCCTGAACCCGTCGCACCACGGCGTCCTGCGCAACGACTGCCGCATGCCCGAGGAAATTGCGACGCTGCCCCGGCTTCTGGCCGATGCGGGCTACGAGACGGCGGCGTTCGCCGCCAACCGCGTCGTGCCGATCGCCAAGCTCGACCGCGATTTCGCGCACAGCCGCTGCACGCACGCCGAAGATGCGCCGCAGTGGCGGTGGGATGAGGCCGCGACGGCGGCGGCGATCGAGTTCCTCGGCGCGCCGCGCGAGCGGCCGTTCTTCGCGTGGGTGCATCTCATGGATCCCCACAGCCCGTACCAGGCCGGGCCGGAGGACCGCGGCAAGTTCGCGGCGGGGCCGTCGAGGATCGACGGCTCGCGCGAGCAGCTCGAGTTCCTGACGCGCGCGGCCGAGCCGCTCCAGGAGGAGGACCTGCGGGCGGTGCGCGCGCGGTACGACGAGGAGGTCGCGGGCTCGGATCGGAGAATCGGCCGGATCCTCGACGCGCTCGATGCGCGCGGTCTCGCGCCGCGCACGATCGTCATCGTCCTGGCCGACCACGGCGAGGAGCTCGGCGAACGGCAGCGGTACTTCTTTCATTCGCTCTCGGTGCACAGGTCCGTCCACCGGGTGCCGCTCCTGTGGCGCGCGCCCGGCCTGGCCGCGCGGTCGATCGATGCGCCCGCGAGCGTCGCCGACATCGCGCCGACGCTCGCCGCGGCCCTCGCGCTCGCCTTCCCGCACGCCTGCGACGGCGTCGATCTCGCGCCGCTCCTTGCGGGCCGCCGGCTCGCGCGGGACGCCGTGTTCACCGAGTACGAGAACGCCATCGCGGGCGTGTTCACCGTGCGGCATCACTTCATCCACAACCCCGATGGCGTGGCGCTGCCGCTCGGCGCGGCGCTCGACGACGGCGCTGCCGGCGCGGCGGGCGGCACGGCTCCTTTCAGGTTCAAGGTCGCGCGGGCCGAGCTCTACGACATCGCGTCCGATCCGACCGAGCAGCGGAACATCGCCGAGACGAGCCCCGAGATCCGCGCCGAGCTGCTGCGGCGAATCGAGGCCTATCTGGCCGGCCGCAGGTTCCGCGAGCCCGATGTCATCATCGACGCGTCCGTCCGCCAGCAGCTCCGGGAGCTCGGGTATCTCTAACGCGCGAAGCTCGCCGGGGGTAACCGTTCACGGTTTTCTCG
>DHGK01000032.1 GCA_002402755.1 Planctomycetes bacterium UBA4800
CGCCCAGCGTGGCCGCGATCTTGTTGTCGACGAGCACCCTGATGCGCGTGTACCCGGCCGCGGGCGTCCACGTCACCTCGACCGAGTTGGCGGGGCCCGCCGCGCAGGCGACATCGCTCACCGGGACCACGATCTGCGAGAGAATGTAGCCGGTGCGCAGCGGCACCCAGCGCTTGAGCGCATCCTCCTGGCCCCAGTACTGGGCCTCGGTCATCTGGCACCAGTAGGTCTTGAACTTCGCGATCTCCTCGACGACGCCGGGACCGAGGTACGAGTACAGGGCGTCGATCCAGGGAACCATGCGCTCCGAGGGGAAGAGCCCCACGAGAAGGCTCGTCAGGATCTCCTCGTAGCGGGCGCTGAACTTGGGGACGGAGAGGATGCGGCTCGTCAGGCGGTTGTACGCCCCCGCGCCGACGATCCCGTGCGTGTATCTGCCCTGGTGGCAGAAGACCCCGCCGCACGGCGCGCCGCCGACGCCCGTGCAGTTGGGGTCCCAGTCCTTCCCCATCACGAGGTCCACATCCCAGGTCCCGAACTCCCACTTGCCCGTCTTCAGATCGTGGAAGAGGTAGTGGTTCTTGTGGCCCCAGTCGGCGTTCGCGAGCACCGAGTTCATGGCGACGAACGCCAGCACGCGGTCGACCGCGACGTGATCCTCGATGTAGGCCTGGAGCTGGGCCTGCGGGAGCTGGTTCATGCTCGTTATGAACCGGATCAGGTCGTCGCGGTCGCCTTCCTGGTTGCTCTCCTTGCGGTACACGGTGTAGCGGTAGAACTCGGCCACGGAGCTCTTCATCTCGTCGGTCGAGTAGCACTTGTAGAGGTTGCCGCCGTCGTCGCGGCCCTGGCGGGCGAGGTACGGCTCCTCGGGATCCTCGACGGCGAGGTAAACGCCCTGGTACGAGCCGTTCAGGTAGAGGCGGTAGAAGTCGGTCATCGAGGCGAGGACGCCCGCCTCGGCGAACAGCGTGTGGGCGATGTGCGTGCGGATGCGCGAGTAGTCCGGGTACTCGGCGTTGAGGTTGATCGTCCGCTGCCCGTTCCAGCGCCGGCCGCGGTTGAACTTGAGCTTGTAGAACTTCTTCGGGTGGTTGCGCACCGAGCCGCCGCGGTAGCGAATGCGCACGTTGTCGTAGGCCTCGCCGTCGATGACGATCGAGGCGGGCACGTAGGCGTTCGAGTACACGTTCGCGCTGAGACGCGCGAGGTCGGCGGGGGCGATGAAGAGCCACGTGTGCGGCATGCTGATGCCCTCGTCGACCGCGTGGACGAGGACGCCGAAGTAGTCCGTCGGGTCCTCGGGCGGCGGGAACGCGAACCGTCCCTCCGGCGTCGTGACGGCGATCGCGTAGCGCACGAGCGCGTTGGCGGCCTGCGCGGGCACCACGGCCGACCACAGGCCGGCGCCGGCCGGCGTCATGGGCAGCTCGACGGCCGCCGCGAAGTTCACGCGATAGGCAAGCAACACCTCCGAGGGCAACGCCTCGCTCTCGATGCGCGCCGTCACGGTCACGGCGTCGCCCGCGCGCGGGATCGCGGGCGCGATCGTCCGCGCGCGCACGACGGGCGGCCTGACCGCGTACGCGCGGCTGTTGGCGCGGCCCGGCGTGCCGAAACCGAAGAGCGACACCTCGGCCGGCGCGCCCCCGCCCGCGAACTGGCTGCGGAGCGAACGGCCGCCGCTCACCCACTTGACGTAATACGACACGCGGTACAGGCCCCACGGCGTGGGGTTCGAGGTCAGCGTGAAGCGCGCGCACACGCTCTCGGAACCGGCGCCCGTCGAGACGATCCGGAGGCACCCGGGGGCGGCGCGACCGTCATCGCCGATCCACCCGGATCCGGCGTGCGTGCCCGTGAAGCTCCACGACGACGCGTCCGCGTCGAACGTGCCGTTCCGGACCAGGTTCATTGTCGGGTTGTCGATGGGGGTGACGCGCACGTCGTCGATCATGCACGTCCCCGCGGCCTCGAGCCAGAAGGCGTGCGCGGTCGTGGTGACGTGCCCGACGCGCTCGACGAGGCGCCAGTCTCCCCCGTTGTCGGCGGGAAGCCACGGGGCGGGGTCGTCCGCCGCGGCCGGGCGATAGTCGATGCGCTCGAGCGACGGCCCGCCGCCATCGGCCAGGACCGGCCAGGGCCAGCGATCGTCGTACGTGACGCTCGACACGGTGCGCCCTCGATCATCCCTGAGCTCGATGGTGTCCCCGCCGTTGTCGAGCCGGCCCCGGTACTCGCCCATGACATCGATGCCGTGGTAGGCGGCAAGATCCTCGGCGTCGTGCGCGATCGCCGCGTAGGCGCCGCCCTCGATGACGGCGCCCTCCGGGAAGCCGAAGGCGATGCCGCCGCGGATCGTCCATCCGGTCAGGACGACCGGCGTCGCGGCGGTGTTGTGAATCTCCACGAACTCCAGGTCGTGGGAGGGATCGGCGTCGTGGTACAGGACCTCGCTCACGACGACGTCGGCCGAGGCCGCGGCGCACCACGCAAGGACGGCGGCATGCGCGATGCCGCGCCGCCATCGCGCGGGACGGGATCCGAGCATTATCCGCCTGCAAGCCGAGCCCATGGAGACCTCGTCTCTCTTCTATCGTTCGAGTGTACCGGTCACAGCCGATTCGCGCCACGTCCGGAAGAATCCGGGGACAGTCACCGATTTCCGTCGGAAATCGGTGACTGTCCCCGGATAGACGACGCTACCCGAGCCTGGTCTGCATGGCCTGGAGCCTGCGCCGGAACGGATCGAGCACGAGACCGAGATTCTCGAGCGTCACGACGCCGAGAAGGGCGTCATCGCCGGGCTCCCCCAGGACGACCGGCGTGTGCCCCTCGCGGCCCTCGAGAGCAATGCGGCACTCGGAGACCTTGCGTGAGACCGCCGAGCCATCGGCAAGCACGAACCGCAGCGTCCTCTTGGGCTTCAATCCCAGCGCCTTCCACACCTTGACCGGGAGCAGCGAATACGAGGCCCCGCTGTCGACGAGGAAGCTGACTCGCCTCCGCACACCCTTGTCGTTCTCGACCATCCCCTCGATGTACGTCAACCCCATGTGCGCCTCCGATCCGGCGGCCGCGCCGAAGTCCAACGCCCGTCATCGTAACGGGCGCGCGCGGCCGCGGCAAGCCGCGGGGAATTCGGGGACAGTCACCGATTTCACCCCGCTGATCCGGGCGGGCCGCCGGCGTCAACGCGAAATCGGTGACTGTCCCCGAATTCCTGCCGGTTCGATTAATTCTCGGATTCCCGCGTCCCATCCGGCGGCCTGGAGCGATGAAGGGGATGAAAGGCGGGCATGGCAGCCCGCCTCGGAGAGGACAGAAACCGATGGTCGCTCGCCGGCGGTTGATTCGCCCTCCCGCGCCCGGGTACAATGAGTGCCGTGGGAACGGTGGAGAGCGGGCGCGCGCATTGCGGGCCGCCCGAGAGGACTGTCGGCGTTTGGGCAAGCCCCGACTCTGAAAGGAGAGAACCATGCGCACACTTCTTCTCGTACTGCCGGCATGTGCGCTCTGCTCCGCGGCCGAGCTGGTGGTCGACGCGGGCGGGAGCGGCCAGTTCACCGAGATTCATGCGGCGATGGCGGCCGCCCAGAGCGGCGACACGATCCTGGTCCAGCCGGGCGCTTACACGATCGACCGGCCCCTGGTCTTCGGAGGAAAGAACGTGATTCTCCGCGCCCCGGGCGGGCCGTCCGAAACCGTCATACGGATGGCCGCGACGCCTCTCGACATCCGCGACGCCTCGATCCTGATCTTCAGGAACGGGGAAACGGCATCCGCCGTCGTCGAGGGCTTCGCCCTGACCGGCGGCCAGGGGACCTTCTACAACACCGACCCCCTCGGCAAGGCCGGCGGCGCCGTGCTCTGCTACAACGGGTCCTCCCCGACCGTGCGGAACTGCATCCTCTCGGGCAACCGCGCCATCATGGGCGGGGCGATCTGCATCGACAACTCCGCTCCCGCCTTTTTCGACTGCACGATCGAGCACAACGAGGTCACGTACGACGGCGGCGCGCTCTTCTGCTACAACAACGCCCGCGCGTCCTTCGCGAACTGCGTCTTCAACGAGAACAGGGCCGGCCGGCACGGCGGCGGCATCGAGCTGTACATAGACTGCCCGCTCACCTTCACCGACTGCGCCATCACCCGCAATCGCTGCGCGCAGCTCGGCGGCGGCATCACGCTCGATGTCAACACGAGCCCGCGGTTCACGCGCTGCCGCATCGCGGACAATGTCTCGCCGCAGTATGGCGGCGGCCTCCTCGTGTTCCGGGGCTCCTCGCCGCGCCTCGATTCCTGCATCCTCGCCGGCAATCTCGCGCAAACCCAGTCGGGCGGGGCGCTGGCCTGCGACCAGAGCTCGTCGCCCGTCCTCGACAACTGCCTGGTCTACGGCAACCGCGCGCCTTCCGGCGGCATTGCCGTGTGCATCAACTCGTGCAGCCCCGTCTTCAACCACTGCACCCTCGCCGGCAACCGCTCGGACACGGGAACCCACGTTCTGTGCCTTGCGGCGACGTCCCAACCCCGCTACAACAACAGCATCCTCTGCAGCAACTTCCCCGCGGGGACGTTCTGCGGCGCTCAGACGACCTGCGTGGCGGGAAAGGACCCCCGCTTCACGGCGGCGGGGAGCTTCAACATCGAGAGCTTCGCGTCCGTCGAATTCGGCGGCGCGACGATGCTCGTGCCCGCCTTCATCGTGGAAGAGCCCGATTTCCACCTCCAGGCGGATTCCCCGGCCATCGACGCCGGATCGGATGTGGTGAAGCTCGGCGTCGACTTCGACGGCGCACGTCGACCCTACGGCGCGGCCCCCGATGCGGGCGCCTTCGAATTCACAGATGCGGCTCCCGCCGTCGCGGTCCACGTGGGAGACGTCAACGCCGATGCGACCATCAACATCGCCGACGCCATAGCGCTTCTTGCCCACTTGTTCGGAGGCACCGGCACGGATCCCGCCTGCCGCGCGGCCTGCGACGTCAACAACGATGGGAAGCTCGACATCGCGGACAGCGTACGCGTGCTCGGCTACCTCTTCGCCACCCAGTCGATGCTGGGGCCGGACGGCGCCGCGATTCTCCCGGGGGGCACGGGCTGCCGGGAGTACCCGGCGGCCGCCCTCGCCCTGTCGTGCGATGTCACCTGCAATCCCTGACGGGTTTCCGGGGACAGTCACCGATTTCCGCGTTACGGAAATCGGTGACTGTCCCCGGATTCTCCCCGAAATCGGTGACTGTCCCCGGTTTTCCCGTCCCCGGTTTTCCCGTTCGCCTCTCACTCCCGCCGCTCGATCTCGATCGCGCAGATCTGCGGGGCCTCCCGCACCGGGACGAACAGGATCTCGAGCAGCACGCCGGCGCCCTCGATCTCGAAGGTCCTGCGGTCGGCCGCCGCCACGCCCGCGCGCTGCGGCTTGTGCTTCTCGAGGACCGTCTTCCCCTCGATTTTGACGTCGAAGACGCACGCCTGCGAGGGGTTTGAGTACATCTCCACGAAGTGCAACGTGACGCGGTAGTCCCCGGGCAGGACCGGCACGCGATAGCCCGCCGGGCCGGGAGTCTTCTCCGTGAAACGCCGGACCGTGCGGTAGATCGCCGGGTCGCCGGCCCCGGAGATCCTCTCCCGCTCGGCGCTCCAGGGCGGAGCGTCCTCCGTGACATCGTGCGCGAGCCCGCCGGCGAAGAACCGATCGCCGTGCCAGAGGACGCCGTTCGCGTCCCCGTGCTCGCCGCCGCCGCAGTTGATCCGGATCGCCCCGCCGTCCCTCAGGCGATCGAGAGCCCACCTGATCTCGGCGGCACGCGCCCTCACGGCCTCGCCGCCGCGCGCCGGCGCCTTCGCGGCCAGCGCATCGAGATCGGCGAGCGCATCGACGAGCTCCTTCCGGTCGAGCCACAACGCGACCGCGAGCCACACGTTCCACACGGCCTCGGCCCGGCCGGCGCCCGACGCAACGTACTCCTCGATCCGCGCCCGTAGCCTGTCGAGCCCCTCCCCGAAATCGGCGTCGCGGTGCTCGCGGAAGAGGTCCAGGAGGTGCTCCGCGACGTAGGCGACGCGCTCCTCTCCTCCCGGCTCGACCGACTCCAGGAAATCCGCGAGCGCCTCCTCGGGCCGTCCCAGCTTCCCGAGGCAGATCCCCCGGTTGGCGAGGGCGTAGAAGCCCTTGCGGTCCATCGCTACGCTGCGGTCGAAGGCGGCGAGGGACTCCTCGTACCTCTCGTTCGCGAGCAACGCCGACGCGTAGTCCGAGACGACCGAGGGCACGAGGGAGTAGCGCGGGTCGCCGGCGGCCCGGCCGAGAAGCTCGATGCCCTTCGCGCGCACCTCGGGGTATTCGCTCGCCTTGGCCATGGTGTTGCCCAGGCGCATGATGTTCCCGAGCTGCACATCGCCGGGAGTCGTGTCCTTGAGCACGCACTCCGCGGCCATCAGGTAGTGCTCGACGGCGTCTTCGTCGAGCCCGAGCCGCTCGTAGATCCGCCCCAGGTGGGCGTGGGACAGGTGCCAGTCGGGGTTGAGCTCGACCGCGCGGCGGAGCTTCTCCAGCCCTTCGAGAAGCTTGCCCTCCGTCATGTACAGGTCGACGCCGTAGTTGGCGAGCGCCATCCAGCATTCCGGATCCAGCCGGATCGCCTCCTCGAAGAACCTCCTGCGCTCCTCCTCCCAGCCCGGCCGCTTCTGGAGCCCGGTGGTGAGCGCGAGCGCGGCGCAGCAAAGGGCGTTCGGCAGGATCGCGTAGCTCTCATCGAGCAGCCGGCGCCCTTCATCGACCTTCTTCATGCGCACGAGCGCCGTGCCTAGATTGGCGCGCGTTGCGGGATTGCGCGGATTGCGCTCGAGCGATTGCTCGTACCAGCGCACGCTCTCCTCGATCTCGCCCCAGTCGTAGTGGAGCTGCCCCATGGTGTGGTACGCGCCGAAGTGGCCCGGGTCCAGCTCGATGGCCCTGCGGCAGCTTTCCTTGGCGGCGTCGTACTTCTTCTGCCCGTGCAGCGCCACGGCCAGCATGTGGTGCGCCCCCGCGTCGCCGCCGTCCAAGGCGACGGCCGCGCGCGCAGCTTCCTCCGCTTTCTCGAAGCGCCGCAGACTTGTCAGGCAGTAGCTCCGGAGGCGCTCGCGAAGCACATCCACGCTCAGCCTCTCCGACCAGTCGAGCGCCGCCTCCCAGTCGCGGCCGTACAGGTAGGTGAGCACGATCCAGGCCGCCGCGAGGTCCTTCTGGTCGTCGGGGCGGGAGGCGTGGAGATCCAGGAAGGTCCTGCGGGCCGCTTCCTTGTCCCCCTGCATGTGGAGCACCCGGCCGAGGTACAGGCGGGGCTCCATGGCGTCGGGCCACACGTGGCTCGCGATGCTGAAGTCCGCAAGGGCGCCCGCCGGCTCTTTCGCGGCGAGACGCGCCTGCCCGTGCCGCAGGCGGGACTCCATGCTGAATCCCTCGTAGGGCGCCTCGTCCTCCGCCGTCGAATCCATGAGGATGCCGTAGGCGGCGGCGGCGTCTCCCCAGCGCCTCTCGCGCTCGGCCCGGCGGCTCTCGTACCAGGTTCTCGCCCAGCGGGACGACGATGCCGCCGCTGCCTTCTGAGCTCCGGATTCGGCCGCCTCCGCCTCCTCGTCCCGCCCGAGCGCGCGGTGAATCTCGGCGGCGAGGACGAGCGCGGGAACGAAGTCCGGGCGGATCGCCAGCAGGTGCTCGATCTTCCGGAGGGCCGCCTCCGGCTCGCCGCGCAGGTCGAGCGCCCGGGCCCAGTGGTAGCAGGCCTCGTGCCCGTCGAAGCCCGGCGGCACGGCGGCCGCGGCCAGCTCCAGCTCGAGGAGCGCCTCGTCGAGCTCTTCCCGCGAGGGCGGCGCGGTGATCGCGTCCAGGCGCAGGCCGGTGAAGAGGTCGGCGGGATCCGACCGGTGGGGGGAGTTCATGGCGAGGTGCTGGTTCATCTCGCCGATCTGAAGCCGCGAGACCGCGCGTGCAATGCGGCTCCTGTACTCGGCCCGGGCCTTCAGCTCCTCGATGGCCCTTCCTTCGGCGAGACGGATCCGGTACTGGTGGACGAGCAGCGCCGAGACGCCGGCCAGCAGGACCAGAAGGACGGCGGCGCCGATCCTCAGCGCGTGCCGTTTCACGCGGCGGATGAGCCGTTCGATCGGCGCCTGCGGCCTGGCCTCGATCGGCTCCCCGCGGGCGAACCTCCGCAGATCCTGGGCCAGCGCCTCGGCCGTCCCGAAGCGGTCCTTGGGATCCTTCCGCAGGCATTTCATGACGATCGTGTCCAGATCCCGCGGAAGGCGCGGGCGGAGCGCCCGCGGGCTCTCGGGATCGCGCGAGACGATCTGCGCGAGCGTGTCCTCGTGGGATCTGCCCTGGAACGGCGGCCGCTCCGCGAGCATCTCGTAGAGCGTCGCCCCCAGGGAGTAGATGTCGGTCCTGTGGTCGATCTCGACCCGCCGCGCCTGCGCCTGCTCGGGGCTCATGTAGAGCGGCGTCCCGACGGCCGCGTTCGTCGCCGTCAGGCTCTCGAGCCCCTCCTGGCGCGCCAGCCCGAAGTCCAGGATGCGAATCCGGCCGCTCCGGTCGAGGATGAGGTTCGAGGGCTTGACGTCGCGATGGACGATGCCGCGCGAGTGCGCGTGGTGGAGCCCGTCCGCCGCGCCGGCGAAGGCGACGGCGAGGCAGCCGTAGTAGCGGAGCTCGGCGTCCTCGCTTCCCAGGACGGTCTTCGCCGCGCGCCCCTCCGACGGGATCTCCGCGCCCGCATCCGGTCGGTCAAGCTCCGCCCTCTTCACGAAGACCCGCGAGAGCGACTCCAGCAGCCTGCGCTTCTCGGCCTCCTTGTCCTCCGCGGCTCGGATCCGCGCGATGACGTGATCGAGGGTTCTGCCCTCGACGAGCTCCATTGCGTAGAAGGGCGTCTTGTCGTCCTGCCCCACGGCGTAGACGGGGACGACGTTGGGGTGGTTCAGCCTGCCGGCGGCCCGAGCCTCCCGCATGAAGCGTTGGAACGCCTTCTCGTCCGCCGCGATGGCGGGGGGGAGGACCTTCAGGGCGACCGGCCGCTCCATCGATTGCTGCCACGCGTCGTAGACGATCCCCATGCCTCCCCGGCCGATCCGGCGGCGGAGCGTGTAGTCCCCGAGGGTGCCAAGCGGGCCGGCCTCCTCCGGGCTCCGCTGGATCTCGATGTACGCCTCGATGTCCTCGAGGATCGCGGAACCGAGCACCGGGTGATCCTCGCGGATCTGCTCGGGGTCGATGCAGCCCCGCAGGTTGAGCTGCTCGACGTAGCCCGCAAGCAGCGCCTCGAACTCGGGATTCGAGCGCGGATCGCCGGCGGTCGGGCCGCCGTCCCGGTCATTCGGCATGGCGTTCGCCCTCCGGTTCCATCATCCGCGGCGGCAGGTGCAGGCTCTCCGTGTTGCCGAAGCGTTTGCGCAGCTCGCGCAGGCCTCGGGCGATGAGGTGCTTGACGGCGTTGGGCGTTCGGTCCATCCTGGCCGCGATCTCCTTGAACGTCAGGCCCTCGATGCGGGCGAGGGTCAGCGCTTGGCGGTGGTCGGGCTGCAGGTCCTCGAGCGCGGACCTGAGCCGGTCGAAGCGCTCCTCGCGGCGGATCGTCTGGCTCTGAGTGGGACCGGGGGCGGCGACCGCCGACTCGCGGATGGTCCCCGCCCTCCCGAGGATCGCCCTCGCGGCGCCCCGCGCGGAGTCGGCAAGCGCGTTCTTCGCGACCGCGCAGAGCCAGCCGAAGAACGCCTCGTCGCCCTGCCACGTGAAGCCCTCGAGCGCTTTGAAGGCCCGCAGGAGCGCGTCCTGGAGGACGTCATCGACATCGAGCGCCGGGCCGATCCGGTAGCGCAGCCAGTTCTCGATGCGCGCGCGCAGGCGGTCCCGGAACCGTTCGGCGAGCGCGTCGAAGGCCGGCCGGCTGCCGGCCTGCGCCTCCTGAACGAGCGACCGTGTTTCTCGAGGTTCGGTCATGGCATTGCCGTCGTGCGCGGGCGCACGCCTTGCGCCGCCGGGCCGCCGGGCCCGACGGCATGCTCTTCACTGTATCAGAATTCCGCCGGAACATCCGGCCCGAGGATACTCCCGCCGCTCACCCCTCGCACGGCGCGTATCGTTCGCAATCGAGCGTGTCCGCTGTGCCGTCGAAGCCGCACCCCGGGAAGGGCGCGGGTAGGACAGGGCCGCCGCCGAAGAGGTAGCCGAGGATGTACACCGCGTCGGCGATGTCCACCGCTCCGTTGTCGTTCGCATCCGCGGTTCTCAGGCACGACGGCGCGGCCCGCGCCGCGAAGAGGTATCTGAGCACCGTGATGACGTCGGACAGGTCGACCCTCCTGTCCGAGTTGGTGTCGCCGCGCACGAAGGAAATGACGACGCCTGCCGGGTATTCGTAGGCCCCGATGTCGCACCCCGCGCCCTGCGGCCGCGGCGCGCCTTCGATGTCGGTCGCGGGAGCACCTACGCACGTCCCCGCGTCGATCGCGGGGGAGCCGGGCTGGAGGCGGTAGTCGGGGGCCACCACGATGAAGTCGGGGAGCGAGTACTCCTCGCCGCCGATTTCTGCCTTGACGAATCGAGTGAAATCGAAGACGCCGCTGTGGACGAAGAGCGGATCGCAGTTCGTCAGGCAGTGGGACAGGGTCCCGCAGACCGATTCGGGTGTGTTGCCCCAGATGATGGAGTTCGTGAGGGTCGGGGAGGAAGACCCGCAGTAAACACCGCCGCCGAATGATAGTGCCTGATTGCTCGAGATCGTGCAGTTTGTCAGGGTCGGAGAGGAAGAGGTCACGCAGAGCATGCCGCCGCCGCGGGCCGCTCGGTTCCCGAAGATCATGCAGTTCGTCAGGGCCGGCGAGGACGCTAAGCAGTACACGCCGCCGCCGTCCGAAGTCGTGGTTCTGGAGACCCAATTCCCGGAGATTCTGCAGTCAGCGAAGGTCGGGGAGGAACGCCAGCAGTACACGCCCCCGCCAGAGTCGTACGCCGAGTTATGCGAGATCGTGCAGTTCCTGAAGATCGGGCCGGGGTTTAAGAAGCAGTACACGCCGCCGCCATGCTCGCGCGTGTAGTTGCCCGAGATCGAGCAGTTTGCAAAGATCGGCGAGGAGGCAATACAGCTCACACCGCCGCCGATACCAAGATGCAAGAAACCCCCACTCGAGTTCCCCGAGATCGTGCAGTTCGTGAAGACCGGAGAGGCGCCTCTCTCGCAGCGCACGCCGCCGCCGTAGCTCGCCGAGTTCCCTGAAATCGTACAGTCCCTGACGGCCGGCGAGGAGCCTGAGCAGTACACGCCGCCGCCGCCCCAGCCCGCCGCATTCGCCGTGATCGTGCAATCTTCGATCGCCGGGCTCTCGGACAATCCGATGACGATGCCCCCGCACGTCCCGCCGGTCACTGTCACCCGCGAGAGCACGGCGCCCGTCCGGAGGCCCCACACCGTCCCCTCCAGCACGGTGTCCTCAGCCGCCTGCCCCAGGATGCCGGCCCCATGAACCAGCGTGATCCCCTTCATGCTGTAGCGCCCCGGAACCAGATGCGCCACGCGCTCGATGGATTCCCTCGCCTCGCAGGTCCCCAGGCCCGCTCCCATGTTCGCGCCGCCTTTCCCCGTCCCAATGCAGGGCGAATTCTCTCTCATCAGGGACAGGCTGTATTCCAGCGCCGAGGCCAGGTCCCGAAAAGGCCTTTCGGCGCTCCCGTCGCCTCCTTCCGCGGCTGACGCATCGACGTACATGTCTCGCGGGCCGGCGAAGCCGCAGAAAAGCGGATTGCCGTTGATATTGCCCTCGCCCGGCCAGCGCTCCTCGGTCTCCAGACACGAGAATGTCACGACCGGCTGGGAATCCTGCCCCGCGATGAGCAAGGAGCCCGGGCCGTTCCCCCAGACGATACAGCTCGTGATGATCGGGGAGGAGGCGGTCTCGCAGTACACACCCCCGCCGAAATCCGACGCCGCGTTCCCGGAGATCGTGCAGTTTGTCATGGTCGGGGACGAATTCTCGCCGCACGCCACCCCTCCTCCTCCGGATCCGCGATCCCCGCCCACCGTGTTGGCGGAGATCGTGCAGTTTGTCAAGATCGGGGAACCCGCGCAGTACACGCCGCCGCCTTTGACTGAAGTATCGGGCGAGCGCCACGCGGCGACCGAGTTCCGCGAGATCGTGCAGTTCGTCAGGGTCGTGGATGCGCCGCAGGAGATCCCGCCGCCGGAATGCATTGCGGAATTCCCCGAGATCGCGCAATTCGTCAGGGTCGGGGACGAGTTATCCGCGCAGTACACACCGCCGCCACAGTACGCGCGGTTACCCGAGATCATGCAGTTCGTCAGAACCGGCAAGGATCCGCCTGCGCAGCTCACGCCGCCGCCAAAGTTGCACCAGTCATTGCCGGAGATCCTGCAGTCAGCGAAGGTCGGGGAGGAGCCGTTGCTGTAGACACCGCCGCCGTGGGTCCGCGCCGAGTTCCCAGAGATCACGCAGTTGACAAAACTCGGGGAGGAGCTATCGCAGGAGACGCCGCCGCCGGATTCGCCGTCGACGTCGCAAGAGTTCCCCGAGATCGTGCAGCCCCTCAGGGTCGGGGAGGAGCCCTCGCGGCAGCACATGCCGCCCCCATCTCCCCGGTACGTGTTCCCCGAGACCGTGCAATCGGTGAGCGTCGGGGAGGACGTCTTGATACACAGGATTCCACCCCCTCCGCTCTCCCACTCGGAGCCCCACTTGGTGCCCCTCCCGCCGCTGAGCGTGAATCCCTCCAGCGCCGACGCCTCCGTCTCCCCGCTCTCGAAGACCACCACGCTCGCCCGGTCCGGATCCGCCGCCTGCTCCGCCATCCGGATCACAGTCGCGTCGGCCCCTGCCTCCCCTCGGACCGTGATCGCCTTTCCGAGGAAGGTGATCGGCACGGTGATCACGTACTCCCCCGGCTTGACGAGCACCTCGTCGCCCGCCGCCGCCGCGTCGATCGCCGGCTGGATCGCGGCGAAGTCGCCCCCGCCCTGCAAGTCCACGACCAGCGTCGCCGCGCGAAGGCCGGCGGCGAGAATCAGGGCCACGCAACCGATGAACCGTGCTCTCATGACATCCTCCGCACGCGCGCGCCGCTCTCGGGCGCCGGCGCCCGACCCCGCGGCCGACCCCGCGCCCTCATCATAGAATCGCCGCCAACGAGCCGAAAAGGCCTCGGAAAATCGAGAAAACAGTCCGGAGGCTGTCAGTGACGCACCGTTTCCGGGGACAGTCACCGATTTCCGTAACGCGGAAATCGGTGACTGTCCCCGGATAAGTTGATCGCCGGCGTTCCGCGAAGTACGATCGTTCCGTCCGCTCGCGCGGTCTCGGTCCTTCGGTCGCTCCTGGCGGAGGCGCGTCGATCATGCGTACGATTCTCGCCGGTGTTCTTTGTGCGGCGCAGGCGGTTGCCCTGGGCGCCGAGCTCGCCGCGT
>DHGK01000191.1 GCA_002402755.1 Planctomycetes bacterium UBA4800
CTACCAGGTCGCCAAGCTCAAGGAGGCCGGGGTCTTCGTCAAGCTGTCGGCCCACTTCGGGACGATCAAGGCCGGGCGGGCGGACGTGAAGGACGTGCCGTACCTGGAGGAGTTCGGCCGCTTCGGCGACAGGCAGGACCGCATCGCGGCGCCGCACAGCGCGCTCTTCTACTCGCCCGAGCTGCAGGCGCTCCACATCCGCCAGACGGTCGCCCTGCTCCGGCACAAGAACCCGTACACCGGCCTGACGTACGCGGCGGATCCGGCCGTGTGCGTCCTGGAGATCGTCAACGAGCAGAGCATCCTCTTCTACACGTCGATGGCGCCGCTCAAGGCGAGCGCGACGCTCAGGCGCGATGTCGGCAAACGTTTCGGCGACTGGCTCGCCCGGAAGTACGGAGACCGCGCCGGCCTCGTCGCGGCGTGGGGCGAGAAGGCGTTCGACGGCTTCAAGAACGAAGGCTTCGATTTCGGGGCGGAGAGCCTCGATGCGCGCAACATTCTCCCGCTCGGCAACCCGTGGTTCTGGGAGCCGGAGCAGCTTCAGGGCTCGCAGTCGTTTCGCCGGCGGCGGCTGCTCGACTCGCTCCGGTTTCTCTACGAGCTTCAGTGCGAGTGCTACGACCGCTACGTCGCGGCCGTGCGCGCGGCGGGCTACGCGGGCGAGATCATCGGCTCGAACTGGCAGGCCGGGCGGGCGCTCAGCCACTTCGCCAACCTGCACTCGGACTGGCGCGCCGGGACGATCGACCGCCACAACTACTTCGGCGGCGGCGACAAGAAACCGTTCGCGGCGGGGTCGATGCTCGCTCGCGCCGGTTCGGGGCTCCTGAGCTCGGGCATGCAGCAGGCGCTCGACCGGCCCTTCATGCTGTCTGAGTGGATTCACTGCTTCCCGAACGAGTGGGGCGTCGAGGGCCCGGCAATCATCGGCGCCTACGGCATGGGCCTCCAGGGCTGGGACGTGTCGTACATGTTCCAGAACGGCGACTCGGGCGCGTTCAGCGCGGCGATCGGCCGCGACACATGGGACGTGACGGTGCCTCAGATGCTGGGCGTCTTTCCCGCGGTCGCGCGCCACGTGCTTCGCGGCGATGTCGCGGAGTCGAAGGACGTGAGCGTCCGGAACGTCCACGTGCCGTCGCTCTTCGAGGGAACGCTCGGCTTCGATGATCGCGTGAAACAGGGCTACGACGACAAGGAGCTCGACAGCGCCACGGTTCCCGCCCGCGCGCTGGCGGCCCTGCGCTGCGCCGTCGCGTTCACGGACGCGCCCGAGGAAACCTCCGCCGTCGATCTCCGGCGCCATGAGAAGGACGGCGCCATCGCCTCCTCCACGGGGCAACTCCGATGGCACGAGGGACGCGGGCCCTGCGAGGGGTTCTTCACGATGGACACGCCGGGCACGAAGGCGGTCGTCGGGTTCGCCGAGGGCCGCCGGTGCGAGCTCGCCGAGGTCGCGATCACGCCGCAGTGCCGCTTCGCCGCGCTGTACGTGACGGCGCAGGGCCGGCGCGAGACCGTCGCGAATGCCAGGAAGCTCCTCGTCGTCGCCATGGCGCGCGCCCGCAACACGGGCATGCAGCTCAACGACAAGGAGGACACGCTTCTTGCCAAGGGAAAGGCGCCGGTGCTGATCGAGCCCGTGCGCGCGACGATCGAGCTTCGCGGCGCGGCGGGAGCCACGGTGACGGCCCTCGACCACGACGGCCGCCCGACGGACCGCGTCGTGCCGCTCGCGAACGGCGTCTTCACGATCGACGGGGCGCGCGACAGAACGCCGTACTATGTCGTCGAGCGCCGGTGACGGCGGGGCCGGCGCTCTTCAGAGCCCGTAGACGTGCAGCACGGGGTAGCTCTCGAGCCCCTCGGGATACGCCCAGCTCACGCACAGGTAGAGCCGGCCGGCGCGCGCATCGAAGCACGCCCCCGTGACCGTGCGGCCGAGCGGATAGCGGACGGGCGCCATCGAGCTCGGCGCCGTCTCCCAGGGCCGCTTCTCGCCGCGCGCCGCCCTGCCGAGCTCGCACGGGTCGTAGAAGTACCAGCACTCCGCGTCGCCCGCGCTCGTTATGGCCCCGAAGTCGTATCCCAGGCGGCCCGTGCCGAGGCGGACGAAGGCGATGTAGGCGTGACCCTTCGGCGTGTCGATGTACACGCCGGCCCTGCACGAGTCATCGAAGGTCCAGGCGCCCTTTTCCGGGCCGGCCGGAGGATCGCTCCAGAACCCGCAGTTGGCGCTGAAGTAATTCCCGTCGCGCACGGCGGGCGCGTCCTGCGGGTGGTAGAGCAGCGCGGTGACGGGCACGCCGGCCTCTGCGGGGTCGGGCTCGGGAATGCAGCCGAGCGCGGGCCCGCGGCTCGCCGCCGCGCAGATGCTGTAGTACCCCCCGAAGCCGAGCGCGAGCGTCTTCCCGCCCGTGTACTCCTCGGCGAACGAAGCGGGCAGCGCGACTACGCCGCCCCAGTACGACTTGTACAGGCCTCCCGGCGCCGTCACGCGCCACGGCCCCGACGTCGTCGCCGCGCCGTCGTCGGACAGTCTCGTTGCCGCGAGGACCGGCGGCGCATCGCCCGTCTTGTAGCCGTGGTACCACGTCCACCACAGGGTGCGCCTCTCCTCGTTCCACACGAAGCCGCCGTTCGGGCGCAGCGTCTCTTCGCCGTCTTTCGATGCGCTCAGCGCCCCCCACACCTTCTTCACCTCTGCGGTCTGCAACCCGGCATGCGCGCCGTTCTCGATCGGGACGAGCGCGGGAATCTCGATCTCGAAGAGAACCTGCGCGGGATGCGTGTAGTTCATGAAGAGCCGATCGCGCCCGCCGGGCATCGGCCGCAGCGCCAGGCCGCTCTCCGAGAACGCGCCGCGCGCCTCCCCCACCGTCTTCGGCGCCTTGAAAGAGCCCAGGTACTTTAGGTCATCGACGCCGAGGACTTTCTTGGCGCCGGACGCCGGCACGGGAGGCGCGGCATCCGTGTGCGCCGGCGCAGGCCGCGGGACGACTTCGATCGTTCTGTCGGGCGTCCCCGCCCCGAACCACATCGTGCCGTCCTTGCAGAGCCGCCACTCGAAGCGCCGCGCGCCGGGCTCGCCCGGCGCCCTGAGATTCGAGCGAAACGTGTACTCCGCTCCCGGCGCGACCGATGTCCCCTGCGCGATCAGGATGTAGTCCGTGCCCCACGCGGCGTTCTCGCGCGAGTCCGCCGCACGCAGCCTTACGGGCGCCCCTTCCCACGGCCGCGTCCCCGTGTTGCGCATGGTGACCGCGACCGGGAAGACCTCCCAGGCCGCGACCTTGTCGGGAACGCGCATGCCAACGAACGCGGCATCGTAGTCGGCCGCACCAATCGCTTCCGCGCCGAGCGTGTGCGCGCCGATCGAGAACGCGGCCGCGACACACACGATCCTGACGAAGTGCAACGTCATTGTCCGCCTCCTCACTTCTCGAGCCACGCGACGATGCGCTCCGAATCCGGCGCCGTCACGTAGATCGGCGTCTCGCTCGGAGCGACCTCGGCGCCGGCGATCTCGTTTCCCATGATGTCGTACGCGCGCA
>DHGK01000177.1 GCA_002402755.1 Planctomycetes bacterium UBA4800
GCACCGTCCGGTCGGATGCCGGTCCACGATGGTTGCCGAGGTATCGGAGAGCCGCGGCGATGACCGGCGGTGTGGCGGAGACCGGGAGCGCGCGAACGGAACCGTTGGTGCCCTGCCAGGATTGCGACGGCTCGCGGGGCGGGCGTGCACCGTCCGGTCCAACGCTGCTCGATGATGGTTTTCTTCGCACTGATGTTTTGTTACGCGGCAGTTACGCACGCATCGGCCTCGCGCGCATATACTCGGGAAGCATGGCGCGCGCAACGCGCGCCCCAAAAGGAGGACGGCCCGATGCGATCGACAATGCGCGTGGCGGTGTGCGTTCTGTGGGCGGCGGCCGGTGCCGCGCTCGGCCAGGCCGAGGCTCAGGACGCGTATCGGAAAGCGGCGGCGGCCTTCGCCGAGGGCAGGTTCGCGGAGGCACGCGAGCTCGCGGCGCGGGCGGCGGCGACCGACCCCGGGAATCCCGAGCCCCCGCTGCTCCTCGGGAAGGCCGAGTATCAGCTCGGCGACATCGAGGCCGCCTTCGCGGCCTGGAAGAAGGCCGCGGCGCTCGCGCCGGACGAGCCCTACGCCCGCGCGATGCTCGCCGCGCTGTCGGCCGCGAGAGCGCCGATCGACGCCCGGATCGCGCTCATCGGGATCCTCAGGGAGGAAGGAGTCGTCGAGCCCGCCCTCCGGGAAGTCGGCGCGATGCTCGCGGGCGGCGCGCTCTCCGCGCCGCAGCGCGCCGCGCTCATGACGCTCGGCGCCGCCCTGCGCCTCGATGCCGGCGCCCACGACGATGCCGTGACGCGCGCGCACGAGGCGCTCGTCCTCCATCCTCGCGATGTCGACCGCGCGGAGGCAACGTGCATCCTCGGGCAGGCGAAGCTCAGGCAGGGCGGCTCCGCCGCGCAGGAAGGCCGCGAGCTGCTCGCCGGGATCGTTGCCGAGCACCCGGGCACGGGCGCAGCGCACACGGCCCGGGGCGAGCTTCTGATGAGCGCCCTCAAGGAGCGCGCCACGGCCGAGGGCCTCGCGACGCTCGGGGAGTGGCTTGCGGCGGCGCCGGCATCGCGGCGCATGCGTCTGGCCGCCTTGCGCTTGCGCGCGGATGCGGCCTGCGCCCTCGGCCGCACGGCGCTCGATGCGTACGCGCGCGCGGGCGGCCTCGCCCACCCCGCCGCCTTCGAAGGCATCGAGCCCGACCTCGAGCGCGCGATCGAGGCCTGCGATGCGATCACGGCCGCGTTTCCGGACCGGCCCGCGTGGGGCGAGCTGCTCGCATTCGCCGAGAGCCTGGTTGCCGCATCCGAGAAGACGCCGTGCCCGGGCGCGCTCACCGAGGCGTGTCCCATCGACGCGCTGATCGCGTCTCTCGCGACGCGCGCGGCCGCGACGCGCCCGGATGACGACACCGCGCGGCAGGCCGCGGCGCTTCTTGCGCGCGCGCTCGTCCCGTATGCGGCGGCGAACACCGTCTCCGCGTGGAACGCCGCCGCCGGGCTGAGCAGATCGTTTCTGGAAGCCCTCCCGCATTCCTCGGCGGCCTGGCAGGAGCACGCCGGCCGCCACGCGGCGCTCCTCGATCGCGCCTGCGCGTGCGAGTTCGAGGCCAATGTCCGGGCGGCGCGCTCCAACGCGGAGCTGACGCCGCTCCAGGACGAGATGCTCTCGGTGCTCGCGCAGCGGGGGGCGGTCGACGCGGCCGCCGCCAAGGGAGCCGTGGACCAGCTCGGCGCGCACCTCGCGCCTTGGATCGAGGCGGAGTGCTGGCAGGCGGCGCGGGATGCATGGGAGAAGCTCGGTGCGGCGCTTCCCGACGCCGAGCGCCGCATCGCGGGCCGCAAGGTCGCGGAGCTCCTCATTGCCGAGGCTCGACAGGAGGAGGAGCGCCGCACGGCGGCGGGACTCCCCGTTCCGCAAGCCCTCGATCCGCGCTTTCGCGGCGCGATCGAGCGCTGCCGCGGGCTTCAGGCGGGCGCGGGCGAAGCCGAGCTCGCCGAGCTGCGGCGCTGCATCGATGGGGTCATCGAGCACCTCGTCCGCCTCGAGCGCTTCGATGTCGCGGGGGAGGCGCTGAAAGTCGCGGCCGCCCCGGTCGTGCCCGAGGCCGTCGAGCATGCCGAGCTCGTGGCGGCGCGGCTCGCGGACACGCGGGCGCGCGCCGAGCTCGCGCGGCTGCTCGCCTCGTACGGCGCGGCCGAGAAGCTCGCGCTGACGGCGGGCTTCGAGCAGGCGCTGGCGGCGTACACGCGTTTTGCGGTCGAGCGGCCGCGGAGCGCCCTGGCGGCGCAGGCGGTCGACGGGATCTTCGCCATCGCGCAGCTCTACGAGGAGAAGGGCGCCTGCGCCGTCGCCGCCGCAATCTACCGCGAATGCGCCGAGGCCGCGGCAGCGGCCGAGACGCCTCCGCTCGCGCCCGGGAAAGAACCGCTCTCGGAGCATGCGGAGCTTGCCGCCGCGCGGGCGCTCGATGCGCACGCGCGCCGCGTCCATGCCGTCGAGGGCGCGGCGGCCGCGCCGCCCGCCGCCCTGAGCCCCGAGTTCGCTCGCGCGCTCGATGCGTACAAGGCCTTCATCGCCGCGCACCCGGAAAGCCCGCGCGCGGCCGCGGCGGCGGCGGGGATCCTCGGCATTGCCCGCTGCCATGCCGAGTTGCGCGCGTGGGCCGCGGCCGAAGCGGTCATCGCCGATTTCGAAGGGCTCGACCGCGGCCCGGGCGATCGGGAACGTCTCGCGTTCCTGCGCGGCGTCTGCCGGCTCGGCCCGGCGATGCCCGCACGCGCACGGGCGGTTCTCGATGCGGTCGCCGAAGGGAAACCCATCCCCGACGCGGCGCCGGCGGACAGCCGGGAGGCTGCGGCCCGGAACGCGCCCGCGCAGCCGCCGGAAGCTCAAACCGCGGTGCAAAGCGCGCAGGTACAGGTCTTCGAAGACACTACACAGGTGCAGGCGGACGGCGTGCAGCAGGCCGAAGTGTCGAATGATGTCCAGATCCGCCGGCGCCTGCCCGCGCCGCCCGCGCTCACGGACGCCGAGCTTGCCCGCGTGGAGAAGGCGTTCGACGGGGCGTACGAGGTCCTCCAGGCCGTCGTCGAGGACCATGCGATGACGCCGGCGGCGGCGTGGGCGCGCGGGGAGATCCTGGGCATGGCGGAGCACTGGCGTTCGGTCGGGCAATGGCGGCGCGCGGCGGCGCTGGCGGAGCGATTCCTCGCCGACAACCCCGCCGATGCCGCGCTCGCGGAGCTCAGGCTGGCCGCGGCGCGCGACCTGCTGGCCTGGGCGGCCGCGCCGGTCGGGCGCGCGGCGGACGCGCAGGCCGCCATCGCCGAGGTGACGGGACGCGCGAAGGCCGCGCGCGCGGCGCTCGAGAAGTTCATCGAGGACTTTCCCGCCGACCGGGCGCGCGCCGGCGCGGCGCGCTGGGACACGGCGCTGAGCTTTCTCGCGCACGCGCGGGCCCTGGCCGGCCTGAGCGCGACGCTCGCGCGCGGCCAGTACGTCCGCGCCGCGACGGAGCTTTCGGCGCTCGCATCGCCGCCCCGCGCGCATCCGCGCGCCGCCGAGGTCGCGCCCCTGCTCTGGCAGATCGCGGCGGAGCTCGAGAGTCGCGAATTCCACGAGGAAGCGATCGCGCTCTGGCACGTGCTCAGGCTCGAGCACGCCGCGCACCCTCTCGCCGAGCAGGCGGGGCTCATGATCGCGCAGACCTACCACGAGAAGCTCGCACAGCCCCTGCGCGCCGCCGAGGCCTACCAGGAGCTGTACTTCGCGCGCGGGCGCGACGTGGGCGTCCTGGATGCGATCTTCCGCATCGGCAGCGAGCTCTTCGATCAGAAGCGCTGGGTCGAGGCGCTCCACGTCCTTGAGACCTTCGCGGACAGCTTCCCGCGGCACCCCCCGGCGGGCCGCGCGCTCGCCATGGCGGGGCGGATCCACCAGACCAACGAGGCGTGGGAGGATGCCATCGCCGCGTACCGCCGGGTGATCGGCGAGTACCCGGAGGACGAATGGGTCAAGGAGGCGCGCTGGGCGATCGCCGAGTGCACGATCAACCTGAGCCGCTGGCAGGAGGCCGCCGAGGCGTACCGCGCGTACGCGGCCGCGTATCCCCAGGACGAGCGGATCGGGGAGGCTCAGGCGCGCATCGAGACGCTCAAGGACCTCGCGCGCTACCAGAGCCTCGTCGATGAGACCGGGCAGCGCAAGGCCTTCGATGCGCAGTTCCAGATCGCGGGCATCGTCGGCGCGAAGCTGGCCAACCCCGTCAAGGCGATCATCGAGTACCGCAAGGTCGCCGCGATGTGGCCCGAGAGCCATCTGGCGGACGACGCGCTCCACGCCATCGGCACGGCGTACCTCGCCCTCGGCGAGACCGCGAAGGCCAGGGAGGCGCTGCTCGCCGTGGCCGGGAAGTACCCGGCGAGCCCGCTCGCCGACGACGCGCTGCTCGCGGTCGGAAAGAGCTACGAGGACGAAGCCGAGCGTCTCGATGCCGCGACGCGCGAGACCTCGCGCGAGATCGCGAAGGACGTCGCGCAGCGCAACGCCTACCGGAACGTCCAGTCGCTCAGGCAGGCGCAGAAGGAGAGCCGCGCGGGGTTCATCGCGGAGCTCAAGAAAGGCGGCAAGGGCGCGGTCGCCGAGGCGGAGGAGGCATCGTTCGCGGGCAACTGGGGACAGTTCAACGATGCCAACGTCGACCTTGTCGCGCGCAAGGCGGTCCAGGAGGTCGAGTCGCTGACCGCGTCGCAGCTCGCCGACCGCCAGGACAAGATCGCCGCGGCGCTGCGCAAGGCCGTCGAGGCGTACGCCGCGGCATCGCAGGTCGCGGGCGCCGACAAGGCCGACGAGGCGCTGCTCCAGATGGCGTCGATCCACGACACGCGCCTCAAGAACCCCGAGGCCGCCATGAGGACCTGGCTCGAGATCGTGCGCCTCTTCAGCGGGACGGCGGTCGCCGAGAACGCGAGCTGGCGCCTGTGCCAGTACTACGAGCGCAACGCCGCGTGGGCCGAGGCGATCGAGGCGTACAAGGCGTTCGTCCGGAACTACCGGCGGAGCCCCATGGCGGGCCGGGCCCAGTACGCGGCCGCCGAGGCCTACGAGCACCTCGGCGAATGGATCGCCGCCATGGATTCCTACACGAACTACGTGGTGAACTTTCCCGAGGGCCCGCTCGTCGCGAAGGCCAAGGAGCAGATCAACTGGATCAAGACGTACCGGCTGTGAGCGCGGCGCGCGCTCGAGCGGCACGCGATGAAAAGGAGAAGCACAGATGCGAGCATACGAACGGCGTTTTCTGGCGGCGGTCGTCCTTGCGGGCTCGACGGCGGCGGTGGGGGCGGACGCGGCGTCCGGGGCGGCCCCCGGCGCGGCGGCCCCCGAAGCGGCGGTTCCCGGCGCGGCGGCGGAGGCCGAGCGGCTCTTCGAGGCGGGCCGCGATGCGCTGCTCCGCGGCGAGTTCGCACGCGCGATCGAGATCCTCGGAAAGGCCGTCGAGGCCGACGCGGCCAAGACGAGCTGGCGGCTGCACCTTGCGCGCGCGCACCGTTATGCCGGCGAGGACGGCGCGGCGGCGGCGCAGCTCGAGCGTATTCTCGCGGAGGCGCCCGACCACCACGAGGCGGGGCAGATGCTCGCCGAGATTCACGCCGCGGCCGGCAAGTGGCGCGAGGTCGCGAGGGTGCTCGAGCCGCTCCTCGCGTTCCGGCACGATTACCCGACCTACCACCTCCTCGCCGAGGCCCACTCCCGCGCCGGCGACGTGGAGAAGGCGCGCGCGTGCTACGAGGAGGCCGTCAAGCTCAATCCGGCGAGCGCGGCCGACCACTACCAGCTCGGCACGATCTACCTGGCCGGCAATTCCTTCGCGCGCGCGGTCGATGCGTACGCGACGGCGCTGCGCCTCGGCATCGACACGCCCGTCCTGCGCTACAAGCTCGGGTCGGCGTACTTCAACCTTCGCAACTACTTCGGGAGGACGCGCGTCAGGACGGCGGCGTCGGGCGCCGCGGGCGCGATCGATGGGGCGTGGTACCTCATCGAGCCCTGCGGCGCGGCCGAAAACGCGTTTCTCTGCGCGCCGGAAGCCTCGGCGGCCTACCAACTCGCCAAGGCGCTCGCCGACGGCATGGGCGACCGGCCGGACATCCATGTCCTTCTGGCGACGACCTACCTGAACGCGGGCCGCTGCGCGGAGGCGTACGCGAGGTTTACGGCGATAGGCCCGAAGGTGCCCGAGGGGGACAAGGCGCTCTTTCTGTACTACCACGCCCAGGCGGCGTTCGGGACGGGCCGCTACGACGAGTACCTGGCGCTGCTCGGCGAGGCCATCGCGCTCGACCGCGAGGCCTACGGCTCGACGCTGGTCGATGCGTACCTCAAGGTCGCGGACCGGCGCAACCAGGCCGGCGATCTCGCCGGATACACGGAGTTCCTGACGAAGGCGGTCGGCGAGACCCCCGCCAACGCCGCGCTGCATCTCAAGCTCGGGAATGCCTACGCCGAGGCGCGGGAGTACGACAAGGCCCGAACGCAGTGGCGGATGGTGCTGGACCTGGAGCCCGACCACCCGGAGCGCATGCGGCTCCTCAATCGGATGGCGCGGTAGGGGTGCGGGCTCCGGCGCGCGCCGCGCGGCCGGTCCGCGATGCCGGCGTGCTCGGGCAGGAGAGCCTCGACACGGATGCCGCGTTCGGCTTCGTCGAGCGCGTGCAGGGGGCGGAGTAGGGCCCGGGTCGGCGGCGACGGTACGCTACTCAAGACTCGCCGCGGGAAGTGCGGAATGCAGGGTCTTCGCGTTGAGAAAAGACGTTCTTCAGCAGTCGCGTCCTGACCCACCTCCGGGCTTCGAGCCAGAAACGATACGGGCGCGACAAGGGATACCGTGACAGGTCCTCTGGGTCGAAGCGGAATCTCATACCGCAGTCCAGCGCGGTGATGGCCGTCATGTCCGCATCTGACAAGCAGAAATCGAACACATTGCCGTTCTCTCGAATACGCGCAGGGGATTCAGACTTCGGAATGACGCTGAAGCCTGACTGAATATTCCATCGCACGATGATTTGCGGGACCGTCTTCCCGTGCTTCCTGGCGAGGGAATCGAGAAGCGGATTGCTCATCAGCGCAGGGTTCATCCTCCCGAATGGGGAATAGACCATGACTGCGATGTCGTTCTTTCTGCAATACTCGACCGTGCTCCGTTGCGTGAACAGGGGATGCAACTCTATTTGATTCACCACGGGAACGGTCGTCGACGTGCGCATCAGATGGGCGAGATGGTGGGGCATGAAGTTGCACACTCCGATGGACTTGACCAGCCCCTCGCGGCATAACCGTTCCATCTGCCGCCAGGTAGCAACATAGCGTCCCGGAAAAGGCCAGTGGATCAGGTAGAGATCAACGTAGTCGGTTCCCAATCGTGCAAGGCACTCCTCGAGAGCACTGCGGATAGGCTTGAGTTGATCCCGCGTATCGACCTTGTCGACGATTATGATCTCTTCGCGTCCTAATCCTGTCTGTGCGAGCGCTCGTCCCAGTGCACCCTCCACTCCGTAATTCGGAGCGGTGTCGAATAGGCGGATCCCTGCGGCGACGGCCGCCGCGATTGCACGCGGCATGTTCTCCTCTGTGATGCCGAACGTTCCCATGCCGAGCACCGGGAGACTCATGCCATCGCTGAGACGCAGTGCGTGCATCCGTGTTTTCCTTTGTCCTCCGAGCAGCACTCCGAATCCGGGAATCGCTCCACGTCAGGCGGTATCGAGTGCATATCTTCGCGCACTCCCGGAACTCCTGCCGGCGTCGGACGCTGATGCAGAATGGAACGAGTTGCCGCGCGGCGTGACACACGGACACGCAGCGTCATACGGACGAAATCTGCACGTGGGTGCGACGGCGTGACCGATGCCCCGTGCATCTGCGCAGAAACGCCGTGATCCGTGTGCAGATCCTGTATATGCGGTAACTCGCCATGAACCCGACGATACGAGATGCCGCGAAGAACCCGTTGCGCAGCGGATGGAAGGGCGCAGGTTTCGTGAGGTGCCGGCAGCTTCCGATCGCCTCGTCAACGGGGACCTGTTCCGCGTCCAGCAGCGGCAACGCACGGTCAAGCAATTCCCGTCCCGCCGCAGTGGAACACACCACCAGAGAGACCCCGCGTTCTTCATTCCCGGCGCAGAGTCTCCCTTGGTATTTCCAGAAGTCCGCGAGCGTGATGTCGGATACGCGGCTCAGGCGCTGGTACCTGCAGCCTTCGCAGGATGGGCGCGAGATAAGGCCGGCAAGGTAGCTGGAGTGGTAGGGGTGAGATCCGCACCATTCCTTGATAACCCGCCCATCTGCAAGATAGATGGCGATTTGGTTGTATTTCCAGCCGCGCGACTTGTCGCGGTAGACAATGCCGGCGACTTCTTGGCGCTCTGCGCGCTCACACGCATCGATGTAGTCTTTGAACATACGCAGCGAGGGAATGCCGTGGCACACCACATCGCACGTGATGAGGCCGGCCGGTCTCGTGCCTAGATAGACGTACAGACCCGCGACCTGGCAGCCGGTCCCGGTGAAAAGGACGTTCCGTCCGGCATCCAGATCCGCCTTCACCCGCCTGTATATCGTGCCCATATTGCTTTCCTGGTACTTGGACCGACGGAAAGCCACCGCCTGCTGCAACTCCTCGGCTCTCATGTGCGTCGTGTTGAAAAGACCGGGCTGCACGGCGCCATAGACGACGCCCCCCTGACGGATCGTTTCCTGGGTAAGCGCCCATGCCGCTCCGCCGGATGAGACTTCCGGCAAAACACCGCGATCCTTCAGGCATGCCGCAAAGACCGTCCCTGTGAAGGACGGCTCCTCGGTTTGAGGATGTAACATGTGGCAGACTTTCTCGCAGCGCGCGCAGTCTACACAGAGTGCCGTGTCAACGTGCGGATACCAGAATCCCTCCTCGTCCAAGACCAACGCGATCGCGTCGTGCGGGCAGATGCTCGCGCACGCCCCGCAGCCGGTACACAGTCTCTTGTCGGATATCTCAATCATTTCGGCGCTTCATTGCCCATGGTTCCTGGCGTGCGGTGCTCGACCATTGAGACTCACGCGTTGTCAGATTGTTGCGCTTTCCGCGTCCTGATCACCCGCGCAGGAACGCCGACCGCAACCGACCACGGAGGAATGTCCTTCGTGACCACCGCGCCCGCGCCTATGACGCTGCCGCGGCCGATGCGCACTCCTGCGGTGATCATCACTCTGCCGGCCACCCAGACGTCATCCTCAATCGTGATCGGGGCGGCCTCGATGCCTTGTTTGCCGATCGGGATGTCGGTATCGACGAACTTGTGGTTCGCGGCGATCATCATGACGTGGGGCGCAATATGCACATCGTTGCCGATTGTGATCGGACCGCCGCGCACGGCGACGATCACCGAGTAGATCTGCACCGTGCAATCCTCGCCGATCGTCACCGGACCCTGAATACATGCGCCCGGCGCAATCCTGGTGCGCGCGCCGATGGTGAGTTGACCGCCGCGAGGATTGATCCGCGCCTCCGGATGAATGCGGCAGGTTCGGTGCACGCGAACCCCACGGTGGCGGACTGCCAGATAGCGCCCCCAGCGAAACCACAGCCAGCGCAGCGGGTTTCTTCCGCATTTGGGTATGCTAAGCCCGCCGTCGATGATAATGGACAATGTCATGATCGGCAGCTCCCAACTCGCCCATAGGAGATCTCGTTGGCGTTGTCATCAGCCGGGATCATACTCGGATGCTCCTCGGCGGTCAAACAACCGCGCGGGAGATCCTGCAACGCCGCGGGCGAGCCCGGCGCGGTCTGCGCCGGGCGTGCCCGCGGCGCCGACCCGCCTCGCTGTCGCGTCCATCGCCGTCACTCCCTCTCGGTCAGGACGCGGCTCGTTGCGTCGAGCGCGTCTTCAGCCGAACGCTCCATGCCGCGGACGTTTGCATCGATCGTACGGCCGAGCTCGGTCCTGCGTTCGTACGCCTCGCGAACGCACGCGAGGACATCGGCGGCCGCCGCCCGTCCGATGTCGAATGCGAGGTGCGCGATGCCCGCGTCCTGCAGGAGCTCCGCGTACTTGTGCGACCAGCCAAGGGCGACCGGAACGACGCGGTGCGACAGCGCCGCGATGATGCTGTGATACCGGGAAGCGACGAGCATATCGCAACGCCCTATGATCGCCTTGAGCTCGGCGGCGGTCGCCGCATCGGTCAACGCGGGCGCCGCGTCGGGGCCGCCCGCACACTCCTGGACCAGGCGGCACAGAAACCGGTCATCGCGTGCGGCCCCGTCTCCCGGCCGCACCTCGTGGGGCAGGAGGAGCGGCACGGCGGTCAGGCGGGTGCGGACGAACCGCGCGACATCCGCCAGAAGCCTGATGTAGACGTTCGCCTGTTCCGTTCCTTCGCTGCGCTCGTACACCCGCATGTTGGGGACGATGCCGACGATGGGGCCGGCGATGCCCCGTCCTGCGAGAATGCGCGCGCCGGCCTCGGCGCCCGCGTCGCGGAAGAGGAAGGCGATATCGCAGGCCCGGCGGATCTTGCGGCGGGCGATCCCGGGAATGCTCGTCAGGTACTCGAACGAGCGGCGGTCCCGCGCGAAGGCGAGGTCGGCGCAGGCTATCGTCCGCACCGCGCCGCGGGCGACGCCTCGGTCGGTGAACGGACCCCAGGCCTGCGGCAGGAACACGCAGCGGCGGCCGCACGACTTCAGGTAGCGGAAGAGCGCGGCGCAACGGCGTGCGGACCCGGCGCCCCAGGCATCGCCGAGCGCGAAGCCGCTTATATCGACGCAGGCATCGAGCCGTCCCAGGCGTTCGAAGAAGAGCGCCCTCCGCCTCTGCCGGAGGAGAAGGAGCGCAAGGAAAGGCCGGCGGACGACGGCGCGGCACAACGCGGCAAGGTCGGCCGCCGTCGCGCGGCGGCGGCCGCTCACAGGAAGGAATCCTGCGCCCGCCGGCAGCGCCGCACTGCCCCCCGGCGCCTTGACGTGGAATCGAGCGCCCGGAATGCGGCGGCCGAGCTCCGCCGCCGCCGTGTACGCCATGGCCTCGGCGCCCTTGTTCTCGAAGCCGGCGCCGTTGAGGTAGATGTCCATGGACGCGCGTCTCCTTTCTCCGCAGGCCGAGCTCCCGGCCGCGCCGGCCCTCACGCGGGCCGCACCGAGGCCTCCGCCAGGATCGCCGCGAGACGCGCGGTCAAGGCTCGCCGCTCGTACGCCGCGATCGCGCCCCTATTCTTGTCCGGCGCGGCGCCCGAGCGCCAGGCCAGGAACGCGCGTGCGGCCTCGCGGGCGATCGCCTCGGGGTCTTCCGGCGTTGTCACGGTACCGGCGCGGGCGGCGCGGATCACCTGCGCCGCCGCGCCCTCGTTGACGAACGCGAGAATCTCGCGGGCGCCGCGGAGGTACTCGTAGAGCTTCGACGGGACGCGGAGCGGCGTCGTGCTCGGCGGACAGAAGAGGAGGCAGGCGTGAGCGTTCGCGATCGCGCGCGCGACTTCGGCGCGCGGCACCCAGCCGCGCTCCTCGATGAGGGCCGCCGCCGGGCTGCGCGCCGCCTGCGCGAGGAAACGGGCGTCGCCGAGGACGACCAGGCGGCTGCGCGTTCCCATCTCGGGGATGCGCTGCAGGGCGCGCTCCAGGCCGCGGATGAAGTTGGCGATGTGCGAGGCCTCGTGGACGCTGCCGGTGTAGAGCATCGTGAAGACTTCCGCGGGCGGTGCAGCATCGATGCCGGCGAACTCGGCCTCGTCGTAACCGTTCGTTATCACGTCGAAGCCGGCCGCGGTCGCGAGGCCCGCGGCCTCCGCCGCCGCGCGCGCGGCCTCGGTGTTGAGGATGACGCGCCGGGCCTGTCGGATGGCCTGCCGTTCGGCATCCTCGAAGAACCGCGCCCGCGCCGGATTCTTGCCGTCGCGCCCGAGCTTCTCGAGGATCGTGGGCGGATCGCGGAAGTCGAGGACGACGGGCAGGCCCGCCTCCATCGCCTTGAGGGCCGGATACGAGAGGCCGGCCGGCGGAAGCGTCACGAGGCAGACCTCGGCGCCGGTGTCGCGGGCGATTCGCGGGATCGCCCGGACGGCGGCGCGGTAAGGGCCGGCGCGCGATCCGAACACGGGATCCCGGCGGACAAGGGCGAGGATCTCGGACAGAAACCGGCGGAACGGGCGCCGGGGCCGTATGACGGCGGCCTCGGGCGGCACGTCGGCGAGGAGGCGCGCATCCATGCGGCGCGGCTTCCTGACCTCGACGGGGATGATGACCGGCCGCCAGCCGAACTCGGGCAGGTACTTGACGAACTTCAAGATTCTGAAGACTGAGGTATCGAGAGCCGGGGCGAAGAGATTGGTGACGACCAGGACGGTTCTGCGCGGCGTTTGTCTGTCTGTCATGGTTGCGTCGGGGCAGCGGGGCGGCGTGCGGCCGCAGTCCCGGCTCGCGGTCCGCAGCCCGGGAGTATAGGCGCTGCGGCCGGCGCCGGTCAAGGGGAGCGTGCGCTGTCGCGTGTATGTTGACACGACGATCGCGCCTTGATTACGATGAAACCACGTTGCGCCGCCGCGAGTCGGCGCGAGGGGATGGCGCTGATGATGGAGGGCGCGGAACCATGAGGACGCCGCGACGGCGGGACGTCGAGACTTGACGCGCGCGGGGCTTGTGCTCGCCTTCGCGGCGATCTTCGGAGAACGTAACCGTTCACGGTTTTCTCGCCGTGCTTGGATGCACAGACATGCGGCATCTGACGGAAAAGAAACCACAGAGGCGCAGAGAGCACAGAGAAGAAAACGGAGAAAGACCGCC
>DHGK01000285.1 GCA_002402755.1 Planctomycetes bacterium UBA4800
TCGATCTCATCAATACCGATAAACTCGACGCGCTCGAGAAGTTCCTGTGTGAAACGCCGCAGGCGGGCGGCGAACGAGCCGAGAAAGGAGGAGAGAGGGGAGGCGGGAAGGGAGACTGACGGAATGATGACCGACGATCCCCCGGTTGAGCGCGTCGATGTTTCGGATGGGATCCGCGCGGCGGGAACGCCGGCGTACGAGCGCACGCAGAAGGGCATCATCCGCCCGATCCTGTGGGCGTCGGCAATCGGCTGCCTCGTCCTGATGCTGTTCACCCCCGGCGGCGAGCTTCCGCATGTTCTCGTGCTCGGGGCCGTGGCGCTTCTCTTCGTTTTCCTGTCGTTCGCGTTCGCCGGTCTGACAGTCCGCGACGAGGGCGACCGGCTGGCCGTGCGGTTCGGCCCGATTCCGCTCTTCAAGAAGACGATTCCCTACGCCGCGATGACGGGAGTCGAGCGCGACCGCTCGACGTTCTTCGGGGGCTGGGGAATCCACTGGACGGCCAGGGGCATGCTCTGGAACATCGGCGGCTTCGACTGCGTGCGCGTCGTGATGGGAAGTCGGGCCATCCGCATCGGCACCGATGACCCCGGCGGGCTGCTCGAGTTCCTGCAGACGAAGGTCAGAAGCTGAAGAGCTGCAGGACGTCGGTGATCGTCCCTTCCTTGGTCGCTTCCTTCACGGGCGCGCCCTTCTCGTCCAGTTCCAGGTACGTCTTCTTTGCCTTGATCGGCGTCGCGATCCTGTAGGTCGGACAGTCGGGCAGCGCGGCCATCGCGCGGCGCGCGCCCTCGACGAGCGCCGCCCTCGTCTCGGGGAAGGGGTAGAGGACGGCCGCCTCCCTGGAGATGCCGCGCTTGACGGGGACCGTCACGCAGGCGGGGCCGAAGAACGCGCGGGCCTCGCGGCAGGTCGCCTCGTCGCCCGTGACGAGGATCGGCGGGAGGCCGTAGTGCCCCGCGACGGCGGCCACCTGCGCCAGCTCGCCCGATTCGACGCCGTTGTACCAGTAGCGGTTCTCCGTGCGGGAGGACTGGGTGTGATGGAGAACGCCGTCGGGCGTTCCCATCATCGCGTGGTGCGCGAGGAGCACCAGGCCGTCGAAGGAATCGTCGAGCCCCCACAACACATCGGGCCGCGGCTTGCCCGTGATGTACCTGGCGCCCGGCTCCATCAGGTGCGGCACGAAGGCCTGGGAGCCGTGGCCGTCCAGGACGACGATCTCGGTCGCGCCGCCCTCGCGGAGACCGCGGACGACCGCGGCGATGTCGTGCATGAGGTACTCGTTCGCCTCGCGGCCCAGCGGGTTGCCGGGCTCGCGCGTCTGCGCGAACTTGTAGACGCCGGTCGCGCCCTCCAGGTCGGTGACGATGTAGATCTTGCGCGCGGCCGGCGCGCGGTCGGCGGCGCACGCCGACAGCACGACGAGGGCGGGCCACAGAAGACAAAAAGAGCGTCGACACAGCATGTGCGCACCTCCGTCCCTCGATGGTACGCCGCCGCGGGAGGCGCCATCAAGGCGGGGCCACGCGCACGAGGACCCGTGACCGCCTTCACCGGGGCACACGCGGGCGATGCAGGCGATCCGATGCCTTCGGCGATCCCGGCGAACGACGGCGGCCGCTGCCGGCGTCCGTCCTGGCTTGACGTCACGACTCGGGTAGAATGGCGTGAGGAGCGCTGGTTGCAGTGCTCTGCGACCTGGAGTTCTCGCCCGTGCAGGACATCCCGCGAATCACGGCGGTGACGGCCATGGGATCGTCGCGCCTGCGTATCCGTTTCGACAACGGCGTCGAGAAGATCTACGAGTGCGGCCCGCTCCTCGCACGGCCGGAGTTCCGGCTCCTCAACGAGCCGGCCTTCTTCCGCGCCGTGCGTGTCGATGCCGGAGGGTACGGGGTCTCGTGGAACGACGCGATGGATCTCAGCGAGCACGAATTGTGGACGAATGGGAAACTCGTTGACCACGAGTCCGCGGCGCAGCGTGCTCCGCGCCGGCCGGCGACGCCTACCGCGCCGCCTTCCCGTCCGCGGCCGCCTCGGCCCGGAACGTCCACGCGCGGACGACAGCGCCCTCGGCGTTCTTGAGCCGCACGGCCGACAGGCGGACCTCGCCGGCGGCCTGCGCGGGATCGAGCCGCAGGGCGAGAACCGGATGCGCGGCGTCGAACTCGACCCGGTAGTCGTGCGGCTGCCCGTCGTGCGCCGGGTCGAAGAGCACGCTGCGGTCGCGGAAGAAGGCGGGCGCGACACCGCGCTCGCGCCAGAAGAGCTGCGCCCTGCCGCGCGCCGTCGAGGCCATCGTCAGCTCGACGGCGTAGCGCCCGGCCGGGGCCGGCGCCCCGAGCGGCGCGCTCAGGTACGGATCGCCTCCGGTGGCGGTGATGACGAGGGCCCCGTCGCGAAGCGCCAGCGTGCAGTCCCTGCTCGGCGTCCAGCCGGCCGCGGCCGCCCCTTCCTTCTCCGTGCGCCTGGACTTGCCTTCGTCCTCCGGGCGGAAGGCCGCGGGGTCGAAGCGCGGGTTCGGGAGCGGAAGGACGGCCTTCGTGTCCGCCAGGAACCGCTCGATCAGCGCATCGAGCTCCTCGACGCGCGCGGGCTCTTTCGCCGCCAGGTCGTTCGCCTCGCCGAGGTCGTTCGCGAGATCGAAGAGCTTGAACCGATGCGCGCCGCCCTCGCCGCCGTGGAAGATGCGGATCAGCTTCCACTCGCCCTTGTGCACGGCGGCCGCCGGGGGCAGCCAGTCGGGGACCCTGGGATTGTGCGGAAAGAACGTGAAGATGCTCTCGCGCGCGAGCCGCCCGCCCTTGAGCGCGGGCACGATGCTCACGCCGTCGAAGACCTGCCCCTCGCGCGGCGCGATGCCGAGCATGTCGAGGAGCGTCGGGTAGAAGTCCGTGCTCTGCACGACGGCATCGCTGCGCGCCCCGCCGGCGACGACGCCGGGCCAGCAGACGACGCAGGGCACGCGAACGCCGCCCTCGTAGAGCGTCGCCTTGCCGCCGCGGAGCGGCGCGTTGCTCGTCGGCGCCGTGCCGTCCACATCGCTGTACATGTTGCCGCCGTTGTCCGACGTGAACACGATGATGGTCGTGTCCGCCAGATCGCAGCGATCCAGCGCGTCGAGCAGCGTGCCGATCGCATCGTCGAACGATTCGACCATGGCGGCGTAGGTCGGGCTTCGCTGCGGATCGGCGGGGTCGACCTTCGCGCGATACTTCTCGATCAGCGCCTGCTTGGCGTCGAACGGCGCGTGCACCGAGAACTGCCAGTAGTTGAGGAAGAACGGCCGGTCCTTGTGCGCGTCGATGAACGCGGCCGCCTCCGCCGCCATGCGGTCCTCGATGTGCTCGGCGGGCGCGCGCTCCTTGAAGCTTGGGAACCGCCACGGCGCCACATAGCTGCCGGCGGGACCCGGGCCCGGCCAGTGGGGGACATCGACGTCGAAGCCGTGCTCGATCGGACTGTACGGCTGGGGCCCGAGATGCCACTTTCCGAAGTGGCCGGTGGCGTAGCCGGCCGCCTTGAGCGCCTCGGCCAGCGTGAAGTAGTCGGCGACGAGCCGCGTGGCACTGCGGCAGACCGTCGCCTTGCAGTCGGGCGGCGCCGTCGTCTCCGCCGCGGCTTCGAGGAGCGCCTCCGGCACGTGGCAGACGGGAGCCGTGATGCCCGTCCGCGCGGGGCTGAGGCCGGTCATGATGCTCGCCCGCGTCGGCGAGCACAGGGGGCTTGCCGAGTACGCGCGCGTGAAGGTCATGCCGCGCCGGGCCAGCCGGTCGACGTTCGGCGTCCGGTAGAACTTCGTGCGCCCGTAGAGCGTCGTGTCGGCCCAGCCGAGATCGTCGGCGAGGATGAAGACGACGTTGGGCTTGCGCGGCGCGGCCGCCTGCGGGCGGGGAGCGTTTGCCGAAGCGGTTCCCACCGCGGCGCGAACGGCCTTGACCTGCGCGGCCTGCGCGGCGTCGAACGTTCCGATGGGGCCCGTCCGCTCGTCCCAGGTGGGGCCGAGGTCGAGCGTCACCGCACCGCCCTTCGCCGTCGCGGCGGATGCCCACGCGACCCATCGCTCGACCGGGTGGCGCACGTCGCGCCGTGCCCACGCGGAGCCGAGGAAGGTCAGCGCATGCCACTGCGAGCCGTCGACCCAGCGCGACGCGGGCAGGACGTCGAACGGGTCGTTGAGCTCGCCGGCCGTGTAGTCCTCGGCGCGGGTGTGGCGCACGAGCTTGACGCCGGGATTGAACGTGACGATGGCGCGCGGGTTGCCGCGCTTCGCCGCCTCGGCGTAGATGCGGCCGATGGCCTCGTTGAACCCGACGTGCGCGTAGCCGCCGTCGAACCACCAGCCGGCGACGCGGTCGCCGTAGCGGACCGACCATTCGGCGATGACCTCGGCCCACTTGCGCGCGAAGGCCTCGTCGATGGGCTGGTCGGCCGGCCCCTCGCGGATGCCGAATGCCCGCTGGGCGCGGCGGTCCTGGTTCGGCGTCTGGCACGGCAGGTAGAGCATCAGCTTGATGCCCTCGGGCGCGAGCGCGCGCTGGAGATCGAGCGGCAGGTCGCGCCGCGCGCAGCGCTCCCCGGCCGCGTAGCCGGTGATCCGGTCGTAGGCCCGGTTGGGCGAGTTGAAGAAGCCCGAGTTCTGGCCGAGCGTGAGGACGAAGTACCCGGCGCCCATCTCGCGCAGTTGCGCGGCCACGGCCGGCACGTCGAACGCATCGACCTTGGCCAGGCCCGCCGGGTCGCCCGGCAGGAAGTGCATGAAGACGCCGAGGCGGGCGTCGCGCAGCCAGTCCGTCGCGCGGGGCTCATCCGCGCCGCGCGCGAGCGGGAGAAGAAACGCGCCGGCGGCGCAAGCGATGGCCGCGGCAGCCCTGGGATTCGCGCGGCGGCGGGCGAACGAAGGCGACGAGAGATTCTCGTGCGGAATCATGCAACCTCCTCTCGATGCGTGCAACCTACTCGGCGGCCGGATCGAACGCCGTCTCGGGCTCGCACGGAAACACGGGCTTGCGCCGCCGCACGTAATCGAGCTGCTCGATCCGCATGTCTCCCGTCCCCGGCGTCAGGAGCATGATGTGCCGCGGCGCGATGCCGGTGTGGCCGGGATAGGCGTAGCCGCACTTGATGACGACGATCTTGAAGCTCGAGGGATCGAGCCCAAAGGGCTCGTAGTCCTTGACGCCGCCGAAGAACGAGCGGCCGAGGACCGCCGTCACGCCGCCGATGGCGACGACGGCGGCGCGCTGCTCCTTTACGAGGCGCACCACCTTCGCCTCCGCGTCGAACGGCGGGCCGAAGCGCGTCTCGATGAAGGCGCCGACCGAAAGCCGCACCGTCGCGCCCTCGCCGGCCGCAACGCATCGCTCGACCGAGCCGGGGTCGTGGATGCCCGACACGAGCGCGCGGCTCGCCTTGCGCTCCACGAGATGCCGCAGCACGATCGGCAGATCGCCGGGCGTGCTGGCGGTCACGTTGTCCCCGCTGTCGGTGA
>DHGK01000281.1:0-13099 GCA_002402755.1 Planctomycetes bacterium UBA4800
GGCTGCGGAGGCTGTGCCGGTGCCGGATGCGGTCAAGATGTTCAAGGGCTTCGCGATGACCAGGTTCGACGAGACCGTCGAGCTGGTCCTCAGGCTCAACATCGACTCCAAGCAGTCGACGCAGAACGTGCGGGGGTCGTTCAGCCTGCCGCACGGCATCGGCCGCACCGTGCGCGTGATCGCGTTCGCCGAGGGCGACGACGCCCAGAAGGCGGCCCAGGCGGGCGCGATCGAGGTCGGCTCCGCCGACCTGGTCAAGAAGATCATGGACGGCTGGATGGACTTCGACGTCGCCGTCGCCCATCCGCAGATGATGAAGCACGTCGGCCGCCTGGGAAAGGTGCTCGGGCCGCAGGGCAAGATGCCCTCGCCCAAGTCGGGCACCGTGACCGAGGACGTGCCGAAGGCCGTGCGCGAGTTCCGCGCCGGCAAGGTCGAGTTCCGCAACGACAAGGGCGGCAACGTGCAGGTGCCGGTCGGCAAGCGGTCCTTCGAGGAGACGCAGCTTGTGGAGAACGTCACCGCGATGCTGGAGCATGTGCAGGGCATGCGTCCGAGCGGCATCAAGGGGCTCTTCATTCAGGCCGCCTATCTGTCGAGCACCATGAGCCCGAGCGTGAAGCTCGCGGTGTAGGGAGGCGACCATGGCAAAAGCGCTTCGCACGATGATAGTCGAGGAGATCAAGCAGTGGGCTCCGGGCGCCGAGAGCTGCGTGCTCGTCGATTTCCGCGGGCTCGGGGCGAAGGACGCCGACGCGCTCCGGCGCATGCTGCGCGCCAAGGGCGTGCAGATGAACGTCGTGCCGAACCGGCTGTACCGCCGCGCGCTNNGGCGAGGCGACGTCCGAGGCGCTCGCCAAGGATGACGGCCTGGCCGCGATGCTCAAGGGGCCGACCGCCGTCGTGTTCGGCGGCGACGGCGCGGTCACGGCGGCGGCGCTGCTCGTCAACTGGTGCAAGGACCACAAGAACGTCGCCATCAAGGGCGGGCTCTTCGATCGCCGCGTCATCGGGACGCGCGACGTCGTCGAACTGGCGAAGATCCCNNCCCATGCAGGTGCTGATCGCGCAGGCGGTCGGCGGCATCGCGAGCCCGCTGCGCGGGTTCGTGGGCGTGCTCGGCGGCCTCATGCGCAGCGTGGTGTGCGCGCTGCAGGCGATCAAGGACACGAAGAAAGAATAGGAGCCCTCACGCGGAGGATCCCCCGGCGGGAGTTCGCCGGCGCGGCGGTGCCGAGACGTGGAGCGCTTCTGAGGAGGTCACATGTCGGAACAAGCCCAGGCAACTGCGGCCAGGTCGGAGAAGGTCGCGCAGATCATCGAGGACATCAAGCAGTTCAAGGTGTTCGAGCTCGTCGAGCTGGTGAAAGCGCTCGAGGCGGAGTTCGGCGTGTCGGCCGCGCCGATCGCGGTCGCGGCGGCCGCCGGCGCGCCCGCGGCGGCGCCCGAGGCGGAGGAGCAGACGAGCTTCGACGTGATTCTGAAGAGCTACAGCGGCGACAAGATCCAGTGCATCAAGGCCGTGCGCCAGCTCACGAATCTCGGGCTGAAAGAGGCCAAGGCGCTCGTCGAGGGCCTTCCCAAGCCGATCAAGGAGGGAGCCACCAAGGAAGAGGTGCAGAAGATCAAGGAACAGCTTACGGCTGTCGGTGGCGAGATCGAGCTGAAGTAGCGTGTTCACCGCGGTGGCAGATTCGGCAGCACATCCAGTTGCGGACCGCCGGAGTGAACGGATGATGCGGGGCGGCCGCGGCGCGACGGCGTGCCGCGAACCGGAGGGGCTCGGAGTCCGTCCCGCGCCGTCGAGGGGCCGTGTCCGCCCGCCCGCCGCGGCAGCCGTGCATCCGGCTTCCACCGTGTCCGCGCCCCGTGCCTGCGACGGGGTGCCGCTGCCATCATCGAGCGCGGGCGGAGTCTGCCATCGGCGCGGCGCCGCCGGGGTTTCCCGGCGGCCGGCGGCGTTTTCGCGCGCGGCGGCGCGGGGAGGGGGGCGCGCGCCGGGGGCACCCGGCGGCGCCTGCGGCGTGAGAACCAAGGGAACGATGTGCGGTGCGCGCCGGCGGCGTACGCCGCACGTACGCGCGAGGCGGAAAGCCTGAGACCATGACGGACACCATTCAGATTCGGACGTACGGGAACGTGCGGGATGCCATCGCGCTTCCCAACCTGATGGACCTGCAGGTGAAGGCGTGGGAGCGATTTCTCCAGCGGGACCTCCACCACGCCGAGCGCGAGAATTTCGGTCTGGAAGCCATCTTGCGGGAGATCTTCCCGATCAAGAGCTACGACGGCAAGCTGTCGCTGGAGTACATCGGCTACGAGCTGAGCCGGCCGCGGTACAGCCCCGACGAGTGCCGCAAGCTGCAGCTCAGCTACGGGACGCCCTTCAAGATCCGGGTGCGCCTGGAGAAGGAGCAGCCGGTCGAGGAGGAGGTCTATCTCGGCGAGATCCCGCTCATGATCGGCGGCGGCGAGTTCGTGGTGAACGGCGCCGAGCGCGTGATCGTGAGCCAGCTCCATCGCTCGCCCGGCGTGGACTTCACCGAGGAGTTCCACACGAGCGACAAGCGCCTGCACTCCTGCCGCATCATCCCCGAGCGCGGCTCCTGGATCGAGGTCAACGTCACGAAGAAGGACACCCTCGTCGTGAGGATCGACCAGAGCGGCCGCTTCGCGGCGACGACGTTGCTCAGGGCCATGGCCGAGGAGTACGGCACCGACGACGAGATCATCAAGCTCTTCTACGAGACCGCCGACGTGAAGCTGAGCGCGAGCACCGCGCTCAAGCGCCTGAAGGGCCAGATCGCGGGCCACGACATCAACGACCCCGAGACGGGCGAGGTGCTGCTGGCGACCGGCGAGGTGATCACCGAGAGCTTCCTGAAGAACCTGCTCAAGGACCGCAAGCCCGGCGACCAGACCGTGCGCGTCATCCTCGAGGGGCAGGACGGCCTGGTCCTCAACACGCTCAAGGAGGATCCGGCGCGCAGCCACGAGGAGGCCCTGATCCGCATCTACCAGCGCCTGCGCCCCGGCAACCCGCCGCAGCTCGCGAAGGCCAAGGAGCTCTTCTACGAGAAGTTCTACAACCCCAACAAGTACCGCCTGGGGCGCGTCGGCCGGTTCAGGATCAACCGCAAGTTCGGGCAGCAGGTGCCCGAGACCGAGATGACGCTGAACAAGGAGGACCTGATCAACTCGATCAGGTACATTCTCGACCTGCGGACCTCGGGCAAGGAGGCGCTGGTCGACGACATCGACCACCTCGGCAACCGCCGCGTCAGGACGATCGAGGAGCTGGCGAGCGAGGAGTTCCGCAAGGGCTTCCTCAAGCTCAAGCGCACCGTCCAGGAGCGCATGAGCCTGGCGGCGGACAAGGAGAAGCTCACGCCGCGGGCGATCATCAACTCCAAGACCGTGTCCTCGGCGATCGAGTTCTTCTTCGCGCGCGGGGAGCTCTCCCAGGTCGTGGACCAGACCAACCCGCTCGCGCAGTTGACGCACGAGCGGCGCCTGAGCGCGCTGGGGCCCGGCGGCCTCAACCGCAAGCGGGCGGGGTTCGAGGTGCGCGACGTCCACATCTCGCACTACGGGCGCATCTGCCCCATCGAGACGCCGGAAGGCACGAACATCGGCCTGATCTCGAGCCTGGGGACCTACGCGGCGATCGACGAGTACGGCTTCCTCATCACGCCGTACCGCTGCGTGAAGAACGGCAAGGTGCTCGATGAGGTCACGTACCTGCGCGCCGACGAGGAGGAGAACAAGACCATCGCGCCGGCGGACACGGTCCTGGACCCGAAGGGCAGGATCGAGGGCGATCAGATCCTCGCGCGGCGCAACGGCGACTTCCTGCTCGTGGAGCCCAAGGAGATCGACTACGTCGACGTGAGCACCAAGCAGCTCGTCGGCGTGTCCGCGAGCCTGATCCCGTTCCTCGAGCACGACGATGCGAACCGCGCGCTCATGGGATCGAACATGATGCGCCAGGCGGTCCCGCTCATCCAGGCGGAGCCCGCGCTCGTCTCGACCGGCGTCGAGCACGCCGTGGCGAGCAACTCCGGCATGGTCGTCAAGGCCGAGGACGACGGCGTGGTCACGCGCGCGGACAGCCTCGGGGTCGCGGTCAACGACCGCCCGATCGCGCTGCGGAAGTTCGAGGGGCTGAACGAGCGCACGTGCCTCAACCAGCGGCCCTGCGTCAGGGCCGGCGAGAAGGTCAAGGCCGGCCAGGTGATCGCGGACGGCGCGGCCACGAAGGTGGGCGAGCTCGCCCTCGGCCGCAACGTGCTGTGCGCGTTCATGAGCTGGGACGGCTACAACTTCGAGGATGCGATCGTCGTGAGCGAGCGGCTGCTCAAGACGGACGCGTTCGCGTCGGTCCACATCAACGATTTCGAGATCGAGATCCGCGAGACCAAGCTGGGGCGCGAGGAGTTCACGCGCGAGATCCCGAACGTCTCCGAGCGCGTGCTCCGCAACCTCGACGACGACGGCATCGTCAGGCTCGGGACCCGCGTCGGGCCGGGCGACATCCTGGTCGGGAAGGTCGTGCCGAAGTCCAAGAGCGAGCTCACGCCGGAGGAGAAGCTGCTGCACGCGATCTTCGGCCGCGCCGGCGAGGACGTGAAGAACGACTCGCTCGAGGTGCCGCCGGGCGTCGAGGGCTTCATCATCGGCACCGCGAAGTTCGCGCGCCGCGCGCACGCGTCCGAGGAGGACCGCCAGCAGGACAAGACCGAGGCCGAGGAGATCGAGAAGGAGTTCCGCAAGGAGTTCCAGCACGGCACGAACGCGCTGCTGGAGGAGCTCGAGGGGGTGCTCGGCAAGCCGGCGGCCGATGCGCACGGCGGCAAGCCGCTCAGCGCGAAGAAGCTCTGCGAGAAGGGCAGCGTGCAGCACGTCAAGTTCGCCGTCGAGCCCATCCAGCAGTCGCTCAGGTCCGAGAAGAAGATCGCGGCCTTCCAGGAGTGCCTGCGGCGGCACATCGAGCGCCTGGAGGCCCTGGAGGACGACAAGAACCACCGCATCAACAAGATCAACCGCGGCGATGAGCTGCCGACGGGCGTGCTGGAGATGGTCAAGATCTACGTGGCCACCAAGCGCAACCTCTCGGTCGGCGACAAGCTCGCGGGCCGGCACGGCAACAAGGGCGTGGTCGCGCGCATCGTGCCCGAGGAGGACATGCCGTTCCTGGAGGACGGGACCCCGGTCGATATCGTGCTGAACCCCCTCGGCGTGCCGAGCCGCATGAATCTCGGCCAGATCCTGGAGACGCACCTGGGCTGGGCCGCGGCGAAGCTCGGATTCCGGGCCGTGTGCCCGGTGTTCGACGGCGCGCAGGAGGAGGAGATCAAGGCCGCGCTCAAGGAGGCGGGCCTGCCGGAGAGCGGCAAGGTCACGCTGTACGACGGCCGCACGGGCGAGTCCTTCGAGCAGAAGGTCACCGTGGGCTTCATCTACATGCTGAAGCTCCACCACATGGTGGATGACAAGATCCACGCGCGCGCGACGGGCCCGTACAGCCTCATCACCCAGCAGCCGCTCGGCGGCAAGGCCCGCTTCGGCGGCCAGCGCTTCGGCGAGATGGAGGTCTGGGCCCTGGAGGCCTACGGCGCGGCGAACGTCCTGCAGGAGCTGCTCACGGTCAAGTCCGACGATGTCGACGGCCGCACGAAGATCTACGAGTCCATGGTCAAGGGCACGCACACGCTCGATCCGGGCACGCCCGTCTCGTTCGAGGTGCTGTGCCACGAGATACGCGGCCTCGGGCTCTTTCTCGAGCTCCGCAAGGACGCGAAGGCCCTGGGAGAGTGAGGACTGACATGCCGGATATATTCAGCGAGAAGATCAACGAGGTTCGTTCGGTCTACATCCGCCTGGCATCGCCCAACGACATTCTCTCGTGGTCGTACGGCGAGGTGACGAAGCCCGAGACCATCAACTACCGCACCTACCGCCCCGAGAAGGACGGCCTGTTCTGCGAGCGCATCTTCGGGCCCGAGCGCGACTGGGAGTGCTTCTGCGGGAAGTACAAGGGCATCAAGCACAAGGGCATCGTGTGCGACCGCTGCGGCATCAAGATCACGCACTCCTCGGTGCGCCGGACGCGCATGGGCCACATCGCCCTGGCGGCCCCCGTCGTGCACATCTGGTTCTTCAAGGCCATGCCCTCGCGCCTGGGCAACCTGCTCGACATGAAGACGACCTCGCTGGAGCGGGTCATCTACTACCAGGATTACGTCGTCATCGACCCCGGCACCACCGATCTGAAGGAGAAGCAGCTCCTCACGGAGGAGGAGTACCGCCTCGCCCGCGAGAAGTGGGGCGCCGACTTCGACGTGGACATGGGCGCCGAGGCGATCCGGAAGCTGATCCGGCGCCTGGACCTCGACAAGCTGTGCGAGGAGCTGCGGGCCGAGCTCGCGACCACGCGCTCCAAGCAGCGCCAGAAGGAGGTCATCAAGCGCCTCAAGATCGTCAAGGCGATCAAGGACTCCGAGAACGACGCGGCGTGGATGGTCTACGACGTCATCCCCGTCATTCCGCCCGACCTGCGGCCGCTGGTGCTGCTGGAGAGCGGCAACTTCGCGACCAGCGACCTGAACGACCTGTACCGCCGGCTCATCAACCGCAACAACCGCCTGAAGAAGCTGCTCAACCTCAACGCGCCCGACGTGATCATCCGCAACGAGAAGCGCATGCTCCAGCACTCGGTCGATGCGCTCTTCGACAACAACCGCTGCCGCCGGCCCGTCGTGGGCTCGAACAGCCGGCCGCTCAAGAGCCTCACCGACATGATCAAGGGCAAGCAGGGCCGCTTCCGCGAGAACCTGCTCGGCAAGCGCGTGGACTACAGCGCGCGCTCCGTGATCGCGGTCGGGCCGCAGCTCAAGCTGCACCAGTGCGGGCTCCCCAAGAAGATCGCGCTGGAGCTCTACCAGCCCTTCATCATCCGGCGCCTGAAGGAGCTCGGCCTGGCCGATACGATCAAGAGCGCGAAGAAGATGCTCGAGCGCAAGGCCGAGGAGGTCTGGGACATCCTCGAGGAGGTGATCCAGGAGCACCCGGTGATGCTGAACCGCGCGCCGACGCTGCACCGCGTGGGCATCCAGGCCTTCGAGCCGACGCTCATCGAGGGCAACGCGATCCTGATCCACCCGCTCGTGTGCGAGGGGTTCAACGCGGATTTCGACGGCGACCAGATGGCCGTGCACCTGCCCCTGAGCCTCGAGGCCCTGGTCGAGGCGCGCACGCTCATGCTCTCGACCAACAACATCTTCAGCCCGGCGGACGGCCGGCCCATCATCGCGCCGTCGCAGGACATCGTGCTCGGCTGCTACTACATCACCACGGCGGTGCCGGGGCAGCCCGGCGAGAACATGACGTTCGCCGACACGCTGGAGGTGTTCCAGGCCCACGGCGCGGGCAAGGTGTGCTTCCACTCGCGCATCAAGGTGCGGCTGCCCGAGAGCATCCAGGTGATCGGCCCGAGCGGCGTGGAGACGGGCGCGAAGGGCATCTACGAGACGACCGTGGGGCGGGTGCACTTCAACGACATCCTCCCGCGCGGCATGCCGTTCTACAACCTCACGATGGACAAGAGCAACCTGAGCCGCGTCATCCACGAGTGCTACCAGATTCTCGGCAGGAAGGCGACGCTGGCGCTGCTCGATGACATGAAGGCGCTCGGGTTCACCATGGCGACCCGCGCGGGCGTCTCGTTCGCGAACGAGGACCTCAAGTTCCCGCGCAAGAAGTGGGCGATCCTCGACCGCACGCAGAAGGAGGTCGACCGCGTCCAGCACGAGTTCCTGAAGGGCGTGATCACCGAGGGCGAGCGCTACGGCCAGATCATCGACCTCTGGACGCACGCGAGCGAGCAGGTCGGCGAGGAGCTGATCCAGGAGCTCCGCGGCGATGTGGTCGACGGCAAGCCGTTCGTGAACCCGATCCGCATGATGGTCGACTCGGGCAGCCGGGGTTCGGTGACCCAGATCCGGCAGCTCGCCGGCATGCGCGGCCTCATGGCCAAGCCGTCCGGGAAGATCATCGAGACGCCCATCCGCGCGAGCTTCCGCGAGGGGCTGCGGGTGCTGGAGTACTTCAGCTCGACCCACGGCGCGCGCAAGGGGCTGGCCGATACGGCCCTGAAGACGGCCGACAGCGGCTACCTGACCCGCAAGCTCGCCGATGTCGCCCAGAACGTCGTCGTCACCGAGGATGACTGCGGCACGCTCCGCGGCATCACGAAGGGCGTCGTCTACAAGGGCGACAAGATCGAGATCCCGCTGTGGAGGAGCATTCGGGGCCGCGTGGCCCGCGACCGCATCGTCGACGTCATCACGGACGAGGTCGTGGTCGAGGAGAACGAGCTGATCACGGAGGAGATCGCCAAGCGCGTCGAGGAGATGGGTTACGAGAAGGTCCGCGTGCGCTCGCCGCTCACCTGCGAGGCGCGCATCGGCGTGTGCGCGCGCTGCTACGGCATGGATCTCTCGACCGGGAGGCTGGTCGAGGACGGCCTGGCCGTGGGCATCATCGCGGCCCAGTCGATCGGCGAGCCCGGGACGCAGCTCACGATGCGCACGTTCCACATCGGCGGCATCGCATCGCGCATCATCGAGGCGAGCGAGGTCAAGGCCAAGAACCGCGGCGCCGCGGCGTACATCAACCTCAAGGTCGTCAAGACCGACACCGGCAAGCTGGTCGTCCTCAACCGCAACGGCGAGATCGTCCTGAACGACGCCAAGGGCCGGGAACTCGAGCGCCACGGCGTGCCGTCGGGCGCGGAGCTCGCCGTGGCCGAGCACGATCAGGTGAAGGCCGGGCAGAAGCTCTTCACCTGGGATCCCTTCATGATCCCGATCCTGGCCGAGAAGAGCGGCCACGTCGAGTACGACGACATCGTCGAGGGCGTGACGATGCGCGAGGAGCTCGATCCCGCCTCGGGCCGCGTGCGGCGCATCATCATCGAGCACAAGGGCGAGCTGCACCCGCAGATCATCATCAAGGACCGGGAGGGCAACGCGCTCGGCCTGTACCCGATCCCGGAGAAGGCCAACATCGAGGTCGAGCCCGGCCAGAAGATCGCCGCGGGCACGATGCTCGCGAAGACGCCGCGCGAGATCACGGGAACCCAGGACATCACGGGCGGCCTCCCGCGCGTGACCGAGATCTTCGAGGTCAGGCGGCCCAAGAATCCGGCGGTCATGAGCGAGATCGACGGCGTGGTGGAGATCGGCGAGAAGAAGCGCGGCAAGACGACGATCGTGGTGCACAACGAGTCCGGCATGCGGCGCGAGCACCTCGTGCCGCACGGCAAGCAGCACCTGCGCGTCCACCGCGGGGACCACGTCAGGGCGGGCGAGCCGCTCGTCGACGGGCCGCTCGTCCCGAAGGACATCCTGCGCATCAACGGCGAGGAGGCCGTGCAGCAGTACCTGCTCCGCGAGGTGCAGAGCGTCTACCGCTCGCAGAACGTGGGCATGGACGACAAGCACATCGAGATCATCGTCTCGCAGATGATGCGCAACGTGAACGTGATGGACCCGGGCGACAGCGAGTTCCTGCCCGGCAGCGTGGTGGACAAGGTGCGGTTCCGCCGCGTCAACGAGCAGCTCGTCAAGGAGGGCCGCAAGCCCGCGACCGCGACCCCGCTGCTGCTCGGCATCACGAAGGCGTCGCTGCAGTCCGAGAGCTTCATCTCGGCCGCGAGCTTCCAGGAAACGACCAAAGTATTGACGGAGGCGGCGCTTTCGGGTAAAGTCGACCGTCTTGTGGGCCTCAAGGAGAACGTGATCCTGGGCCACAAGGTGCCCGCCGGTACGGGATTCCGCGGCTACGACCTTCTGGGCGTGAAGAAGGCGGCCCCCGACGTGATGGCGCCGGCCGCGCCGGCCACGCTTGCGGAGGCGGTCCCCGCGGATCAGAGCTCAGAGAGCACGGAGTAGTTCGGCATGCCGACCATCAATCAGCTCGTCAGGAAAGGGCGGCGGAAGGTGACGCGCAAGAGCAAGTCCCCCGTCCTGGACAAGTGCCCGCAGAAGCGCGGCGTCTGCCTGTCCGTGAGGACGATGACGCCGAAGAAGCCGAACTCCGCCCTGCGCAAGATCGCCCGCGTCCGGCTGACGAACGGCAAGGAGGTCACGGTGTACATCCCCGGCGAGGGGCACAACCTGCAGGAGCACTCCATCGTGCTCGTCCGCGGCGGCAGGGTGCGCGACCTGCCCGGCGTCAGGTACCACATCATCCGCGGCACGCTGGACTCCAGCGGCGTCGAGGGGCGCAAGCAGGGCCGGTCGAAGTACGGGGCGAAGCGAGGTTAGGAGCACTGACGTATGGCTATGATGCGCGGCGGCATGCGCGGCAAGAAGAAGCCGGAGAAGAAGGCCAAGTTCAAGTTCAAGTCGACCGACAGGTTCCTCGTGCCCGACGGCCGGTTCGGAGACCTGGTGGTGGCGAAGTTCGTCAACTGCCTGATGGAACGCGGCAAGAAGAGCACGGCCGAGCGGATCGTGTACGGCGCCATCGACCTCCTTGGAAAACGAGTGAAGGACGAAGAAGGCCTGAAGGTGTTCCACGCGGCGCTGAACAACGTGAAGCCCGAGGTGGAAGTCCGGTCGCGCCGCGTGGGCGGCACGACGTACCAGGTGCCCATGGCGATCAATCCCAAGCGGCAGCAGAGCCTGGCGATCCGCCAGATCCTCCTGGCGAGCCGCGCGCGGAAGGGCAAGCCCATGGCCGAGCGCCTGGCCGACGAGCTGGCCGCGGCGTACCGCAAGGAAGGCGCCGCGATCCAGTGGCGCGAGAACACGCACAAGATGGCGGAGGCCAACAAGCTCTTCGCGCATTTCGCGTGGCGGTGATCGCCGCGGCGTCGTTGGCGTCCGCCCTCGGCCGGCGGCGGTGAAGGCATGGACCTCAGGCGGTTCCGCAACATAGGCATCATCGCCCACATCGATGCGGGGAAGACCACGGTCACCGAGCGGATGCTCTTCTACACGGGCCGCGAGTACCGCATCGGGGAAGTCGATGACGGCACGGCCACGATGGACTGGATGCCCGAGGAGAAGGCGCGCGGCATCACGATCACGGCGGCGGCGACGACGGTCCAGTGGCGCGACCACCGCATCAATATCATCGACACCCCCGGCCACGTGGACTTCACCTGCGAGGTCGAGCGGTCGCTCCGGGCGCTCGACGGCGCGATCGGCGTCTTCGACGGCTGCGCCGGCGTCGAGGCGCAGAGCGAGACCGTCTGGCGCCAGGCCGACCGCTACGGCGTGCCGCGCATCGCGTTCATCAACAAGCTCGACAAGACCGGCGCGGACTTCGACCATGCCGTGGACACGCTGCGGGCGAGGCTCGGCGCCGCGCCGCTCGCGATGGCGCTGCCCGTGGGCGCCGAGCGCGACTTCTGCGGCGTCATCGATGTCCTGGCGGGCGAGATGGTCCTCTTCGCCGAGGAGGACGAGGGCCGGACGATGACGCGGCGGCCCGTGCCGCCGGCGCTCGCGGCGCGCGCCGCGCAGGCGCGGGACGCCATCGTCGAGGCGGCGTGCGAGTATTCCGAGGAGCTGCTCGCGAAGTACCTCGAAGGCGCCGCCCTGGATCGGGAGGACATCGAGCGCGCGCTGCGGACGGGCGTCCTGCGCGGCGACATCCTGCCGGTGTATTGCGGCGCCGCCGTCCGCAACAAGGGCGTGCAACTGCTGCTCGACGGCGTCATCAGCTACCTGCCGAGCCCGATCGACCGCGGCGAGATCGCCGGCACGAGCCCGGACGGCGCTGCGACGCTGGCCAGGCAGCCCTCGCCCGACGCGCCCTTCGCGGCGCTCGTCTTCAAGCTGCAGTTCGATCCGCACGGCGAGATCCTCTTCACGCGCATCTACTCGGGCAAGGTCAAGTGCGGGCAGCAGGTCTACGTGCCGGGGAAGAGGCTCAAGACGCGCGTCGGCAAGATCTTCCTCATGCACGCCGAGGCGCGCCAGGAGCTGGACTCGGCGAGCGCCGGGGAGATCGTCGCGATGCGGGGCCTGAAGGATGTCGCGACCGGCGACACCCTGAGCGATGTGCGCGAGCCGATCGTGCTGGCGGGCATCAGCTTCCCGGAGACCGTCGTGTCGCAGGCCATCGAGCCCAAGAGCGCGGCCGAGCGCGACCGCCTGATCGAGTGCCTGGGCTACCTCGCCAAGGAGGACCCCACGTTCGCGTGGCGCGCCGATGACGAGACGGGGCAGTTGATCATCAGCGGCATGGGCGAGCTGCACCTCGAGGTCAACGTGCACCGGCTGGTGGAGAAATGGCGCGTCAAGGTCGTCGTCGGCAGGCCGCGCGTCTGGTACCGCCAGACGGTGGGCGCCGAGGCCGAGGCCGCGGCGGTGTTCGAGAAGGAACTCGGCGCGCGGCGGCACTTCGCGCGCCTGGCCGTGAAGGTCGTGCCCGACGGCGAGCGGCTCAAGCCGGCGACCGCGATCAAGCTCGATCCGCGCCGCGTGCCGCGCGAGTTCTGGCCCGCGATCGAGGAGGGGCTGCACGGCGGCATCGAGGGCGGCGGGTACCTCGGCTTCCCGTGGATCTACCTGCACGTCCAGGTCACGGACGGGGAGATCCGGGTGGGCGAGTCGACCGCGGTGGCGTTCGCGGCGGCGGCGCAGGAGGCCTTCAACGCGGCCGCGGCGAAGGCGGGGAGCGTGCTCCTGGAGCCGATCGTGCGCTTCGACATCTTCGTGCCGGTCGAGTACTACGGCACGGTGAGCTCGGACATGACGCGCCGGAGGGGCGAGATCCACGAGACACAGATCATGGGCACGGGCCAGCGCATCGGCGGCAAGGTCCCGCTGGCCGAGACCTTCGGCTACATGAGCACGCTGAGATCGCTCACGCAGGGCCGCGGGACGATGACGCTCGAGCCCTGCGGCTTCGCCCCGGCCCCGCCGGACGTGGCGGCGAGGTTCGATTTCTGACGTAGGCTATAGGCTATAGGCTGTAGGCTGAGGATAGACGACGGAATCTTAGGGGGCGGCTTCGCCGCCCTCCTCAGGTGCTTTCATCTTTTCGTATCCTCGCGCCTCGCGCCTCCAGCCTCGCGCCTCCA
>DHGK01000281.1:13160-29580 GCA_002402755.1 Planctomycetes bacterium UBA4800
TTACGCTCCCGGTCGCCGCATGCTGAGGACGGGGCGGCGCGGGAGCGCCCGAATGCGTGCCGGAAGGGCTATTGACAACCGCCCGGGAAGTCCTATAATTCAGGCTTTTCACCTTTTCCGGAAAACGCCGAAACTCGGGGGCGCCATGCGACCTGCCGGGGCTCTGCCGGGCCTGCGGGCGGGATGCCGCGCTTCCATGAAAACAGGCTGCTCGCCGCGTTGATCCGGTGCGCAGGTTCTGTCTGCGGTCCTGTGCCGTCAGTCGGGAGCGATACGTATGGACAAGATGAGAATTCGCTTGGAAGCCTATGACCACCACGTCCTGGACGGGGCGGCGGCGACCATCGCCGAGACCGCGAAGCGGACCGGCGCGAAGGTGTCGGGTCCCGTGCCGCTTCCGAGCAGGATCGAGCGCTACACCGTGCTTCGATCCCCGCATATCGACAAGAAGTCCCGCGAGCAGTTCGAGATCCGCACGCACAAGCGGATCATCGACATCTCCGAGCAGACGGCGAAGACCGTCGATGCGCTCAAGAAGCTGAACGTCCCCGCGGGCGTGTACATCGACATCGAGATCAAGACGTGAGGTGAGGTGACGCCGTGTCGCAGAATGAATTGCGCGCACTGCTGGGCCGAAAGCTCGGCATGATGCAGATGTTCGCCGAGAACGGGGACATGGTGCCCGTGACGATGCTGGAGATCGGCCCGTGCACGGTGCTCCAGGTCAAGACCGTGGAGCGCGACGGCTACGCGGCGTGGAAGGTCGGCTTCGGCGAGACGCGGAAGAAGCCCACGAAGGCCATGGCCGGCGTGTTTGCGAAGGCGGGCGGCGCGGCCGCGCGCATCGTCGGGGAAGTGCCCCCGATCGAGGGCACGGAGGTCAAGGCGGGCGACCGGCTCACCGTGGCGGTCTTCGAGGGCGTCGCGCTCGTCAACGTGGCCGGCACGACCAAGGGGCACGGGTTCTCGGGCACGATCCGGCGCCACAACTTCAACTCCGGGCCGCGCGCGCACGGCGCGAAGAACGTGCGCGAGATCGGCTCGGCCGGCTCCGCCTTCGCCGCCCGCGTGCTGCCGGGCAAGCCCATGCCCGGCCAGTGGGGCAACTGCAAGGCGACGGTGCAGAACCTCGACGTGGTGAAGATCGATCCCGCACGGAATCTGCTCGTGGTGCGGGGCGCGGTGCCGGGCCCCATGGGCGGGTACGTCGTCGTGCAGCAGAGCACGTACAAGCGCTGAGTGTCGCGAGGATAACCATGGCGGATCTTTCGGTGACGGTGGTCAATCAGAGCGGCGACAAGGTGGCGAGCATCGCCGTGCCGCGGGCCGCGCTGGGCACGCGCGTGCGGCCGGCCCTGATCCAGGGCGCGGTCGTGATGTACGGCGCGAACCGCCGCGCCGGGACGGCGTCCACGAAGACGCGGGCCGAGGTCAACAAGAGCAACCGCAAGCCCTGGGCGCAGAAGGGCACGGGCCGCGCGCGGGCCGGTTCCCGCCGTTCGCCGATCTGGCGCGGCGGCGGCGTCATCTTCGGCCCCAAGCCGCGCGATTACTCGTTCGCGATCAACCGCAAGCAGAAGCGCCTCGCCGTGCGCTCGACGCTGCTGTGGAAGATCGTCGACAACCAGGTGGTCGTCGTCGACGGCCTCGCGCTGGACGCGGCCAAGACCAAGGAGATGGCCGCGCAGCTCGGGCGCCTCGGTATCACGGGCAGTTGCCTGGTGGGCATGGAGGAAGTCCCGAGGAACGTGTACCTGGCCTGCCGGAACATCCCGGGCGTGAAGGTCGTTCCCGTGCGCGAGTTCAACGCCTACGACATGGTCCGCCGCGAGAAGGTGCTCCTGACGCGCGGCGCCCTGGAGGCCCTGCTGGGCGCCGAGGAGGCAAAGGCATGAAGGACCCCTACACGGTGATTCTCGCCCCGATCCTGACCGAGAAGACGACCTCGTCGATCGAGCACGTCAACCAGTACACGTTCAGGGTGCACCCGGCCGCGAACAAGATCGAGATCCGCAGGGCGGTCGAGTCGATTTTCAACGTGAAGGTGGTGCGCGTCTGCACGCGCACGAAGGCGGGCAAGCACAAGCGCATGGGCGCGAAGATGGGCGAGACGCGCGGCTGGAAGGAAGCCATCGTGCACCTGCGGCCCGGCGAGAAGATCGACGTTTACTGAGCGAGGGCGCGAGCATGGGCATCAAGAGCTACAAACCGACGTCGCCGGGACGGCGCCTCGCGACGGTGCTGGACGGCGAGGAGATCACCGCGACGGTCCCCGAGAAGTCGCTGTGCGAGAAGATCGCGACCAGGAGCGGGCGCAACAATCACGGCCGCATCACGTCGCGCCATCGCGGCGGGGGCCACAAGTCGATCTGGCGCAGGATCGACTTCAAGCGCGGCAAGGACGGCATTCCGGCCAGGGTCGAGTCGATCGAGTACGATCCGAACCGGAACTGCAGCATCGCGCTGGTGTGCTACCGGGACGGCGAGAAGCGCTACATCATCGCGCCGCGCGAGCTGCGGGTCGGCGCGGATGTGCTGTCCGGGGACAAGGTCGACGTCAAGGTCGGCAACTGCATGCCGCTCAGGAGCATCCCGCAGGGCGTGATGGTGCACAACATCGAGATGCGCATCGGGCAGGGCGGCAGGATCGCGCGCTCGGCGGGCATGTTCGCGCAGGTCCTGGCCAAGGAGGGCGACTACGCCCACCTGGTGATGCCGTCCGGCGAGGTGCGGCTCGTGCACCTCGGGTGCCGGGCGACGGTGGGGCAGGTCGGCACCATCGAGCGGCAGAACGTCTGGATCGGCAAAGCCGGCAGGAACCGGCACCGCGGCTGGCGGCCGTACGTGCGCGGCGTGGCGATGTGCCCGTGCGATCATCCGCTGGGCGGCGGCGAGGCCCGCAGCAAGGGCGGGCGCCCGCCGTGCTCTCCGACGGGCGTGCTCGCCAAGGGCGGCAAGACCCGCAACCCGCGCAAGGAGAGCGGCAAGTACATCATCAGGCGCAGGAAGAAGTAAGGCGGCCGAGGAGGTGGCGTCGTGAGCAGGTCGTTGAAAAAAGGGCCCTTCGTGGATGCGAAGCTGCTCCGGAAGGTGATGCAGCAGAAGGAGACCAGTGACCGCAAGCCCATCAAGACCTGGGCGCGCGCCTGCACGGTGGTCCCCGAGTTCGTCAGCCACACGTTCCTCGTCCACAACGGGAAGGATTTCCGGCAGATCTACGTGACGGAGAACATGGTCGGCCACAAGCTCGGCGAGTTCGCGCCCACGCGGGTCTTCCGCGGCCACACATCCGGCAGAGCGAAGGCTGAGTGAGACGAGGCGGCAGCATGGCGGCGAAGAAAACGGACGACGGGTTCACGGCGAAACACCGCCTCGCGCGGATCGGACCGCGCAAGGTGCGCTGCGTGATGGATGTGATCCGAGGGCTGCCGGTGAACGATGCGCTCGCGCAGCTCAAGCACATCCACAAGCGGGCCGCTCCCATGATCGCGAAGGTCATCAAGTCGGCGATGGCCAACGCCCAGCAGGAAGGCAACGTCGATGCGGATGACCTCGTCGTCGCGGAGACGTACGCCGACCCGGGGCCCGTGCTCAAGCGCTGGAGCCCGCGGGCGATGGGCCGCGTGTACGGCATCCGCCGGCGCACGAGCCACATCAGCGTGGTCCTGAGGAAACACGAGGAGAAGGCCTGATGGGACAGAAGGTTTGGCCAACCGGATTCCGCGTCGGCGTCACCGAAAACTGGCGCTCGCGATGGTACGCCCAGAAGAACGAGTTCGGCGACTACCTGGTCGAGGACCAGAGGATCAGGCGGCTCATCCGCGACAAGCGCGATCTGAAGGGCGCGGGCATTCCCGTGGTCGAGATCGAGCGCGAGCGCGAACAGGTCACGATCATCGTGAAGACGGCGCGGCCGGGCCTCGTGATCGGACGCCAGGGCAAGCAGGCCGAGGAGCTCAAGACGGAGCTCGAGGCGCTGACGAAGCGCCGCGTCAACCTGAGCATCATCGAGGTTCCGACGCCCGAGCTGGAGGCGCAGTTCGTCGCCGAGCAGGTGGCCGAGCAGCTCAAGCGCCGCGGCGCGTTCCGCCGGGTGCTCAAGATGACGATGAAGACCTCGCTGCAGAAGGGCGCCAAGGGCATCAAGATCGCCGTCGGCGGCCGCCTGGCGGGGGCGGAGATGGCGCGGCGCGTCATCATGAGCGAGGGCAAGATCCCGCTGCAGACGCTGCAGGCGGACATCAGCTTCGGCATGACGGAGGCCCACACCACGTACGGATCGATCGGCGTCAAGGTGTGGATCTACCGCGGCCTCTACTCCGAGAGGAAGGAGCAGACCTATGGCGCTCATGCCAAAAAGGGTTAAGCACCGCAAGCAGCAGCGCGGCCGCGCCAAGGGCAAGGCCACGCGCGGCAACGTCGTGTCCTTCGGAGAGTACGGCCTGCAGTCGCTGGAGTGCGCCTGGGTCTCGGCCAAGGAGATCGAGGCCGGGCGCCTCGCGTCGCAGCACTTCCTGAAGGGCCAGGGCAGGCTCTTCATCCGCATGTTCCCCGATAAGCCCATCACGGCGATGCCGCTCGAGACGCGCATGGGCAAGGGCAAGGGCGAGCCGGAGTTCTACGCGGCGGTCGTTCGCCCCGGCAAGATCCTGTACGAGGTCGGCGGCGTGTCCGAGGCGCTCGCGCGCCAGGCGCTGGCGCGCATCGCGCGCAAGCTGTCGATCAAGGTCAAGTTCGTCGCGAGGAGGCAGGTCGTATGAAGACCTCTGAGATCCGGCAGCTCCCCGAGGACGAGATCCGCACGGAAGTCGAGAAGCGCAGGTCGGAGATCTTCAAGCTGCGCCTCCGCGCGGGAAGCGATGACGTGGAAAGCCCGGGCGCGCTCAGGCAGAAGCGCCGCGAGATCGGGCGGCTCCTCACGATTCTGCGCGAGAAGCAACTGAAGAGGGCGAAGGACAATGGCTGAGCAGGAACGCGGACGGCGGGTCGCGGTGCAGGGCGTCGTCACGAGCGCCAAGATGGAGAAGACCATCGTCGTCGATGTGGGGCGGCTCGTGAAGCACCCGACGTTCGAGAAGTACGTGCGCCGCGCGACGCGGTTCTACGCCCATGATCCCCGCCGCGAGGCGCACGAAGGCGATGTGGTCGAGATCGTCGAGACGCGGCCGCTCTCCAAGACCAAGCGCTGGCGCCTGGCGCGGGTCGTCAAGCACGCGGCGGGAGGCGAGGCATGATCCAGGCAGAAACGCGGCTCGATGTGGCCGACAACACGGGCGCGAAGGAAGTGATGTGCGTGAAGGTCCTCGGCGGCACCAAGCGCCGCTACGCGTCGGTGGGCGATATCGTGATCGGCTCGGTGAAGAAATCCGAGCCCGGCGGCGACGTCAAGGAGGGCGAGGTCGTACGCGCGGTGATCGTGCGCACGCGCTTTCCCGTGCGGCGGAGCGACGGCTCGTACGTCCGGTTCGACCGCAACGCGCTGGTGCTCATCGACAACGACGGCAATCCGCGCGGGACGCGCATATTCGGCGCCGTGGCGCGCGAGCTCAGGCTCCGCAACTTCATGAAGATCATCTCGCTGGCGCCGGAAGTGGTGTAGGAGCGCGACATGCTCACGATCAAGCGTAACGACCTGGTGGAAGTGATCGCCGGCGACGAGAAGGGCAAGCGCGGCCGCGTCGTGCGCGTGCTGCTCGACAAGCGCAAGGTCGTCGTGCAGGGGCTGAACCTGCACTACCGGCACGTGCGCCGGAGCCAGAAGCACCCGCAGGGCGGGCGCATCCGCCGCGAGACGCCGATCGACGTCTCCAACGTGCTGCTCGTCGATCCGTCCTCCGACCGGCCGACGCGGTACCGCGTCCGCCGCGATGGCGATGCGAAGGTTCGCTGCGCCGTGAAGAGCGGCCAGGCGATTGACAAGGCATAGGGAGGTGCGCGATGGCGCTTCCGCGACTTCGGGAACGGTACGAGAAGGACGTCGTGCCGTTCATGATGGGCCGGTTCGGCTACACGAACCGCCTGGGCGTGCCGCGCCTCGTGAAGGTCACGCTGAACATGGGCGTGGGGCGCGCCACCGAGAACCCCAAGCGTCTCGATGCGGCCGCGGGGGACCTCGCGAGGATCGCGGGCCAGAAGCCCGTGGTCACCAAGGCGAAGAAGTCCGTGGCCGGCTTCAAGCTCCGGGAGGGGCAGTCGATCGGGTGCAAGGTGACGCTCCGCGGGAACCGCATGTACGAGTTCCTGGACCGGCTGATCAGCATCACGATTCCGCGTATCCGCGACTTTCGCGGCTTCCCGCGCAGCTCGTTCGATGGGCGCGGGAACTACACGCTGGGCCTCACCGAGCAGACGGTGTTCCCCGAGGTGGAGCTTGACAGCGTCGAGTTCGTGCAGGGCATGGACGTGACGCTCTCGATCATCAATTCCAACGACGAGGCGTCGGCCGCACTGCTGGAGCAGTTCGGGTTTCCGTTCCGGCGCTAAGGAGGACCGCGGTGGCAAGACTGTGCATGAAGGTCAAGTCGAGGCGGAAGCCGAAGTTCAGCACGCGGCGCGTGAACCGATGCGAGCTGTGCGGCCGGGCGAGGGCCTACTACCGCAAGTTCAAGGTGTGCCGCATCTGCCTGCGCATGCTCGCATTGCGCGGGGAGGTCCCCGGCATGCGCAAGGCGAGCTGGTAGCGAGGAGCGAGCGATGGCAATGACCGATCCGATCGCGGACCTGCTGACGCGGATTCGCAACGCGCACCGGGTGTCCAAGCACCAGGTCGCCGTTCCGTACTCGGAGCTCAAGGGCAGGGTGCTGGACGTGCTCAAGCGGCACGGGTTCATAGAGGATTTCGACACGGAGCTCGTGGCGGGGAAGGCATCCCTGCGCGTGCATCTCAAGTACGGGCCCGACGGCGAGCGCATGTTCTCGCACATCCAGCGCGTCAGCACGCCGGGCCGGAGGGTCTATGTCGGCGTCGACAAGATCCCGTCGCCGCTGAACGGCCTCGGGCTCGCGGTTCTGTCGACGTCGGCCGGCGTGATGAGCCACCTGGAGGCCAGGAAGCGCCGCCTCGGCGGCGAGGTTCTGTGCGAAGTGTGGTAGGAGGCAGGCATGTCTCGAATCGGGATTAAGCCCATAGCGCTTCCCCCCGGGGTGAAGGCGGCCGTCAAGGGCGGCGAGCTGCTCGCCGAGGGCCCCAAGGGGAAGATGGCGGTGGCCATCGGCGGCGGCATCGCCTGCGCGGTCAAGGACGGCAAGGAGATCACGGTGTCCCGCGCCGCCGAGGACGCCCGCAGCCGCGCCATGCACGGCACGACGCGGGCCCTGATCGCCAACGCGGTGCAGGGCGTCGCGGCCGGCTGGACGAAGGTGCTGCAGGTGTGGGGCGTGGGGTTTGCCGCCGAGGTCAAGGGCGGCGCCGTCGTGCTCACCCTGGGGTACAGCCACAAGATCGAGTTGAAGATTCCCAAGGGCATCGAGGTCAAGGCCGAGCGCGTGTCCGTCGAGGGCACCAACATCTACAAGATCTCGGTGACCGGGCCCGACCGCGCCGCCGTGGGGCAGCTTGCGGCCGACATTCGCGAGGCCCGCGCGCCCGAGCCGTACAAGGGCACGGGCATCCGCTACGAGGGCGAGCGGATCGTGCGCAAGGCCGGCAAGTCGTTCCAGAGCGGCGGAGCAGGAGGTTAGGAGCGATGCGTGAACTGACGCGGATCAAGCGCTGCCGGGTGCGGCGGGGCCTGCGCGCGCGCAAGAAGGCGTTCGGCGCGGCGGGCAAGCCGCGTCTCGTGGTCTTCCGCAGCGGGCGGCACATCTACTGCCAGCTCATCGACGATGCGGCCGGCGCGACCCTGGCCGCCGCCTCGACGGCGTCGCCCGAGGTGCGCGAGGAGGTGAAGGCCTGCTCGTGGAACAAGAAGGGCGCCGAGAAGGTGGGCGAGCTCATCGCCAGGAAGGCCCTTGCCGGCGGCATCACCCGGGTCTGCTTCGACAGGAACGGGTACAAGTTTCACGGCCGGCTGAAGGCGCTGGCGGACAGCGCGCGGAAGCACGGCCTGGTTTTCTGAGCGGTGGAGTGCGTTGATGGCTGAACAGGAACGGGACACTCGCGGCGACTCTCATGTGCATGATGCCCTCGATACCGAGGAAGGCAAGGGCCTCGAGCGCGTCGTGCGCATCAGCCGCGTGGCGGCGGTCGTCAAGGGCGGCCGGCGCTTCAGCTTCACGGCGACCGTCGTCGTCGGCAACGGCGACGGCGAGGTCGGCATCGGCTACGGGAAGGCGCGCGAGGTGCCCGTGGCGGTCGAGAAGGCCCTGAAGGACGGCCGCAGCAAGCTGCAGAAGGTCGCGGTCAGGAACGGCACGCTGCCCTTCAAGGTGACGGGCAGGTTCGGCGCCGCGCGGGTGGTCATGCTGCCGGCGAACGAGGGCACGGGCGTGATCGCGGGCGAGGTCGTGCGCGCGGTGCTGGAGTGCGCGGGCGTGAAGAACGTCCTCACCAAGAGCATCGGCAGCAACAACAAGCTCAATCTCCTGCGCGCGGCGCTTGACGGCCTGCTGCAGCTCCGGAGCAAGGGCGACCTGGAGCGGCTGCGGGGCGTCGCATTCGAAGCGGAGTAAGAACCATGGACATGGCGGAACTGTCCCGGATCGCCGGGGCGCACGAACGCGCAACGCGGCGCGGCCGCGGCGACGGCTCGGGCCTGGGCAAGACCAGCGGCCGCGGCCACAAGGGCGGCGGCTCGCGCACGGGCTGGCGGCAGCGGTGGTTCGCCGAAGGCGGCCAGATGCCGATCTACCGGCGGCTGCCCAAGAAGGGCTTCAGCAACGCGCGCTTCAAGGACCGGTACGACGTGATCAACGTCGGGGACCTGGCCGCGATTCCCGCGGGCACGACGGTGGACCTGGCGTATCTCGCGCAGGAGGGCATCCTGGCGCCGCGGCACGGCAAGCTCAAGGTGCTCGGCAACGGCGAGCTCGCGGTGGCGCTGCAGGTGCGGGCCGTGCGGTTCTCGGAGAAGGCCAAGGAGAAGATCGTGAAGGCCGGCGGATCGGCCGAGGTGGGGTAGAGGATGCTAGAACGCCTGGTCAAGACCGTTCGGGACATTGTCGGCATCCGCGACGTGCGCCGCAGGATCCTGATGACGTTCGCGCTGCTCTTCGTGTACCGCATCGGCTCGCACGTCTTCCTGCCGTATGTGGACATCGAGAAGATCGAGCAGCGCCTCAAGGAGGACCGCGGAGGGCTGCTCCAGTGGGTCGAGTACACGAGCGCGCTCACCGGCGGCAACCTCGAGAACGCGACGTTCTTCAGCCTCGGGATCATGCCGTACATCACGGCATCGATCATCATGAGCCTGCTCGTCAAGGTGATCCCGCGCCTCGAGGCGCTGTCCAAGGAGGGCGAGAGCGGGCGGCGCGCCATCAACCGCTACACGCGGTACGGCACGGTGCTCGTCGCGATCGTCCAGGGAATATTCATAGTCATCTTCCTGCGCAGCGTGTTCGGCGAGGGCGATGCGAAAGCGAGCATCGCGATCATTGACCGCGACAGCCCCTGGTGGAACACGTTCACGGGGGGGACGCAGCTCCTGTGCCTGATCCTCGGGGCGGTGTTCCTGATGTGGCTCGGCGAGAAGATCACCGACTACGGCATCGGCAACGGCGCCTCGGTGCTGATCATGGCGGGCATCATCGCGCGCATGCCCATGGCCTTCGCGTTCCTCGGGCGCGAGATCGCGAACGCGGGCGAGGACCGGCCGTTCAAGGTCGTGTGGGCGCTCAGCGTGGCCGTGCTCTTCGTGGCGATCGTCGTGGCGGTCGTCTTCATCACGCGGGGCCAGCGCCGCATTCCGATCCAGCAGGCCCGGACGGTGCGCGGCCGGCGCGTGTACGGCGGCACCAAGCACTACATGCCGCTCAGGGTCAACTCGGCGGGCGTGATGCCCATCATCTTCGCCCAGGCGCTTGTCGTGCTGCCGCCCAAGCTGATCGCGGGCGTCACGGGGCTCGCGGCCCTGGGGCAGTACTTCAACCCGGGCGCGTTCTGGTACCACGTGGCGTACATTCTCCTGATCATCTTCTTCTCGTACTTCTGGACGACGCTCATGTACAATCCGGTCGAGATCGCCAAGAACATCCAGGAGCACGGGAGCTTCATTCCCGGCATCCGGCCGGGGCGGAGGACCGCCGAGTACCTGGAGCGCATCATGAGCCGCATCACGCTGGCGGGCGCCGTGTTCCTGGCGTTGATCGCGCTCACGCCCGAACTGGTGCGCGGAAGCCTGGATGTCGATTACGTCGTGGCGAGCCTGCTGGGCGGCACGTCGATGCTGATCGTGGTGGGCGTGGCCCTGGACGTCGTGGACAAGGTCGAGGCGCAGCTGCTGGTGCGGCAGTACGACGGATTCGTGCGCGGCGGCGGCGAATAGGCGCGTATGGTCACCCTGCGATCCCGGCGCGAAATCGAACTCATGCGCGGCGCGGGATCGATCGTCGTCGAGGCGTTCGCGGAGGCCGCGCGGGTGCTCAAGCCGGGCGTCAGCACCTACGAGATCAACAGGACGATCGAGAAGGTCATCGAGAAGCGCCGCGGGGAACCGCTCTTCAAGGGCTACCGCGGCTTTCCGGCGGCGAGCTGCGTATCGATCAACGAGGAGGTCGTGCACGGCATCCCGCACAGAGGCCGCAGGGTGGCGGAGGGCGATCTCGTGTCGCTCGACGTGGGCGTGCGGCGGCAGGGGTACTGCGGCGATGCCGCCGTGACCTTCCCGGTGGGCGCCGTGGACGCGCGCGCGCGGGCGCTGTGCGCGGCGTGCATCGAGGCGCTGGATGCGGCGGTCGCGGACGCGCGGCCGGGCGCGCGGCTCTCGCAGGTCTCGAATGCGGTCGAGAGCTACGCGCGCGCGCGCGGGTACTCGGTCGTCAAGCGGTTCGTCGGCCACGGCATCGGCACGGAGCTGCACGAGGCGCCGCACGTGCCGAACTACGTGGATGAGGAGGTCCTCAGAAGCGACATGCTGCTCCGGCCCGGCATGGTGCTCGCGATCGAGCCCATGCTCAACGAGGGCACCGAGGAGGTCGTGGAACTCGGCGACAAGTGGACGGTGGTGACGGCGGACCGCAAGCTCTCGGCGCATTTCGAGCACACGGTCGCCGTGGGGCCGGACGGCCCCGAGATCCTGACCCCGTGGCACGAGACGATTGACACGGGGATCTTTTCAGGTAAGATAGGGCTTTTTATCAACCGCGAGCGCCTGACAAGCCATGCCGAAAGAAGAGCCGATTCAGGTTGAAGGCACCGTCAAGGAGGCGCTGCCGGATGCGAAGTTCCTGGTGGAGCTCGACAGCGGCCATCCGGTGCTTGCGCACGTCTCGGGGAAGATGCGTATGCATTTCATACGCATTCTCAAAGGCGACCGCGTGGTGCTGGAGATGTCCCCCTACGATCTCGGCAAGGGGCGCATAGTGTATCGCTCGTAGCGGAGGCGCGAATGAAGGTCAAGAGTTCCGTCAAACGGATGTGCGAGCACTGCAAGATCGTGCGGCGCCGCGGCGTCGTGCGCGTGATCTGCAGCAATCCGCGGCACAAGCAGCGTCAAGGGTAAGGGAGGTTCTCGAATGCCGCGCGTGGTGGGTGTCGACATTCCCAGCGACAAGAAGGTCACCGTCTCGCTGTGCTACGTCTACGGCATAGGGCCGTGCCGGGCGCGCGAGATCGTGAAGAAGTGCAGCATCAACCCCGACGTGCGGGCGAAGAACCTCACCGAGGACGAGCTGAGCCGCATCGCCGCGATGATCGAGCGCGAGTACGCGGTCGAGGGCGCGCTCAGGCGCGAGATGCAGCAGAACATCGGCCGCCTGAAGGAGATCAACTGCTACCGCGGCCTCAGGCATCGGCGCAGCCTTCCCGTGCGGGGCCAGCGCACGCGGACCAACGCCCGGACGAGGAAGGGGCCGCGGAAGGTGGTCGCCGGCAAGAAGAGCGTGAAGGCAGCGAGGTAACGGTATGTCGAAGCAGCAGCAGCAGCAGTCGGAACGGCCGGCGCAGGAGCCCCAGGCCCAGGAAGGACCGCCGCCGGCCTCCGGCGGCAAGAAGAAGCAGAAGCTGACGATCGCGAAGGCGATCGTCCACATCAAGGCCACGTTCAACAACACGATCATCACCCTGACCGACCGGAACGGGAACACGCTCGTGTGCGGATCGTCGGGGACCGTGGGCTACAAGGGCAGCCGCAAGAGCACGCCGTTCGCCGCCCAGCGCGCCGCCGAGAAGGTGGCCGAGAAGGCGCGGAAGCTCGGCGTGCGCGAGATCGAGATACGCGTGAAAGGGCCCGGCGCGGGGCGGGAGTCCGCGATCCGCGCCTTCCAGCAGGCGGACGTGGACATCAAGGTCATCGAGGACGTGACCCCGCTGCCGCACAACGGCTGCCGTCCCAAGAAGCGCCGCCGCGTGTAGCGCGGGCGGCGCGTGGTGCGTGGCAATGAAGGGCGTGAGCTGAGGAGATGACGGATGCGAGTCAGGTGGCGTGACTTCGAGCTTCCCGGTACGGTGGCGATCGATGAGGAAAGCAAGACGCGCGAGTACGGGAAGTTCATCATAGAGCCGTTCGAACGCGGGTTCGGCGTGACCGTGGGCAACAGCCTGCGCCGCGTGCTCCTGTCGGCGCTCGAGGGCGCGGCGCTGTACGCGGTGAAGATCGAGAACGTCCCCCACGAGTTCACGGGGATCCCCGGCGTGTTCGAGGACGTGACCGACATCGTGCTGCGCCTGAAGAAGGTGCGGGCCCTCATCCACGAGGGCAAGGAGGCGCAGCTCAAGATCGAGAAGCAGAAGGCCGGGGCGATCACGGCGGGGGACATCCAGTGCCCCGCGACCGTCGAGATCCTGAACAAGGACCTCGTGATCGCCACCCTCACCGAGGACCGCCCGTTCGCGATGACGCTGTGGGCGCGGAAGGGCCGCGGCTACGTCACGGCCGAGGAACTGGCCAAGGGGCAGCACGAGATCGGGAGGATTCACGTCGATGCGTGCTTCTCGCCCGTCCAGCGCGTCAGGTGCGGGACCGAGGCGACCCGCGTCGGCCAGAGGACGAACTACGACCGCCTGGTGCTCGAGGTCTGGACGAACGGCGTCGTGACGCCCGAGATGGTGCTCGTCGAGGCCGCGAAGATCCTCAGGAAGCACCTGAATCCCTTCGTCCAGTACGACAGCATCGGGCACCTGGCCCAGGCCGAGGCGACGGGGCTCGCCGAGGGCGGCGAGCACGGCGCGCTGCCCGAGGCCGACGCCGAGCTGCAGCAGAAGCTCGGGCGGCACGTCTCCGAGCTCAACCTGACGGTCCGCGCGCGCAATTGCCTGGAAGCCAAGGGCATCGCGATGGTCGGGGACCTCGTGAGAATGACGGAGGCGGAGCTGCTGAAGGTCGAGAATCTCGGGCGCACGACGCTCAGCGAGATCAAGCGCCGTCTCGATGAGTGGGGGCTCACGCTCGGCCTGGAGGCCCCCGCATCGGCGGACAAGGTGGAAGCATGAGACATCGGGATCGAACCAAGCGACTGGGCCGCAGCGCGAGCCACCGCACGGCGCTCCGGCGGAGCATGACGATCAGCCTGTTCCGCTCGTTCGGCGGGCGCGGCTACATCGTGACGACGCGCGAGAAGGCGAAGTTCTGCCGCCCGTTCGCGGAGCGGTTGATCACGCTGGCCAAGGACGACAGCGTGCACCGGCGGCGGGTCGCCGCCGCGCGCTTGGGCGACAAGGACAGCGTCCGGAAGCTGTTCGGCGAGATCGGGCCGGCGTTCAAGGAGCGACCCGGCGGCTACACGCGCATCATCAAGCTGTCGGCGCGCCGGATCGGCGACAACGCCACGCAGGTGCTGTTCGGTTTCGTGCCGAAGGGCGAGCCGGCCGCCAAGGCGTAGGCGCGGTCCGGCGCCGCGGCCGTCCCCGGCGCGTGTTCGTCGCCGCGGGCGGAGGCGCAGCGCCGCGGTGAGGAACGAGGGAGGCTGACATGGTGATGGCCAACTGGGTTGTGTGTCTGGCGCTGTGCGGCGGCGAGGCCGCGCTGCCGGAAGGCGTCATCGCGCGGGTCGACGGCCAGGACATCACGCTCGACGCGTACAAGAACTACCTCCTGCGGCTGGTCGGCAAGGACCGGCTGCAGCACTTCATCGACGAGCTGCTGGTCGAGAAGAAGAGCAAGGAGCTCGGGATCGCCGTGACGGCCGAGGAGACGGCGCAGAAGGTCGACGAGGAGATGCAGCGCCAGGTCGAGGGGTTCTTCAAGGGCGATGTGGCGAAGCTCAAGGAGCAGCTCGCCCAGCGCGGCATGACGATCGAGGAGTACAGGGCGCAGCGCACGCCGGCGATGCGCTTCGAGCTGCTGCTGGAGCGCTGCGTGACCCAGTCGCGCGTCGTCGACGATCAGAAGGTGCAGGAGCGCTTCGAGGCCGACTACGGCAAGGGCGGCGTCAGCTACGACCTGCGGCACGTGCTCGTGGCGATACGCGCGCAGGGCAAGGCGCCCGACGCCGAGAGCGAGGCCGCCGCGCGCACGAAGGCCGAACGCATCCTGCGGGAGCTCCGGGACGGCGTCGACTTCGCCGAGATGGTGAACCTGTACTCCGACGACACGCACACCAAGAAAATGGGCGGCCGCATCCCCAAGTACCGCGCCGGCATGTACGGCGATGAGTTCGATGCCGCGGTGAGCGCCCTGACCGAGCAGAGCCCGCTGAGCGGCATCGTGAAGTCCACGCGCGGGTTTCACATCGTCCAGCTCCTCGGGAAGAAGACGACGGCCCTCGAGACGGTCAAGGACGAGCTCAGGAAGATGCTCGTCGCGGAGAAGCCGACCGCCAAGGAGCGCTACGACTACACCGAGGCGCTCAGGAAGGCCGCGACGATCGTCAAGTAGGGCTCCGGCCCCGCGGCGGCGGCTGTCTCGGGCACGTCAACCGTTCACATTGTCTCGCATCGCGTCCCTGCACACGGACAAGTCCTGGCTCAAGGAGCGAGACCGCAGAAGGGAAGAACCACAGAGGCACAGAGGACACAGAGACGAATACGGAGAGAGTACGCCAAAGCCCGGAGAGCGAATCAGTCGTCTCACGTTCCCGTCTCCGCGGTTTCTGTCTTCTCTGTGGTGAAACAGCAGGAGCGGCGCAGAGGACGGTGGAATACGATCCACCCGGGCAGAAGATCGGCGCCCCGTGAGGGTCACGAAGCGGGACGCGCGATGCGCCGTCCATCGGCCGCGTCGAAGAGATGCGCATCCGCGTCCTTGAAGTCGAGCGCCAGCGGCGCGCCCGCGGCCAGGGCCGCATCGGCGGCGGCCAGCACGCGGAGCGGCTCGGGGAGGCCTGCATCAACGGTCGCCAGCGTCTCCCTGCCGAGGCGTTGCACGCGCAGAATACGGCCGCGGATCCGGCCGGGCGCCGGCGCCGGACGCAGGGCCTCGGGACGCAGGCCCACGAGCACCTCCGCGGTGCCGGTCCCCGCGCACGGCGGTGCGGAGAGCGCGAACTTCTGCCGGGCGGCGCGCAGCTCCAGGCAGCCGGAGACCAGCGTCGCCGCGGCGGCGAAGAGGTTCATGGGCGGGCTTCCCACGGCCCGCGCGACGAGCGCGTGGCAGGGCGCGGCGTACAGGGACGCCGGCGTCGCGATCTGGAGAACGCGGCCGTCGTGAATGACCGCGATGCGGTCGCCGAGCGCCATGGCTTCCGCGTGGTCGTGGGTCACGTACACGGTTGTCACGCCGAGCGCGCGCCGCGCCGCGAGGATCTCCTCGCGAATGCGGAGCTGGAGGGCGGGATCGATGTGCGAGAGGGGCTCGTCGAGGAGCAGGAGCCCCGGCGCGGCCGCGAGCGCCCGGCCGAGAGCCGCGCGCCGGCGTTCGCCTCCCGACAGCTCGCCGGGGCGCCGGTCCAGCACGGCCGCGAGATCGAGGGCCGCGGCCGTGTCCGCCGCGCGCTGCGCGGCGTCCCGCCGGGAGGCGCCGCGCGCCTCGAGGCCGAACGCGAGGTTGGCGCGCACGGTCATGTGCGGGTAGAGCGCCGCGTCCTGGAACATCATGGCGACGTTGCGCGCGTGCGGCGGCAGGCGCGTCACGTCGCGGTCGCCGAGGAACACGCGGCCCGAGGTCGGCGCGTGGAGGCCCGCGATGAGCATGAGGAGCGTGCTCTTGCCCGAGCCCGAGGGCCCGAGCAGCACCAGGAGCTCGCCGTCCGCGGCCGCGCAATCGACCTGCCGGACCGCCCAGATGGCGCCGAAGCGCTTGGTGATGCCGCGGAGCGCGAGCGACGGCATTGGTGGCCTCCGCGCTCACTGTACGCCATCGGCGCGTGCATCGGCAAGGGCAGTGCATCCTCGGTGAACCCGTGGCCTTGTAGGCGCCGGCCGTGGCCGGCGTTTCCCCCCTTCCCCTGA
>DHGK01000231.1:0-17797 GCA_002402755.1 Planctomycetes bacterium UBA4800
CGCAAGGCTCTTTCCCTGCGCGTACAAACTGCCTGCCATAAGCAATGCAGCGATGCACACGCTTGTCACAAACTTGTTTTGCGTCATCCTCTTCCTCCTTCGCGGCAAGAAGCCCAGACCCTGAAACCGAAAACATATGCAACTACACAACACGAAGTCTGTTCAACCACGTTGACCCACTCTGTGCTCGCCCCGTACCTCCTTTCCAACCTGAGGAACGCTCCGAAAGCTCGTCACAGCGTGTAGAGCCACAAGACGCACGCCACGCCTCACCTTCCATACAATTCTCTATCTTACGCCACGCGGGGTTTGGAAATCAATACTCCACCGGCTGCGTGTGACAATATTTTTCTGTCATGCGCGGCCCGCGGCGCGCGGTCCTCATAACCGATTGCCGTTCAATCATTTGCGTGCGGCGGCGGCGCGCGGACGGCGGCGCGCCGCCCGTGCCGCGGGTACGCTCACTTCGGAGAACCGCCTCCCGCCGGCGGCGATGTGCGCTGCGCCTTCCACGCGTGCGCGAGCATCACCGCGCCGAACCCGAGGAGCACGACGCCCCAGCGCAGGTTGATGTTCATGCCGAGGGAACGCGCGTACAGCTCCGCGTCCGAGTTCGTGGCGGCGCCGTAGACGACGAGCAGCGCTCCGATCAACGCGAACATGATGCCGATCGGCCAGCGGATGTCCAGGCCCATGGGCTTCCTCTCTCTACCAGAAGATGTAGTTCAGGATCACGCAGCCGGCGAGCAGGATCACGCCGAGCACGGCCGGCCGCAGATACCAGGCCTGTTCCTCGTCCTTGATGCGCGGCGTCAGCGAGTAGACGAGGCCCTTGAGGTCCGCGTCGCTCTTCGTCCGCCGCGTCGCGAGCGAGATGCCCAGCGTCAGGAGCAGGCAGGCCGTGAACGCGAAGCTCGCGAGCCAGAAGTTCTGCGCCATCTCGCTCGGGAACGTCCAGACGACTCCCGCATAGCCGCCCTTCAGGCCTGGCGCGTTCCCCGCGGCCAGGGTCAGCGCGTGGAAGAGCGCCGACGTCAGCGTGCCGCCGAGCAGGCCGTAGAACGCGCCATGCGCGGTCGTCCGCGCCCAGAACATGCCCAGGAGGAACGTCGCGAAGAGCGGCGCGTTGACAAAGCCGAAGACGAGCTGGACTATGTCCATGGCGTTGTTGTAATTGCTCGCGAAATAGGCGCAGGCGATGCTGAGGAGCACCCCCACGACCGTGATGACGCGCCCCATCCACATGTAGTGGGCGTCGCTCTTATGGGGCGCGATGTAGGCCTGGTAGAGGTCGTACGTCCAGACCGTGTTGAACGCCGTGACGTTGCCCGCCATGCCCGACATGAAGGAGGCGAGCAGCGCCGTGAGCGCCAGGCCCAGAAGCCCCGGCGGGCAGTACTTTTTGACGAGCGAGAGGATCACGCCGTCGTAGTCGTTCTCGACGACGGCGTCCTGCAGGCGGTCCCGGAGCGTCGTGTCCGCCAGCGCACCTGCCGCGTGCTCCGCGATGAGCGCCGCGACCTTGTCCTTGCTGAGCTTCAGCCCCACGGCCTTGCCGACGTTCTCGAAGGCGGCGTCCGGCGCCTGCGCGGCCCCGTCCGCCACCGCCTTGATCGCGGGTGCGTAGGCGCTCGACGCGATCAGCCGCGGCGGCAGCCGATACCCGTCCTTGGCGGTCCACGCGAGCGTGACGGCGAGCATGCCCGGAAGAATGACGAGGGCCGGAAACAGCATCTTCGGGACGGCGGCGATGAGCGGCGTCCTGCGCGCCGCGCTCATGTTGCGCGCGGCCATCGCCCGCTGGACGACGAGGAAGTTCGTGCACCAGTAGCCGAAGGAGAGCACGAAGCCGAGGCCGAACACCATGGCGAAGATGTCGACGCCCATGGGGTTCGCCGAGGGGCCGCCGAGGAGCGGCTGCCACGCGCTCGACCAGGCCTCGGGGGCGAACGTCTTGTCGGAGAGCTCGAGCGTGCCGGGCTCCTGCGCCACCTGGGCCAGGGTCTTCGTCATCGCGTCCCAGCCGCCCACGTCCTTCAGGCCCAGGTACACGACCGGCGTGAAGCCGAGCACGATCATGAAGAACTGGAGGACCTCGGTGTAGATCGCGGACGTGAGGCCGCCCTTGAAGACGTAGAGCAGCACGACGGCCGAGCAGATCCAGAGGCTCAGGTTGTAGTTCCATCCCAGGAGCTGGTTGAGCAGCTTGGCAAGGGCGTTCATCGAGATGCCGGACGCGAACACGGTCATCACGGCGAACGTGATCGAGTTCAGGCAGCGTGTGCGCTCGTCGAACCTGAGCTTCAGGTACTCGGGCACCGACCGCGCCTTGGACCCGTAGTAGAACGGCATCATGAACACCGCGAGGAACACCATCGCGGGGATCGCGCCCACCCAGTAGAAGTGGCTGGTCGCGATGCCGTACTTGGCGCCGCTCGCGGCCATGCCGACGAGCTCCAGGGCGCCCAGGTTGGCCGAGATGAACGCGAGCCCCGTGACCCAGGCCGGGATGCTGCGTCCCGACAGGAAGAAGTCCGAGGACGTCTTCATGTAGCGCCTGAGCGCGAAGCCGATCCCTATGACGAACGCCGTGTAGGCGAGCAGGATGCTGTAATCGACAACGCCGAGTTCGATGACTTGCATGGTGGGCTTATGGTATCGGGTTGCGGAAAGCGCTGTCAAGGGCGGGGCCGGGCCGGAGGCGGCGGCCGCACGCGTACGCCGGCCGCGCCGCCCGGGCGCTCAGCCCGCACCCGCCGGATGTCGCCGCGCCGGCTACTTCGACTTGTGCCTGTGCTTCCTGCTCTTCGGCTTGGGCGCCGCCGCGGCCTCCTCGGCGGGAGCTTCCTCGGGCCCCCCCACGGACACGGTCTCGGCGATCGCATCGGCGTTCGCGGCGGCGGCATCCTCGCCGCCCGCATCGCGAATCGGCTCGAACTCCTCCTCGGCCGGCACCGCAACGTCGCCATCGATCTCGGCGGCGCCGATGCCGCTCACCGCCGCAACGCGGAAGGTCTTGATGGCGCGCTCGAACGCCGAGGCGCGCTCCTCGCGCTCGGCCTGCAGGGCGTCGAACAGCTCGGCGGTCGCCGTCTGGATCGCCTTGGCGCGCAGATCGCCCTCGGACTGGAGCGCTTCCTCGATCGCGTCCTCGCGCTCGCGCTTCTCGGCGTGCAGGGTCTCGCGCAGCTCGCTCGTCTTGGCGAACAGATCGCCGATGCGGTTCTTGGTGTCCTCCAGCGTCGACCGCACCGCGTCCAGGCGGATCTCCTTCACCAGCGCCTGCACCTCGGCGAGCCCGTGTTCGATCGTCTCGATCCGTCCCGCCGTCTCGCTCGTGAGCGCGTCCTCGATTGCCGCGCCGCGCGCCTCGCGCTCGGCCGCCAGGATCTCGTTGAACGAGGTTTCGAGGCGCGTCACGTCCGAGCTCAGCGACTCGAGCAGCTTGAAGCGCTTCTCCCAGTCGCTGCGCATCGCGGCCACGTGCGCCTCGAGCCCCTCGAGGCGCTGCCGCAGCGACGCGGAGGCGCGGGCGTACTCCTCGACGGCCGCGTCGCGCGCCTCGGCCTGGGCGCGCCTGAACACCTGGATGATCGTCACGAGAAGGACCGCAATGCCGAGTGCGGCGGCGTAGGGCGCGGCCCACCACCCCTTCAGGTACCACAGGACAAGCAGCGCCGCGACGGCGGTGCTCGCGTACGGCCACGTGAGCTTCACACGGCTCGTGTCGTTGCTGGGCGGCATGGTCAGGCCTCCTTCCACTCCTGGCTTCGACGCGCGCCGGCTGCGCGGGACATCCTCGCGCCGGCGCCGGCGGAAGGGACCATGCGCGGCTCCCTTCCCGAACGAGGTGTATATTGTGCGCAGGAGCCCCGGAAAATGCAAGCGCCCGCACGGCCGGGCCGGACGCCCCGCGGCCGCGCTGGAGAATCGGGATTCCTCGCGCGGGAAGGACGACCCGCCGGAGCGCGGCAGCCGGCGGCATCGCCGCTTGCGCGGGTGTGCCGCGGTGGATTAGCATACGGCTCTGGAGCGCGCCCGCGCCGCGCGGCGGGCATGTCGAGCCGAGGGCCGGCGCGCGGCGCCTGGGATGCGGGCGGCGCCCGCTGTACGCAAGGAGGTACGCATGGGCACGATCGGATTGAGCGTCAACATGGAGTTCGTCAGGCACGAGGACAAGTCCTTCGAATGGGGCGTCCGGAAGGCGGCCGAGCTGGGGTACCAGTACGTCGAGCCGATGGTGCACCTCGGACGCGAGCTTCTGAGCGAGGCCGGGTACTTCCACAGCGTGTCCATGCTGGATGACCCCTTCCGGATCCGCCGCGCCTGCGAAGATGCGGGCATCGGCGTCTGCAGCCTCTCGGCCCACACGCCGCTGGTCAGACCCGAGATCGGCACCGAGTACCTGAAGCAGGCGATCCGCTTCGCCGCCGAGTGCGGCGCGCCGATCGTCAACACCGACGAGGGCCCGAAGAAGGACTGGACGACCGTCGAAGAGGACCACGTGCTCATGCGCTACGTCCTCATGGAGGCCGCAAAGGTCGCCGAGCCGCGCGGCATTCTGATCGGACTCGAGCAACACCAGCAGTACAGCAAGACACCCGAGGGGCTCGACCGCATCTTCAACCTGGTCAAGTCGCCCGCCATCGGCATCAACTTCGACACGGGCAACTCGTACATCGCGGGGCAAGATCCGATCGCGTGGCTCACGCGCGTCGCCGGCCGCGTCATCCATATTCACGCGAAAGACATCTCGGTCCAGCAGTCCGACGCCGAGCGCGGCAAGGTCACCGGGACGCCCGTCGGGTGCGCCTGCGGCGACGGCGTCGTCGACTGGCGGGCCGTCATCGAGATCTGCCGGAAGATGCCGCGCGACATCGTCCTCTCGGTCGAGTGCGGCACGGTGGAGCAGGCCGCGCGGAGCATCAAGTTCCTGCGCCCGCTCATCGGCAACTGAACGAGGAAGGAGAACGCCATGCGCACACGCATCTGCTCCGCGGTCATCGCCGCGGCCTGCGCCGCCGGCATCTGCGCCGCGCAGGACCCCGCCAAGGGAATGACCCTCGCGCAGGAGAAGACGCAGCTCCTCGCGGCGCTGGACGGCACGCCCGTCCTGCGCTACCGCTTCGCCGAGGTGCCGTTCAAGCCCTACGTGCAGGAGCTCTACACGCCGGACGGCGTCAACATCCTGCGCGATGCGCCGTCCGACCACCTCCACCACCACGCCCTCATGTACGCCATGAACGTCAACGGCATCGACTTCTGGGGCGAGGCGGCGGGCGCCGGAACGCAGGCCCACCGGGCCTTCGTCTCGACATCGGCGGACGGCGCCGCGCGGGCGCGCTTCCAGGAAACGCTCGCGTGGATCGACCCGGCGACCACGAAGGCGGTGCTCGACGAGACCCGCACGATCACGGTGCTGCGGCCGGAGGCGCTCAGGGCGACGATCGTCTCCTGGGTCTCCGAGTTCAGCGTTCCGGAAGGTGCGACGCAGGCGGCGCTGAGCGGATCCCACTACCACGGCCTGGGGATGCGCTTTGCCGTGTCGATGGACTCGGGCGGCGAGTTCCGCAACTCGGCCGGGACCAGGGGCGAGGTCTACCGCGGCGAGGAGCGCCTCGCGCCGGCCGACTGGTGCGCCTACACGGCCAAGGCCGGCGACAAGGTGGTCACCGCCGCCATGTTCGGGCTTCCCCGCAACGTGCGCTCCCCCACCCTGTGGTTCATCATGTCCGCGCCGTTCGCGTATCTGTCGGCGACGATGGGCCTGTACAAGGAGCCGCTCACGATCGAACGCGGCAAGCCCCTCGTTCTCACGTACGGCGTGGCCGTCTGGGACGGCCGCCCGGACGACGCGACGATCGCGATGACGTACGCGCGGTGGGTCGCGCGCATGCAGCGCGCCGCCGCGGATGACAGGAAGTAGCGCCGCCCGGATCGTCCGGGTAGAATGTCCGCCCGTTGGCAGGCGGCGGAAGGAGGCCATGATGCGCACGTACCGTCTCGCGCTCGTGCTCGCGGCCCTGGGCGCGGCCGCGGGCTGCAGGCACAAGGAAGTCGTCAAGGACTACGCGCGGCCGCTGCCCCCGGGCGCGTCGGGTCTTCGCAAGATCACCGACCCGGCCGAGCTGCCCGACCTGAAGGCGGCCTACGCCTCGATCGACAACTCGCTCAACGAGGCGCTCGATCGCTCGATCGCCTGGACGGCGAAGCCCTCGGCCGCGCAGCACTTCCCCGCGGCCGGGATCTCGTTCGACCATGCCGTCCGCAGCCTCAAGGCCTTCCGGAAGCTGCTCGATACCTGCGCCTCGGCGGCCGACTTCGAGCAGCGCGTCCTGGAGGACTTCGACGTGTACACGAGCGTCGGCTGGGACGGCAGCGGCACGGTGCTCTTCACCGGCTACTACTCGCCCGTCTTCAACGCGTCCGGGGAGAAGACCGTCGAGTACCGCTATCCGCTCTACACGCGCCCGCCGGACCTCGTGGTCGACCCCGCGACCGGCGAGACGCGCGGCAGGCGCGCGGGCGGGGCGCTCGTCCCCTACGCCACCCGCACGGAGATCGAGAATTCCCGGATGCTCGAAGGCCGGGAGCTCGTGTGGCTCAAGGACAAGTTCTCGGCCTACATCATCCATGTGAACGGCTCGGCCAAGCTCGTCCTGCCCGACGGCGGCACGCTGTACGTCGGGTACGCGGGCAACAACGGCCACCCCTACACGAGCATCGGCGACATTCTCGTCCGGGAGAAGAAGCTCGACCCCGGCAAGAAGGGCCTGGCGGCCATGCGCGACTTCTTCGCGAAGAACCCCGCCCAGGTCGACCATTATCTTCATCGGAACGATCGCTTCGTCTTCTTCCAGGAGTACACGAGCGAGAACTGGCCGGCCGGCTCGCTCGGCTTCAAGGTGACGCAGGAGCGCACGCTCGCGACCGACAAGAGCGTCTTCCCGCGCGCGGGCATGACGCTCGTCCGGACGAGGATCAACGGCGAGAGCGGCGAGAAGCGCCCCTTCCTGCGCTTCATGCTCGATCAGGACACGGGCGGCGCCATCCGCGCGGCCGGCCGCGCCGACATCTACATGGGCATCGGCCCCAAGGCGGAGCTGCTCGCCGGCCGCCAGTCCGAGGAAGGGCGGATGTACTACTTCTTCCTCAAGCCGGGGAAGGCGTAGGGCACGCGCACCGGGAGGCCCGGGGACGCCCGCGAGGGCGGCGCCTCCCGGGGTTCGCCGCCGCACGCCTCGATCGATCGCGGGCCGCCGTCACTCCTGGACGCAGGAGCAGTCGGGCGGCAGATCCCTGGTTTCCCGGAGCAGCGACGACACCGCTGCGGGACCGAGCCCGTACCAGTTCAGCTCCTCCTCGAGCTGCGCCTTGCCGCCGAAGCCTCCCAGGAACCCGTTGATCCGGGCCGCGGCGGCGGATGCGTCGAAACCCGCCTGCACGTCCGCGTACATGCGTGCGAATTCCGCCGCGATCACGGGGCGAAGCTGCAGGAAGTACTTCTGGTGGTAGTCTTCCGCCCGGGTGAAAACCCCGGCCGGCCGGATCGAGGTGAACACGGGGCCGCCGAGGAGACTCTCCACCGCCAGCTTCGATGCCTCGGCGGCACGCCGCTGCTCCTCATCGTGATAGAAGATGTTCGAGGCGTACTGCGTGGAGAAGTCCTTGGTCGGATCGTGCCCCTTCCAGAAGACATCGAGCAGGTTCTCGTAGCCGACGCGCGTGGGATCGTAGACGATCTCGACCGACTCGCTGTGATCCTTGATGTTCAGGTACGTGGGATTCGGCTCCACGCCGCCCGCGTAGCCGACACGTATGCGCAGGACGCCTCGCACAGTCCCGAACCGGGACTCGCCGCCCCAGAATCAGCCCAGGGAGAAGGTCGCCGTGCGCGTATCGCGGGGCAGCAGGAGATCGAGGGACGGGACATCTCCGCCGCCGCCGTAGCAGCGGAGCGCGTCGCCCGCGGTCGGGTCGGGGCCGGGCGAGCCCGCCGGCGCGGGCAGCGGGCCCGTGTCCCTGAAGAGGTGCTCAAGGACCCGGATCGGGTCGGCGATGTCGATGCGCCCATCGTCGTTGGCGTCCGATGCGTCCGGGCAGCTCGATGGCCCCCCGCCCGCGAAGAGCTCGGCGAGCACGAATACCGCGTCGGCCAGGTCCAGGCCGCCGTCCCGGTTGGCATCTCCCCGGACGAAGGGCGGTTCGAGCGCCGCGGCGCATGCCCGCGTGCAGGCATCGTAGGAATCGAGCGCCGCGGCGATGCAGGCGGCGTGCTCCTCAGCGGGAAGCTGCGCGCACGCGGACAGCGCGGCCTGACGCGCGTCGTTGCAGGACGGAACGCAGTCGCCGGCGGCGACAACCGCGGAGAGCCGGAGGAGCGCGAACGCGCCCGCGAGCGCTCGCGCGGTTTGATGCAGGTGCTTCATGGGCTTCACCCTCTTTTTCCCTCGATGATAGGACCGTGACGGCGCCGGGCAACCTGTAATCACCATTTATTTCATGTCATCTATAGGTTTAGTGGTAATAGCACGCATCGCGGTCGGCGCCGGGCGGCGGCTTCAGCCCTCGGCGCACATGTTCCGCCCGCACCCCGGCCGCGCTCCCCCGCCCGCACGGCCGTGCAAAAAGGCGCACCCTCGCATACAATACGCTCCCGTCCGGGAGCGAGGGCCGGCGTGTCCGCCCCCGCGCTCCGCGTGCGCGCGGCGTGAAGACAGGCAGCGCGGGAGGTGCCGGCATGATCACGGAGCAGCTCAGGCGGTGGGCGCGCGAGCGTCCGGACGCCATCGCGCTCCAGACGTTCGGCGAGGGTGATTCGCTCCGTCTCACCTACGCGCAGCTCTGGGAGCTGATCGCCGCCGCCGCCGCGCTTCTCAGAGCCGCGGGGACGTCGCCCGGCGACCGCGTGGCGCTCTTCGCGGGGAACGGCCCCGACTGGGCGATCGCGTACCTGGCGATCCACGCGACGGGCGCCGCCGTCGTCCCGCTCGACGCGCAGTACGGCATCCCCGAGCTCAAGGTGCTGCTTGCGTTCGCGGCTCCGAAGGCCGTCATCGCGGACGCGCCGCGACGCACGAAGATCAAGGAGGCCTGCGCCGCCCCGCGCTGGGATATGGGAAGCCTGCGCGGCGAGCCGCCGCCGCCCGATGCCGCGCCGATCGCCGCCGGCGCGCGGACGCTCCTCGCGGCGCCGCCCGCGCCGGAGTTCGTCCCGCACGCGCATGCGCCCGATGACCTCATGTCGCTCATCTTCACGTCGGGGACGACGGGCGATCCCAAGGCCGTGCAGCTCACGTGCGCCAACATTCACGCCAACATCGAGGGCGTCCTGCGGGGCATCCGCATCACCGACAGGGACAACCTGCTCCACATCCTGCCGCTCCACCACGCCTACGCGGCCACGGCCGGGCTGCTCGTGCCGCTCTGGGCCGGCGCGACCGTGACGTTCTGCGCGTCGCTCAAGGGGCCCGACCTCATCGCCGCGATGCAGACAACCGGCGTGACCGTGCTGCCGGGAGTGCCCCAGCTCTTCGTGCTCTTCGACCGCGCGATCTTCCAGAAGATCGACGCCCTGCCCCTGCTGCCGCGCGCGCTCTTCCGGACGCTCTACGCCATCGCGCGCGCCGTGCGCCGGGCGACCGGCGTGCGCGTGGGGAAGCTCTTCTTCCGCGCGATCCACCGGCGGTTCGGCCCGCGCTTCCGCCTCTGCGCGAGCGGCGGGGCGAAGCTCGATCCCGCGGTGGCGGAGCGGTTCCTCGACCTCGGAATCTTGATGCTCGAGGGCTACGGCCTGACCGAGACGTCGCCCGTCATCTCCTTCACGCCGTACGCGCGGCCGCGCCCCGGATCGGTCGGCCGGCCGCTCCACAACGTCGAGGTCAGGATCGACGCCCCCTCGGCCGAGGGCATCGGCGAGATCTGCGTGCGCGGGCCGTCGGTGATGCGCGGGTACTACCTGCGCGACGACGCCACGGCCGAGGTCATCAAGGACGGCTGGCTCCGCACGGGCGACCTGGGCTGCATCGATGCCGACGGCATGATCCACATCACGGGCCGGGCGAAGGAAGTGATCGTGCTCGCCTCGGGCAAGAACATCTACCCGGACGATGTCGAGAAGCACTACGAGAGCACGCTCTTCGTCAAGGAGCTCTGCATCGCTCCGCACGAGGGCGAGGACGGCGCCGTCGCCGGCCTTCGCGCGATCGTCGTCCCCGACGAGGCGGCGCTCGCCGCGCGCAAGGTCGCCAACGCGCGCGAGCGCATCCGCGCCGAGCTCGCCAAGACCGCCGCAGCGCTGCCGAGCTACATGCGCTGCACGGACGTCGTCCTCTACGCGGGCGAGTTCCCGCGGACGCGCCTCGGAAAGCTCAAGCGCGCCGAGATCGCCGCGCAGCTCGCGCGCCGGAGCCGCGAAGGCGCGGCCGCCGAACCCGCCGAGCTTTCGCCCGAAACCCGCGCCCTCCTGGAGCACCCCTCGGCCGCGCGCTTCCTCGCGCGCCTCGCGGAGACCATCGCCGCGAAGACGCCGCTCCACCCGGCGCAGGACCTCGAGTTCGACCTCGGCCTCGATTCGCTCACGCAGGTTCAGCTCGCGGCCATGCTCGAGGACGAGTTCGGCGTCGCGATCCCCGACGAGGAGCGCGCCGCCGTGAGGACCGTCGGCGATCTGCTCGCGCGCGTCGCCGCGGCGAGCGGCGGGCACGGGCGCGACGCGGCCGCCGGCGCCGCGCGAGACGGCGGCCCCGGCCGGTATTCCTGGGAGGCGCGCCTGGCGGCGCCCGCCGACCCGCCGCTCGAGGCGCGCTTCAACCTCGCGCGCGGCGCGGCGAAGCGCGTTCTCGTCCGCTGCGTCAAGACGCTCGCCCTGCTGCTCGTGTGCCTGGCCTTCAGGGTACGCCTCAAGGGCGCGGAGAAGCTCCCGCGCGAGGGGGCCTTCCTCATCTGCCCGAACCACGTGAGCTACCTCGACCCGATCCTCATCTACACGCTGTTTCCGATGCGCGCCGTGCATCGCCTCCTCTTCGTCGCGTTCGGCGAGATCTTCAGGCGGGCGCCGCTTTCCTGGATCGTCCGGTTCGCGCGGCTCATTCCGACGGGCGGCGCCGACACGACGGAAGCATCGCTCCGGCTCTCGTACCAGGGACTTCGCCGCGGCATGCATGTCTGCATCTTCCCGGAGGGCGGCCGATCGACGGCGCCCGGCGAATTGCTCGAGCCGAGGCCGGGCGCGGCCATCCTCGCGGTCGAGGCCGGCGTCCCCATCGTCCCCGTGAGGATCGACGGCGCCGAGAAGACGCTCTCGACGTTCCACCCCGGGTTCCGGCTCTGCAAGATCGCCGTCGCCGCCGGCGATCCGATCGCGCCGCCCGCCAAGGACGACGGCGACCCCCAGGCCGCGTACCAGGGTCTCATGCGCGCGTGGCGCGAGGCGATCGCCCGCATGGCGCCCGCCGAGAAGGTTCGCCATGTCTGAGCCCCCCGCGCCTCCTCGAAGCCCGAGCGTCCTGTGCGCGGGATTTCAAGCGCTGCTCGTCACGCAGTTCTTCTGCGCCTGCGAGGGCAACCTTCTCAAGACGGTGATCTCCCAGGAAGTCTCCTACGGCGGCTGCTGGGCCGGGTACCTCGGCGAAGGCGGAACGGGGCTCGTAGCGGCGCTCTTCACGCTGCCCTTCATCCTGTTCTCGGGCTGGGCCGGCCAGATCGCCGACCGCTACAGCAAGCAGAAGGTCGCCCGGGCGATGGTGCTCATCGAGATTCCGATCGCCGCCGCCGCGTTCGTCGCCCTGTGGGCGGAGAGCTTCCACGTCACGCTCGCGCTGCTCTTTCTGATCGCGACGCAGAACGCGTTCTTCGGCCCGCCCAAGTACGGCATGATCGCCGAGCTCGTGACGGACGAGACCCTCGGCCGCGCCAACGGCCTCATCAACATGCTCACCAACATAGCGATCATCGCGGGGGTGATCCTCGGCGGGATTCTCAGCGACGGTTACCCCTCCGACCGCCTGTCGCCGGGCGTTGCGGTCGTCGTCATCGCGTTCCTCGCGCTGGCGGCCTCGCGCTTCCTGACGCCGCTTCCGGCCCAGGACCCCGGCGTGCGCTGCTCCCGCCAGCCGTTCGCACCCTACGCCTACACGATCCGCCTGATGCTCCGCGACCGCTACCTCTTTCTCCTCGCCCTCGGCGGCAGCTTCTTTTACTTCATCGCCATGATGGCCATCACCGCGCTTCCCGAGTTCAAGGATCCCTCGGTGCTCGCGATCGGCGACAGCGAGGCGGCGGTGCTCCTGATCCCTCTGGTCGTGGGCATCGGCGCCGGGTCGGCGCTCGCGGGCTTCCTGATGCGCAGGCAGGGAATTCGCCTGACGCTCGCCGCGCCGGGCACGGCCGGCATGCTGGTCTTCCTGGCGCTGCTCGGGCTCCTGCCGCTCGCGCCCGCGGATTCTGCGCGCGGCCTGGGCGCTGCATCGTACGCCGTCGCCGAGGGCTGCCTCATCGGCCTGGGACTCTTCGGCGGCCTGTACATCGTCCCCTTCCTGGCCGCGATTCAGGAGCGCGCGCCCGCGGAGGCCCGCGGGCGGGTCCTCGGCTTCGCCAACTTCTTCAACTTCGTCTTCATGTGCCTGGGGGCGCTCCTGTACTTCGTGATGCGGCAGGCCATCGCCATCCAGACGACGTTCATCGTCTGTGCGGCGCTGCTGCTCATGTTCGCGCTGTACATGCGGCGCGCGGCGCCGCGAGCGCGCGAGGCGTCCGGGGACAGTCACCGATTTCCCGCAGGAAATCGGTGACTGTCCCCGGATCATCTCCCCGGCGGAGGGAAGCCCTTCGATGCATCATCCAGAACGAGCACCCAGTCGAGGTGCTCGCCCGGATCGGGCGGCGCGAACTCGCGCTCCCCCTTCGTCGGGAACTCGCCCGCGGCGACGGCCTCGCCGTTCCGGGGATTGAACCACCAGGCCTGCGCCGCCGCGCCGCTCACGGCGCGCATCTTCACCTTGAACTTCCTGCCCGCGGGCGCGTAGACCATGACGTAGCTGCCGGAGGCATCGCGCGTGCCCGCGAAGCGGTAGCGCCCCGCACCCGGCACCGACGTCGGCACGCGGTCCGTCACGATCACCGAGTCGTCCGGAACGCGCGTCAGGAAGGGGCGCGACTCGATCAGCCTGCGGCCGTGCTGCATCTGCCCGGCGCCGGGCTGGTCGATCGCCTCGAACCACGGCATGAGCGGCCCGTTGACCGGATTGCGGCCGGGCTGCCACATCTGCCACACCGAGTGGTGGCCGTACGTGTGGCCGCACGCGCCGCTGAAGAGATCCCAGTACAGCGGCCGGCGCACATCCGCGGAGATCGAGTGGCCGAGGTTCTTCGCGTTGAACGACACGGGGTGGTCCTCGTAGATCGGCTCGCCGTCGAGCACGGGCTTGACCGGCGTACGGTCGTAGTCGCCGCGCGTCTGCGCGTAGCGCTCCGTGAACTCGCTCACGTGGCCGTTCTGGCGCATGTTGAAATCGAGCCAGTCCTCGTCGTGGAACCACTGCGCCGAGCCGGCGCCGCCCGGCGGGTGGAGCGTCACGAGGTGCGTACCGCCGTCGCCCTTTCGAAGCCCCCGCGCCATCGCGCGGATCACGGCCTTCTGCTCGTCGTTGTCCAGGCCTCGGTCGCCGCCGAGAATCCAGATCAGCGCCTTGTCCTTGTAGCGGCGGCCGAGCCATTCGCCGTACACTCCCGCGTTCGCCGGCGTGAAGATCGGCTTCTTGTCCTTGATGCCGTCGTGCCAGTAACGGCCCCAGGTGGGAAGAAAACCGATGAAGAGCCCGAGCACTTCGGCCTTGGCGACAATGTAATCGACGTGATCCCAGTAGTCGTTCGCCGGGCCGTCCTTCACGGCGGGCTTGGCGGGATCGAGATCGACGAGCGGGAGATGGCCGTAGGGATTGGGGTCGGTATGGCCGTCGAGCTCGGCGAGGGCGACCGCCTGGATAACCGTGAAACCCTTCTTCGCCCGGTTCTGGAGATAGCGGTCGGCTTCCTCGCGGTTCAGGCGGTGGAAGAGCTCCCAGGCCGTGTCGCCCAGGTAGAAGAACGGCTTCCCGTCCGCCTCGACCAGGAAGCGCTTGTTGTCGCTGACGCGAAGCGCGGGCGGCGCGGCATCGGCGCGCGGCGCGAGCGCCGCGAAGGCGACGCCGAGGCACGCGACCTTGATCCACGTGTGCAACGTCGTACGCATGATCGAATCTCCTGCGCTCCGCGCGGGCCTACTCGGCCGCCGCCTCGATCGTCTTCACCTCGCCGTGTACCCTGACTGTCACGGCGCGCGACTGCGGCGCGGCGATGCGGTAGCTCGCCGCCTTGCCGTCCTTCCACTCGATATCGACCGTGAAGCCGCCGCGCGCCCGCAAGCCCTTCACGCGTCCGTTCGGCCAGGCTTTCGGAAGCGCCGGGAGGAGATGGATCTCGCCCGCGTGGCTCTGAACCAGCATCTCCGCAATCGCGCCGGTGATCCCGAAGTTCCCGTCCATCTGCATGGGCGGGTGGTTCCCGAGCAGATTGGGAAGCACGTTGTAGGTGAGCAGATTTCGGACCATCGCGTACGCCCGATCGCCCTCGCCGAGCCGCGCCCAGAGCGCGCAGCGCCATGTCCAGGCCCACTCCCTGCGGCTGTCGCCCGAGGTGCCGCGCGCCTCGAGCGACACGGCCGCGGCCTTGGCCAGGTCGGGCGTCTTCGCCGCGCTGATCTGGCGGCCGGGGTAGACGGCGAAGAGGTGCGACGTGTGGCGATGCTCGTCCTTGGGGTCGTCGCGGTCGGCCATCCATTCCTGAAGCTGCCCCCACCTGCCGATCTTCGGCCCGACGAGCCTGTCGCGCAGCGCCGCGATCCGCGCGCGATCGCCGGCATCGACGCCGAGCGCCTCGCTCGCCTGGACGTAGTTCGTGAAGAGATCCCAGACGATCTGCTGGTTGTAGCTGACGCCGTCCTCGAACGGGCCGTGTTCGGGCGACCAGCCCTTGGGAACGACGACCCGCCCGTCGGGCAGCGTCTTGAGCTGGTCCTCCCAGAACTCGCAGACCTCCTTGATGATCGGGTAGGCGGTGTTCGCGAGAAACTCCTTGTCGCCGCCGAAGGCGTAGTGCTCCCAGAGGTGCAGGCAGTACCACGCGTTGGCGCTCTTGTCCCAGTTCCAGCCCATGCCGCCCGTTATGTTGTGCGAGGTGCGGAGGGCCCAGCCTCGCACGCGGCCCGACGCCGTCGCGAATTCCTTCTCCGCGGCCGTGGCCTTGCGCCACGGCTCGAGCTGGCTCCGGATCAGATCGAAGAACGGCAGGTGGCACTCGCTCAGATTCGCGACCTCGGCGCCCCAGTAGTTCATCTGGACGTTGATGTTCGTGTGGTAGTCCGAGCTCCAGGGCGGCGTGTTGCTGTCGTTCCAGAGCCCCTGCAGATTGGCGGGAAGGCCGGGACGGCGCGAGCACGCGATGAGAAGGTAGCGCCCGTACTGGAAGAGAAGCGTCTCGAGCTCGGGGTCGGCGCCGCCCGCGCGATACGCCGCGAGGCGCGTGTCGGTCGGAAGCGCGCACACTGCGTCGGGCGTCTCCCCCACCGTGAGGGCGACGCGATCGAAGAGCCGCCGGTGGTCATCGACATGGCGCGCGCGCAGCTCGTCGAACGAGGCGGCGGCGCCCTTCTCGATCTGCGCGCGGACGCGGTCGCCGGGCGGCGCTCCGCGATAGCCCTTGGCGTGGTCCATCGCGTAGCTCGTCGCGGCGGCGAGGAGCAGCACGACCTCGTCGCAGCCCTCGAGGCGCAGCGTCCCGTTCTCGACGCGCACGGCGCCGCCGCGCGCAACGACGCGCGCCGCCGCCTCGTACTCGATGCCGTTCGGCAGCGCGCCCTTGAAGGACAGCGAGGCGCCTTCGGCCGTCGTGCGCTCGCCGTGCGCGCCCTTGAGCTCCACCGTTCCCGAGATCGTGCCGGTGCCGCCGGTCGTCCAGCGCAGCACGATGACTTCGTCCGGGCGGCTCGCGAAGACCTCGCGTCGATGCACGACGCCCCGGCGCAGAAACACGGTGCGCGCGGTCGCCGTCGCCAGATCGAGCTCGCGGCGGTACCCTTCCACCGGCCCCTCGCCGTCGAGCATCAGGAAGAGGTCGCCGAAGTTCTGGTAGGCGCCCATGCGTTCGTAGACGCCGCTCGGGTTCTCATCGCCCGTCCAGAGGCTGTCCTCGTTGAACTGGATGCGTTCCCGCTCGACCCCGCCGAACACCATGCAGCCGAGCCGCCCGTTGCCGAGCGGCAGCGCCTCGGCGGACCAGTTCTTGGCAGGCGACGCGAACCAGATCACGTCCGCGCGCGCGTCCTCGGCCGCGATGCTCGCGGCACTGCCGGCGAAGACACATGCACAGAATCCCGCGAGGACGAGACAACGACGTACGCTCATTTCAGACCCTCCCGGTTCCACGAAAACCCGCCGCGACCGCCTACACGAACTCCGCCATGGTCACGATTCTGATGTCCTGCTTCGGAAGCGCGCCCTCATCGAGCGGCGCGCCGGCCCTGTGCCGGTAGCCCTTCCCGGGCTCGATGGCCCAGACGAGCGGCGCCAGGAAGAGGACCGTCGCCTTGAAGCCCTGGATGATCGCGCCGATGTCGCCCGTGTTCTTGGAGTCGCAGGCCTCGTTCTCCATGACGAACGGCCCCGTGAAGCCCCGCGCCTTGAGCGTTTCGACGAAGTTCGTCCACTCGATGCTGTCGGGGCCGCCGAAGCCCGGCATCTTGGCGGCGTAGTGATGGCGGTCCCAGTCGTGCGCGGGCTGGGGCACGCCGGCCTTGGCCGCGAGCGCCGCGTCGACCTTCTGCATGGGGTACATGCCGCCCCAGTAGACACGGCCCTTCGTCGCGAGGTTGCGCGTGCCCTTCACGTGGACGCGGTGCAGCCGCGCCATGTCGGTCTCGCGAATGACCGCGCAGGGGTCGGTTCCCTGCCAGGCATCGTGGCTCGGGTCGTAGGTCTCGCCGTGGGCGGGGCTGTCGATCAGGGCGTACATGAGCTTCCGCGCGGCCAGCGTGCAGGGGAGGTTGTTGAGCGTCACGGTCGCGGTCGCGGGGCGCCAGCCTTCCATGGGGCAGTTCTCGTAGATGATCGTGACGCCGAGGCTCTCGGCGTACTTGATGATGGGCCGGAAGACCCTGGCGTACTCCTCGAGGTTCTTCTGGAAGCCGCCGTCCTCGTTCCCGAGCTCGTGGTTGTAGCCGACGAAGGTGCCGACCTTGACGTCGTTGCGGTCCCCGCCCATGAGGTGCGCCATGCGGATCAGCTTGAGAAGATGGTCCTGATTCGCGCGCCGGGCGTCGGGGTCCCCGCCGATGAGGTTCTCGTAGGCGCCGATCGAGAACCGCAGCCCCATGCGGTTGAACTCGGCGACCGTGCGCTTGGCCGTCTCGAGCGTGAAGCCCTCGTACTCCACGTGCGTCGCGATGTGGTCCTGGCGCGTCCCGCCCTGCCTGAAGACGCAGGCCTCGACGCCCTGGGCGCCGATCTCCTTGGCCAGCCGGATCACCTCGGCCAGGGGCCGCCCGGGAAACGCCGAGCTCATCACCCAGATCGGATTGTTGGACGCGGCCATGACGATGTCCTCCTCGGGTTCGTTCTGTCGACAGGTTGTCGCGCACGGCTTCCCGCGAAGCCGAGGACTTCATTGAAACCCGAAGCGGGGCCCGGCGCAAGGCGGGGACCTTCCGGGGACTATAGGCTTTCGTGATGCGCCGCGTACCGGTCGACAAGGCGGCGGATCATCT
>DHGK01000231.1:17811-30661 GCA_002402755.1 Planctomycetes bacterium UBA4800
ATGGTACGATGACGAACGCTCGCACGGACACAGAGAGGAGGCGTCCCCATGCGTCACGCAACCCATTCGCCGCGCAGGGTCGGCCGGCGCGAATTCGGCGCGAGGACGGCGGCGTCGCTCGCCGCGGTCGCCGCGGCGGCGCGGCAGGTCCGCGGCGCCGGCGACCGCATCGGCGTCGGCATCATCGGGTGCGGCGGCCGCGGCACGGCGCACATGCACGTGCTGCGCGCGCTCAAGAGCCGCGGCGAGGAGGTCGAGATCGTCGCCCTGTGCGATACCTACCGGCCGCGCCTCGCGCGCGCCGCGCAGCTCACGGGCGCCGCGTTCGCGACCATGAAGCACGAGGAGCTCGTCGCGCGCGAGGACGTCGACATCGTGCTGGTCGCGACGCCCGACCACTGGCACGGCATCCACACGATCGACGCGATGCGCGCCGGGAAAGACGTCTACTGCGAGAAGCCGCTCGCCCACTGGCGGCAGCTCGGGCTTCCCGAGCGAATGGTGCGCGTCGCCGAGGAAACCAAGCGCCTCGTCCAGGTCGGCTGCCAGCGCATGTCGAGCACGGCCTACGCGCAGGCCCGCGCGCTGATCCGCGAGGGCGCCATCGGCACGCTCCTCATGGCCTCGACGGGCTACTACCGCATCGGCGACTGGGGCGAGCGCGGCATGCCGATTGATGACCCGAACGCCGCGCCGGGCGCGGACCTCGACTGGGAACGCTTCCAGGGCGACGCGCCGAAACATGACTTCGACGCGAGCCGCTACTTCAGGTGGCGCATGTACTGGGATTACTCGGGCGGCCCCGGCACCGACAACTACGTCCACTTCTACACGCCCCTTGCGTACATGATGGACCTCGGCTACCCCGACCGCGTGGTCGCGACAGGCGGCAAGTTCCGCTACGAGGAGCGCGAGGTGCCCGACACCTTCAACATGATCGCCGACTACCCGGACAGGATCACGGTCCTGTGCCACGGCACCCAGGGCAACGACTTCCAGACGCTCGGGAGCGGCGAGCAGCCCTTGATCCGCGGCTGGGACGGCACGCTGTCGATCGAGGGGGCGCAGGTCGTCGTCCGGCCGACGAGCGGCTCGGCCAAGCCCGCCCTCGCGCTGCCGATCGCCGCCGGCACGGACGAGCAGCGCTTCTGGCGCGACTTCCTCGTGTGCTGCCGCGCGCGGACGCAGCCGGAGAGCGGCATCGCGCTCAACGCGGCGGTCGCAACGACGCTCCAGATGGCGACGCTCGCCATGCGCGAGAGCCGGTGCGTGCGCTTCGATCAGGCGGGCAAGAAGGTGGTATAGGCGCCGCGGCGCGGCGCGCGTCCCGTGCCGGGCGCTACGGATTCTCGAATCCGATCGAGAACATCCGATCGAGGTCGTGGCGCGAGTAGGCGCGGAAGGCGACCATGGTCTCGGTGCCCGTGATGCCGGGGACCGCGCTCATGTGCTTTGTCACGAGATCGGCAAGCTCCTCGTTCTCCTTGGCGCGGACGATCGCGACCAGATCGAACCTGCCGCCGACCGAGTAGACCTCGGAGATCGCGCGCATGTCGGCGAGCGTCTCGGCCACCTCGTTCACCTTGCCGCGTTCGACATTGATGAGCACGACCGCGTTGACCATGGCACCGCTCCTTTCTCGCCGGCGGCGCGCCGCCGGCCGATCGCCGTGTCAGTATACCACAGGCTGCGCGCCCGCGGATGCCGGGAAATTCACTGTCTCCCGCAAACCCGCTCTGTTAAACTGATGATGGTCCGGGCGGCACGGATGCGTCGAGAACGCCTCGGTTCGCCGGCCTGGTCACGACGTTGACGAGGAGGCTGTCATGAAGCGTGCGGTCATCGTGTGCATGTGCGCGGCGGCGGCGCTCGCGGCCGCGGCGGGGATCGAGGTCAACGGCGGCTTCGAAACCGGCACCGGCTTCGGCTGGACCCAGTGGAGCGCGACATGGGCCGTGTCGCGGCCGGCCTACGATTACGCCTCGGCGACGGAGCCCTACGCCGGCGCGTACGCGCTCCACATGAGCGCGGTCAACGGCAGCTTCGGCGTCTACCAGGAGTTCTGCGTCGAACCGGGCGCGGCCTTCGACGTGACCTGGGCATGGCGCGGCAGCTCGGCCGGCGACGGCTGGTGGGAGGTCCTCATCCTCGACGCGCCCTACAGCTACGACATGGCCGATGCGCCGTTCTCCTACCCCGAGGTCACCGTCGCCGCCAAGTGGGAGGTCGGGTTCGGCGGCCCGTATCCGCCGCCCTCGGCCGAGTGGGTCGAGGAGCAGGCCGGCATCACGCCGGCTTCGGACATCGTGACCCTGGTCCTGAAGTGCGGATCGTCGCAAGGGGGAAGCATTCACGCCTGGTTCGATGCGGTGGCGGTCGCTCACCCGAGCACGCTGCTCGAGCTCGCCGAGGTCGCGCCGGCCAAGCTCCCGCAGGCGGGCGGCGTCGAGATGCGCATCGCGGGCCGCGTGTTCCCGCCCGATGCGGCGGTCGCCCTCGGCGGCGCGCCGCTTACCGAGCAGGTGAGGCACAGCACCTGCCTGATCACGGGCACGGCTCCCGCCGGACTGCCCGGCCCCGCGGATGTCGTCGTCACGGCCGGCGGGCGGACCGTTACGCTCCCCGGGGGTGTCACCTATGTGCCGGCGCCCGAGATCGCCGCCATCGAGCCCGCGCAAGGGCCGCCCGAGGGCGGCACCGCGGTCACGATTCGGGGGCTTTACTTCGAGAGCATCGAGGGCGGCGGCGTCTCGGTTTCCGTGGGCGGCGCGCCGCTCGCCGGCCTCGCGCTCGTCGATGCAGCGACGATCACCGGTACGACGCCGCCCGGGCCGGCAGGCCCGGCCGATGTCACGGTCACGACGCCCTTCGGGAGCGCGACCGCGGCGGGCGCCTTTACCTACACGAGCGCCGCTCCGCGTTTCCGCCGCGGCGACTGCAACGACGACACGCGCGTCGACATCGGCGATGCGATCGCGCTCCTCGGGCACCTCTTCGCGAGCAAGCCGGCGCCCGCGTGCATCGAGGCCTGCAACGGCAACGACGACCTGCGCCTCGACATTGCCGACGCGATCTCGATCCTGGCGTATCTCTTCTCGAGCACGGGGCCGCTGCCGGCGCCGTTCCCGGCCTGCGGCGAGGATCCCACGGCGAGCCTCTCGTGCAACGAGGCACACGGCGGATGCTAGCGCGCCCGCGCCGCACCCATGTCCGCGACGGCGCCGGCCGGGGACGCGCGTAGATGCCCCGCCGGCGCCTCGAAAAAGCCGGGCGCGACGGCCCCCCGAGCCCGCGCTGCGGAGTGTGCCTCCGGTTCACGGCAGGCTGCATCTGCGCGCAACTGCCGCACGGCGCGGCCGGCGTGCGCGTGGTCATCATCCAGCACGCTCAGGAGCGCAAGAATCCGAGCAACACGGGGCGCCTCGTCGGGCACGTGATCGCGGGCGCCGCGCTGCTCGGGTACGGCGTCCGCGGCGAGCCTTTCGACGGGCGCGCGCTCGCCGATCCGCGCACGGACTACGTCGTCCTCTTTCCACGTCCCGGCGCGGCCTCGGTCCTCGAAGCCCTGCCGTCCGCGCGGCCCGGCCGGACGCGCGCCATCGTCCTCCTCGATGCGACCTGGCCCAAGGCGCAGCGGATGGCCCAGCGCATCGCCGAGCTGAGAGCCCTTCCCTTCGCGCGGCTTCCCGAGAACGCCGCGCCGCGATTCGCGCTCCGGAAACCGCCCCGGCAAGGGCACCTCGGCACGGCCGAGGCGGCGGCTCTCGCGCTCGAGCTCGCGGGCGAGGGCGGTGCGGCGCGCACGCTGAGGAAAGCTCTCGCCGCGGTCGCCGGCGAGGCGCTCAAGGAACGCGGGAAGACGCCCGCCGCTCCGCGGACGCGGCAATCGCACGGAGGTTCGAATGCGCGCTGAGATCTCGACCCACGCGATGCGCCGTCCCGGCCGCTCGCTGTGCCTCCTCGCCGCCGCGGCCGCCTTCGCACCGGGCGCGGAGAAGGCGCCGCCCGCCGCCGCGCCGGGCACCATCGGCACGATCATCGCGCGGAAGGTGCTGTGCGCGCAGCCGGGCAGGTACATCGGCTGGCCCACGATCGCCCGGGCGCGGAACGGCGATCTGGTGGCCGTCTTCTCGGGAGACCGCGACGCGCACGTCTCGCCGGACGGGAAGACCCAGATGGTGCGAAGCGCCGATCGCGGCGCGACGTGGAGCGCCGAGTGACGGAGCGCGCGAAGCGGCGCCGGTCCCGGCGGGCGATCGCGTCGCGTGATGATCCCGTCGTCGAACGCGCACGCGTCGGCCCGAGCCGAGAGGACCGCCCCCGTCCCGCCTGCGGCCCTACTTGCAGCGCACGCCGCCGGCGTGAGGTCCGACCTTGAGCGCGGGCGAGGCGGTCGAGAGCGCCGCGCCGAGGATCGAGACGTTCTCGAAGCTCACGTCCTTTACATCGTGCTCGGCGTCCGCGCCCTCGATCTCGATCCGGTACTCGCCGGGACGGCCCTCGAGGGTCACGTTCGAGAAGCGCACGTTGCGGATGAAGCCCGGCGCCTTCGTCCGCATGTACTGGTTCACGACCGGTTTCACGCGTGCAAGCGAGCGCTGCCCCTCGCCGTGAATGCGGACATCCTCGACCGTGATGTCCTCCAGACGCATGTGCTCGCCGGGCTCGAAGAGAAACGCCGTCATCGTGAAGTGGATGATGTCCAGGTTCCTGAGCGTCACCTGCCGCATGAAGGCCGCCCGGCTCTCGTGCCCGAGGAGGAAGATCCGCGCGCGGTCGCACCACAGGACCGAGTTCTCGACCGTGATGCGCTCGACGTTGTTCTCGGGGACGCCGAGATCGAGCCCCTTCAGGGCGACGCAGTCGTCATCGCTTCGGATGAAGCAGTCCGTGATGAGGACGTCCTGCGAGTTGCAGGGATTGATCCCGTCGTCGTTCTGGACGCGCGAATTGCAGAGCTTGACGTTGCGGATCGTCACCTGCCGGCTCGCGAAGGGCACGATCGTCCAGTGCGACGAGCCGCGCAGCGTGACGCCGCTCACTTCGACATCGCGCGATTTCCGGATCGCGATCAGATTGCCGACCGGGCCCTTCCGCCACTCCCAGTCCGAGCCGTCCAGAATCCCGCGCCCCAGGATGCGGACGCCCGTCCCCTCGACCAGCACCTCGGCCTTGACGACGGCGCCGCCCGCGAGATACAGCGTCTGCCCGCTCCCGAGCGCGATCTTCCCCGGCGTGTGAACGCCGGGCCCGAAGAAGACGACGCCGGGATCGCCGGCCCCGGGCGGGTTCTGCTCGAGCGGATTGGCGAAGAGGAGCAGCGGGCCCTTCTTTCCGTCGGGCTCGATGCTCACCTTGCAGGGCCGACCGAGCGTCAGGCGCAGCGTGTGGTCGTCCACGATCTCGAGCGCCGCGCCCGCCGAGGCCGGCCGGATCACGGTCGCGCGCAGCGAGCGCTTCGCGACGATCTTGACCTCGACCNNCGCCCTCCATGTCGAAGTTGGCGAAGGAGTACGGCCCGCCGTAATCCCACTCCTTCCCCGCAAAGGGCGCGTCGAGGACGCGCGCCGAGTAGACGTCCACCGTGGCGCCGCCGGCCCACACCTCGTACGCCGACGACAGCGTCTCCTCCGCCGGCGCGGCATACGTCACGACCTTCGCGGCGCAGTACGCCGGCGCGCCGGCCGGAATGACCGCACCTGCAATGAGGATTCCCAGCGTACGCATGGCTGCCGTCCTCCTCCTCCTGTCGTCGGCGCGCCCGCTACTTCGCCCCCGCGGGCTCGATCGTCACGGCGGGCGGAGCGCCGAAGTCNNCCGAAGTCCCGCCACAGCCGCTCGGCGAGCTTCGCATCGATGTCGCCCTCGTGGATGGAGATGCGATACCTGAAGGTGTAGGTCTTGCCGGGCTCGAAGGTCCATTCCTTGTGCTGGATCGGGCAGTAGTTGAAGAAGCAGCCGCCCGACTCCCAGATTCGCATGGGCTCGGGGAAGCGGTCGTTCAGGGGGCTGCACATGAAGAGGACGGTCGATCGTTTCCCGTCGATGGCGCCGCTGTGCGCGCACCACTTCGACGTCTTCCCGTGGCCGTCCTTCTTCGTGCGGCCTTCCGACGTCAGGACCTTGTAGTCCTCGCCCTTCCACTCTTTCGGGCCGCGGTAGCCGAACCCGCCGTAGCGGTACTGCTTGAGAAGGAGCGGGCTTGCGCTCGCGCAGGCCTGTTCGCTCGTCAGGTCCCACAGCCGGCACGCGCCTCCGACATCCCACACGCACACGTCCCAGATCTCGTTGAGCGCGACCTTGCCGCCGCCGGGCTGCGTCAGGTCGACGTGCTCCTGCTTGACGCGGAAGCGCCCGAAGACCGGTCCGCTCTCCGTGCACTCGAAGCCCGCGAACTGGACGGTGCCCTGCTTCTTGGCGAGGTTCCAGAAATCGACGTCGCGGCCCTCGAACGCCGTCTCGGTCCACGGTCCCCAGATCCCCTTGTGGTGGTAGTGATCGGCCGGGAAGTCCTCGGTGAGGAGCTGCCCCGACGGCCCGAACATCGGATGGATGTAGCCGCTCCGGATGAAGACCGGCGGGATCTTCCCGGGCGGCACGACATGCGCGTGGTTGTAGCTGAAGAAGGGCGCGTCCCCGACGCTGACATCGAGCGTCTTCGAGTTGAGGTGCAGGCGGACGCCGCCGCCGCCGCCGGCCTGCGGCGCGCCGTAGCACAGCTCGAACCTCCGCACCGTCCCCGCGGGCGTCGTCCCGGCGAGGATCCACCTGAGCTCGCGCGCCGGGCCGAACGCGACCTGCGCCGGCACCGCCGTGCGCGCCCCGCCCCGCAACTCGAAGAGCGCGAGCTCCCGCGCCGCGTTGATCTGCGGCGGCAGCACGACCGCGACCGGCGTGTCGGCGCGCGCCTCGTCTCCCGCGGCGACCGCGATCGCCGCGCACGGCGCCGGATCGGCCGCCGCGCACAGGGATGCGCACAGCGCCGCACACACGCAGACAAGACTCCTCGCGTTCACGTTGCACCTCCTTCGCCGTTGCCCGCGCCGCGCCGCTCCCTCGCGGGGCTCTTCAGCGCGTGCGCACGACGCGTGTATTGTACATCGCGCGGTACGCGTTCGTCCGCTCGTCATCGGGGTACTTCTCGGGCGCGTCGTACGGGAACTTCGTCATCCCGTGGAAGGGCAGCGGATCCACGCCCTCGGGATGCGCCGTGTACAGATCCATGTCCTTGCAGAAGCTGTCCGTCTTGAGGATGAAGGACCGTCGCATGCCCGCGGGCACCGGGCCGAAGGCCGCGACCGGGAACTTCAGCGTGACCTCCTCGCCGCGCCCCATGATCGCGTAGCGGTCGTCGGCCGCGTCCAGAAGCTCCAGGACATCGCCGAAGCGCGTGTAGGCCCCTTCCATGAGCTTCCACACCGAGAAGCGCTCCATGCTGTGGTAGTCAAGCAGGTTCGGGAGCCGGCCGTCCGGCGAGTACTCGCGCGGGTAGCCCGCGAAGTGCAGGTCCGCGCTGCGCGCCGCGACCTCCTTGACGGCCACGGCGGCATCGGGGCGGTCGACCGCGAGGAAGATGCGATCCCAGAAGAGTTCCATGTTGCTCGCGATCCTGAGCCTCGTGTCGCTCGCGAGCACCTTGCCGGTGACGTCGAGCGTCATCACGTGGTTCAGGCCCGCGGGATAGCCGGCCTGCTCCAGAAGCGGCGTCCAGGCGCCGTCCCGGAACGCGAAGAGGCTCGGCGCCTCGCAGGCGAGCCCCGCCTGGCTCGCGGCGAAGTTGGTCGAGGAGTAGCCGTACTCGACCCATCCGTGGCAGACGAGCACGAGCCGCGCCCCGGACTCCAGCCCGCGCAGCCTGTCCCCGAAGTCAAGGTCGACGGCGTGCGGCTCGGCGAGCCCGATGAAGCGGTGGTCGAGCTCCGCCGCGCCCGCGTAGATCCGATCGACCGCGCGCAGCGCGCGGGTCACGTCGGCGCCGCGGTGATCGACGGCCTTGACGGGCTCGATCGCGTCCTTGAAGCAGAAGATCTCGAAGGGCGGCGGCGGCAGGGTTATCGCCATCATCTCGTGCGGGTAGACGGCGGTGCCCTCGGGGTGGTCGACCGCCAGGAGCTTCACCTCGTCGAGGTAGACGACCTCCTCGAGCGGCTCGTGCACCTGCAGGACGTAGTCGCCGTCGCGCGGCGCAAGGCGCGGGATCGGAATGTACTCGGTCGGGTCGGGCGGCGCGTAGACCCCGGGCGCGACGAGATACCCCAGGCCCCCCATGCCGCCGAAATCGGCGACGAAGTCGAAGCGCACGCCGTCCCATGCGAAGAGATGCGGGCACGACGAGATCTTCCGCGGCAGCTCGACGATCGCCAGCGTCCGGTCGGCCGCGACCTCCAGCTCGGCCTGCAGCACGGCGTCCGGCCACGTGATCCTGAGCCAGTCGACCTTCGCGTGCTTCCCCAGGCCCGCGTGGACGCGCAAGGGGGCCATCGCCGCGGGGCCCGCCGGCACGCCGACGGCGAACTCCTGGTACACGGCGCCCGTCTTGATCTCGACCCGCGCGCCGATTCCCGAGGCGTTCGAGCGCGCCTTCTGGTCCCTCGATTCCACGCCGAGCAGATCGAGCGCGAGCCAGTGGTTGCCCGCGGTCATGTTCAGGATGATCCGGACCGGTCCCCTCGATGGCACGAGCACGATGTCGCACGCGCCGTTGCCGTCCAGGTCGGCGGCGATGCAGCTCGCCGCGCCCTCGACGGCGAGGGCGCCCAGCAGGTTGCCCGGATCCACCGCGACGGCGTCGAGGAAGCGGTCGCGCGGCCAGTCGTTGATGAGGAGCGCGGGGCCGCGCGTTCCGTCGGGCCGCGCGGCGTCCGCGATCACCAGATCCAGGTCCCCGTCGTTGTCCATGTCCGCGAACTGCCCGCTCGTCCCGCCGCGCCGCCCGAAGCTCGCCGTGAAGCCCGCGTGCTCCTTGAAGCGCATCCGCCCCTCGTTCACGAAGAGGCGCGCGCCGTCGCTCGTGAAGACCAGGAGATCGCGGTCGCCGTCCTTGTCGGGGTCGCCCGATGTCGCGCTCAGGACGTTCCGCACCGCAAGCCCCGTCGCCGCCCGATCGAGCGTGCGGTACTTCCACAGCCGGTCGTTGACCGCCATGAGCGGCCCCTCGTCTCCCGCGAAGAAGACGGCGAGGTCGAGGTCCCAGTCGTCGTCGAAGTCGTCGCACACGACCGCCGCGACGGCCGCCGCCGGCAGCCCCAGGCGCGCCCCGATGTCCTGGTACGAGCCGTCGCGGTTGTTGTTGTGGAGCGCCGCCGCCGCGCCCGCGTTCCCCGGCGCGGCCGGCACCGCGCCGCGCGCAAGCGCGAACGCGAGGCAATCGAGGTCCCCGTCGCTATCGGCATCCAGGAAGCGCGCGATGTGGACGAGCGCGTCCGGCGCCTCGAACGCCGCGAACTCGGCGAAGACGCCCGTGCCGTCGTTGCGGAAAACCCGCGCGGCGCCCGCGCCGCCCAGCAGAAGATCGACGGCGCCGTCGTTGTCCACATCGCCGAAGCACGGGGACACGCAGCGCGCGGCCGCGAGCCCGCCGGCCGTGAAGCCGCCCTTGCCATCGTTCAGGAACAGCCCGACCGCGCCCTCCCCGCCCGCGCCCGCGAGACAGAGGTCGAGGTCTCCGTCCTTGTCGACATCGGCGCACGCCAGCCCCGGCGCCGCCACGGCGCCGCCCGCCCATTGCCACGGGGCCATGGCCGCGCCGAGCGTGCCCACCTCGGGCGAGAAGATGATGCGCGCCGGGGGCGGCTCGCCGGCCGGCAGCGGCAGGCTGTCCGCGCCGAGCGCGCGATAGTACTTGCCCGCGGTGCCGTATGCCTTGTGCACGGCGAAGCTGCCGCCCGCGAGCTCGGCGGCGTTGAGCGCCTTGAAGCGCTCGAAGAAGGGCAGCGCCTTCTCGCGCTTCCCCGCGCGCTGGTACTGCATCGCCAGCCGGTACACGGCCGACACGAAGCCCCCGTCGGCCTCGACGACCTTCTCGAACATCGCGGTCGCCTCATCGCCGCGATCGACGCTCGCCAGGGCCTCGCCGAGCTTGTACATCACGTGCGCATCGTTCGGGTCGGCCGCGTACACCTTCTGGAAGCACTCCAGGGCCTGCGGGTTGTTGCCGAGGTGCTGGTGGTAGAGGCCGAGGCAGTAGCGCGCGTGCCGGTGGCCGGGCTCGGCCGCGAGCACGGCCTCGAACGCACCGCGCGCCAGGGCGACGTAATCGATCGCGCCCGCGGTGTCTTTCTCCTGCATGTTGAGGTATGCAAGGCCGAGGTTGAAACGTGCGGCGGTCCAGTCGGGCGCCGCGGCCGTGACCCTCGCAAGGGCTTCGGCGGCCTCGCCGTAGCGGTACTGCTCCAGCAGCGCCGCGCCGCGGTTGAAGTCCGCGAGCGCCTTGTCCAGGCGCTCGATGGAAACGGCTGCCGGCGCGGCCGCGCCGAGCGCGCAGCCGGCGACGATCGAGCACAGGCTCGCGGCAACGGCCGCGACGCGACCACGGGGACGAGTCCACATGCAGCGCATGCATGTCTCCTTTCGAACGGCATCGGGCGGCGGCGGGCCGAGCATCTCGACCGCCTCATGTGGTATCGGAAGCGGCGCCCGCGCGACTGGAGCGGTCTTCCGCTCCAGCGTCGCGATTGCGCCGGCCGCTCTCAACTGTACCCGCGCCCGGCGCGCGATGCCACATGCGGGGACTTGCCGGCGCAGCCGGCCGGAGGCTATAAACATGCATGGCGCCACGACGCCCATTCCCAGGAGCCCAGCGATGACCAGCCGCGAACGACTGCTCTGCGCCCTGCGGGGCGAACCCACCGACCGCGTGCCGATCTCGACCTACGAGCTCGTCGGCTGGAACCCCGATGCGTGGGAGAACAAGGAGCCGTCCTACCGCGATCTCATGGACTTCATCCGCGCGTCGGCGGACTGCATCTACATGTGGGACTCGGGGGGCGTCGACATCGCGCCCGAGCTCCTCCAGGTCGAGCGCCGGGAGGAGGACGGCGTCCTGGTCACGCGGACGGTGTGCCGCGCGCCGCGCGGGCCGCTCACGAAGGTCACGCGCGAGGCGCCGAACCTCAAGACCGTGTGGCAGGTCGAGCACCTTCTCAAGACGCCGGGCGACATCCGCAACTTCCTGGAGACGCCGCTCGCGGTCGCGCCGCCCGACGGCGCCGAGTACCGCCGCCGCGCCGCGGCCCTGGGCGAGAACGGCATCATGATGCACTCGATCAGCGATGCCCTCTGCCTGACCTCCGAGCTCTTCTCGTTCCAGGACTTCCTCCTCTTCTGCGCGACCGAGCCCGAGCTGATCCGCCGGCTCCTCGACATGATGCAGGGCCGCGTGCTCGCGTACACCGAGGCCCTGCTCGCGACGGGCTTCGGGCCGCTCTTCCGCATCTGCGGGCCGGAGTACGCGACGCCGCCCTACCTCCCGCCGGAGCGCTTCCGCGAGTACGTCGTCGCCTACGATGCGACGCTCATCGACCTGATTCACCGGCACGGCGCCTGCGCCAGGGTGCACTGCCACGGCAGGATCGCGCAGGTCCTCGACGCGATCCTGGAGCTCGGGCCGGACGGCCTCGATCCCGTCGAGCCGCCGCCCGACGGCGACCTTGCCCTTGCCGAGGTCAAGGAGCGCACCCGCGGCCGGGTGACGCTCTTCGGGAACCTGGAGCTCAAGGCGCTCGAGCACGGGAGCGCCGATGAGGTCGAAGACCTCACGCGCCGCGCGCTCCGTGACGGCATGCCGGGCGGCCGCTTCGTCATCATGCCGACCGCGGCGCCGATCGGGATTCCGCTCTCGCCCGGGACCGAGGAGAACTACCGGCGGTACATCGAGACGGCTCTGAAGCACGGCGCGTACTGAGACGCCGCGCGGCGCCCGGCCGCCGGCGAGCCGTGTTTGCAGCTCCGCCCCGGATCCGCTACCATCGCGCTTCGCGATCGGCGCCGGTTCCCGCGCGGCGGCCGCCCGCGGACCGGCGAGACTGAACGATGGACCAGCCCACGCTCGACACCGTACGGAACTGGTTCGCCGCCTATACGAGGAGCTTCGCCTCGGACGGCGGCGACCTGGCGCCGATGCTCAAGCTCAAGCTCGACCACAGCCTGCGCGTGGCCGATGACTGCGCCGCGATCGCGCGCGATCTGGGCTGGCCGGCCGCGGAGACGGCCGCCGCCGAGGCGCTCGGGATCCTCCACGACACGGCGCGATTCTCGCAGTACGCGACCTACCGCACGTTTTCCGACCGCCGGTCGATCGACCACGGCGAGCACGGCCGCCTGATCGTCGCGCGGGAGGGCATCCTGGCCGGGGCGGGCGAGGAGGACGAGCGGCGGATCCTCGACGGCATCGGCCACCACAACAAGCGCGACCTTCCCGCCGGCATCGCGCCCGACAGCCTCAGGTTCGTCAACCTCGTGCGCGACGCCGACAAGCTCGACATCTTCGGCGTCATCAACGACGCCGTGCTCAACAACCGCACCGAGATGTTCCCCGAGCTGCTCCTCAACGTGAACCCGCGCGGCAGGGCGACCCCGGCGCTCGTCAGCGAGATCAAGGCCTCGCGGCAGGGCTCCTACGAGAACATCCACTCGCTCGCGGACATCTTCCTGGTGCGCACGGCCTGGATCTTCAGCATGACGTACGCCCCGACGCTCAGGCGCATTGCCGAGCGCAAGCTGCTGCTGGACCTCAGGGACGCCGTTCCGCACGACCCCGAGGTCACGGCTCTCATAGACGCGGCGCGCGCACACATCGAGTCCGTGGTCGCGCGGCCGGAGGCGGAAGGGTACATATTCGGTGAACCCGTGC
>DHGK01000287.1 GCA_002402755.1 Planctomycetes bacterium UBA4800
GGGGGAAACGCCGGCCACGGCCGGCGCCCGAAAAAAAGAGGGCGCCTGTCCGCCAGGCGCCCTCGGCTGATGGCTATGTCGCAGTTGGAGACGTCTATCGTTACGCGCAGCCGTTGCCCGCGACCAGGCAGTTCAGGCCGTCCTCGGGACTGTCGCTGCTCGTATCCGACGGATCCGTGCCGCAGGCCGGGAACGGGGCCTTCGGCGCCGGGCCGTTCAGCAACTGGTAGTAGATCACGAGGATCGCATCGCTCTGGTCGATCTTGCCGTCGTCGTTGGCGTCGGCCGCGTCCTTGCACGGCGGCACGCGGCCGCCGCGGAACGCGTAGCTGAGGATCCAGACGCCGTCCGCGATGTTGACGATGCTGTCGTTGTTCGCGTCGCCGCGGCGGAACTTGCGAAGCACGCCGCCGGCGGGGACGGGCATCAGGCGGATGGTCCCGTCCGTCTTCTGCGCGAACTCGATGCCCTCCTCGTCGACCGAGATCACGGCCGCGACGGGCGGATCGCCCAGCACCTCGCTGACGATCGTGAGTTTCGTGTCGACCGGCTGGTCGCCGTTGGCCTGCAGGAGCTCGACGGCCGAGCGGTATGTCATGGTCTCGGTGTGCACTTTCTGCCCGCCCGCGAGCGCGATGACGTTGAAGGGCGGCGCCATGCCGACGACCGCCGCGACGGCGACGCCCGCGCCGCCCGCCGGGTTCTTGTTGACGCTGTAGAAATCGGGCCCCTGGCCGCCGTTGAGCGCGGCCACGGTCGCCGAGGGCTGCGCATCGACGAGCGCGAGCTTCGCGTTGTCGTGCGCCAGGCCGTACGACCAGCCCTGGAGATCGATCGACTTGGAACCCTCCGCCAGCCCGATCTCGACCTTGACGTCGCCGGTGGCGGCCTTGTCGGCCCGCAAATCGGCCGCCGCGGGAATCGCCGCGATGGTCGGAATGAGCGGCTCGGACTGGATCGTGATCGTGCCGCCCGTGCGCACGGCCGGCGAGATGCTGTTGCCTTCCACGACGACCACATTCTCGACGATGGGCGTGCCGAGCGCCCCTTCGCAGAAGGTGAGCGTCGCGGTCGCGCCCGCCGCGCCGATGGCCCGGTAGTCGGCCTTGAGCATCGAGAACCTGTCCGTCGGCGGGAGCGTCACGGCGACCATCATGTCGATGACGACGCCCTGGGTCACGCCCGCGTTCGGGTAGACGGTGATGGTATTGAAGCTCGGCTCGCCGCCGCTCTTCACGGTCGCCGCGTTCGTACCCGCGACCATCGCCGACGCCCGGGCCGTCGGATTATCCGGGAAGGGGTCGATCATCTGCACCACCGCGCCGTCGTGGCACAGGGCGACCGACCACCCCTGCACGGCCCAGTCGCCGGGCATGATCTTCATGTAGGCCATGAACTGGACCGTGCCGCCGGGCGCGACCACGGCGTTCGCCGCGCCGTTCGACTCGACCCAGTACGCGAATTTCTCAGGACCCGGAATCTGGGCCGCCGAACACACGGCGCCGAGAACCCCCACCAGAGCGCCCGCAACTATCGCTTTCCTCATGACTGTCTCCTTTGCTGCCACATGGAAGCCCATCTGTCGTCCTTGTCACCCGCGTTGATGCAGCCGTCCCGCTACCGGCACGAGTCGCCCGCCACGCAGCCCAGATCGAGGCCGTAGACGTCGGGCGTCGGGTCCGGTCCGGCGACGTACGGGCCGGGCGCCGGCGGCTGCGAGCCGAACTTGAACAGGAACCGCAGCGTCTTCACCGTGTCCGCCAGATCGATCACGCCATCGTCGTTCGAGTCGCACGCGTCGAGACAGCGGGGATGGTACACGCCCAGGAACACGTAGCTCATGGTCGCCGCGGGATCCGCGATGTCCACCTCGCCGTCGAAGTTGCAGTCGCCGCGCTTGAAGGCCGGCACCGCCGACACGCACACCTCGCCGGCGTGCAGGTTCGCGGGCACGGACTCGTTGAAGATCGCCGCGCGGTTGTTGATCGGCACGCTGCCCGCGCCGACCGCGCCGTTGCAGAACGTGATCGGGAGGCACTCGCCGCACAGGATGTTCGCGCCGGCGCAGAACTGGATGCGGCACACGAGCAGCGGCTCCTCGGTCGACGGGAACATCCGGTCGACGGACACGGGCGGCGTCGAGTCGACCAGGATGCCGATGATCAGCTCGCCGTTGGCGGCATGGTGATGCACGAATTCGGCGTTGACCGCCGCCGTGACGCTCCCGTCCAGGTTCATCGTGCCCACGGTCAGGCGCGTGTCGTAGCAGGACGCGATCGAGATGCCCTGAATCGGCCTGGTCTTCGACGTGTAGTAGTACCCGATCTCGGCGCAGCCGCCGGGGCTGATCCTGCGGGCGTCGACGTTGACGTAGAAGTCGACATCGGATTCCTCGACAACCGTTCCGCGCCGGAACGTCACCGAACCGTTCACGAGCACCGGGAACTCGCTCAGCCCGTCCTGGACCAGCATGTTCTGAAGCTTGGGCGTGCCGAAGACGTTGTCGACGAGGCGGAGGTTGATCGTCGCCGAGCCGCCGAGCGGCAGCGCCGCGCCGGTGTACGTGAAGTTGTAGTTCGCCAGGTGCATGGCCTGCCCCGTGGCGGGAATCGTCTGGCCGCCGTAGGGCGGGTCGAAATCGAGGACCACGCCGATGGTGCCGCCCTGCCCGGGGTAGAGGACGGCGTGGACGAATTCCGCGCCGGCGGCCTGCGTGGCCGTGCCCTGCAGCGTGATGCTGTCGAGCGCGACGCCCGCATCGTGCGCGAGCGAGATGATGAAGCCCTCCACGGGCTCGGTGTTCTCGGTCATGATTTTGACCGCGCCGGACATCGCATCCAGGGGGAGCACCGTCTGCTCGACGAAGATCGTCTGCGGCGCGCACACGGGAACCCGCATCGAGCCGTTCGTCAGCACGAGGCCTTCCTCGGCGCTCTTGCTCTCCCCGCCGATCACGATCAGGTTGAAGAGCGGGGGCTGGCCCAGGACGTTGTCGACGAAGCGGACGGGGACATCCTCGGGGGCGTCGCCGCAGGCGAGGGCCCGCACGCCGATCAAGGCGACCTGTTGCGTGCCGACCGGGATGGTCTGGCCCGCAAACGGCGAGTCGACATCGAGGACGACGCCCAGCGTGAAGCCGTTGGCGTAGATCTCCTTGACGACGAGCTCGGCGCCGTACACGGTCCCGAGGCGGTTGGCCTGGTCGATGGCCGTGACCTCGATCTTCGCGCCGTCGAACGCGACCGCGGCGACGAAGCCCTCGACCGGATCGGCCGAGGTGATGCTGAGCGGGATCACGCCTTCCCGGGCCGCACCGTCGCCGCCCTGCCCGAGCGACATGGCGTACTCGGCGCCGGCGACAGGCAGCGCCGCGAGAACCACGGCGGCCGCCGCACATCCCACGATACTCCACTTAGTCCGCTTCATGCTTTCCTCCTGCGAAGAGCAACACCCACAGGTTTTCTGCACACAGTCTCTCACAGTGCCGTCAAGCACACAGGCTCGTGTGCGCGGCACGGCTCCCTCCCTGCTGTCGCACAAGCCACGTTGCTTATTTCAGAGATCACATAAACTGAGATTATACCTGCGGAAGATTCCGAGGTCAATCTCCGGCTTCCTAAACTCGTGACGCGCAACGACGATATGACCGGCCGCTCCGCGCATGCCTGTTCGCACGCGCGCCGCAGGCCGCGACGTCGGGCGCCGCGACTGCACATGCACACATGCAGCGGTCAGATCCGCGCAACATGACGGCAGCCTCTCAACGCCGGGAACATCACCGCCGGGCACAATGCTTCTCCGGAAGTCCTTTTCCGAGACCGAAACAATACCACGATTATACTCCTCCGCCGATCGAAATGGAAGTCAACGGGCGGACGGGCAGCGGAAAAACCGGCGGCCGGACGGCCGCGCGCGGGCGGGCGGAGGCGGCGCGGCTTCGTAACCGATGGCGCGGTTGGGACTTGTATGG
>DHGK01000216.1 GCA_002402755.1 Planctomycetes bacterium UBA4800
TCTCCGTTCTCTTCTCTGTGCTCTCAGTGCCTCTGTGGTTTCTTTTCCGTCAGATGACACCTGCCTGTGGACCCGAACACGGCGAGAAAACCGTGAACGGTTGCGGCCCGCGCGACCGGTAACCGGCCCCCGCCGCGGTCAAGAACGCAGCCCTCGGCGTCTTCGCGCCCTCGCGGCCTGCTGGCTGATTCCCGCGCCGTCCGAGGAACAAGGAAGGACGATGCCACGAAGGCACCAAGGACCCCGCAGGTCGTCCGGCGCCGTGCAACGAATCCGCGATTCCTCTGCCGTCGTTCGTGTCTTCGTGTCTTCGTGGCAATCTTCGTCTTTCCGTCTTCGTGCCCTCGCGTGCTCGCGTGCTCGCGGCTGACGCTCGCCCCACCGGAGATCGGTGCGCCTGACTGGACGCCGAGCCCGCGGCGCGGGCGTGGCGCCGCCCCGGCCGCGATGGTACGATTGCCGGAGGATTCAACGGGAAACGCCTATGCGCCGCGCGCTCCAGACACAGGAAGAGATCCTCGCCCGCAAGCTTCTCAATTTCCTCGGCGGCTGCGCCGCGCTGATCGTGTTCGCGGGCGTCGTCTTCCATCTGGCGTCCATGCCGCCCGGCGCTCTTCCGGCCGCCGCGCCGCCGCCGCCCGCCGCGGCGGAGTCGGCGGAAACCCCGGACGACGTCGCGGCCGCGTTCAACGACCGGCTCGCGCGCGTGCGGCTCGGCTCGGCGCCGCTCCCGGAGCGCATGCGCGAGGCCGAGACGCTCCTCGCGCGCGCCCCCACCGCCGCGATCCGCCGCCAGGTCGAGGCGCTGCTCCGGGACCTTTCCCAGGAAGCCGACACCGCGGCCTTCGACGCCTTCAACACGCTCAGGCAGCAGAACGTCGGACTGGCCGCCGAGAACCGCTTCGATGCGATCGAGAAGGCGCTCGCCGAGTTCCAGGCCGAGAACCCGCGCCTCGCGGAGCTCGTCAACGGCGAGCGCAGGCTGCTCGCCAAGCGCCGCGCCGCGGCGTTCGCCCTGAAGGAAGCGGCCGCGCACGCGGCGATCGCGCGCGGCGATGTCGCCGCCGCGGCGCGGCTTGTCGAGGAAGCCCGGCCGCTGGCAGGCCCGGACGATGTCGCGCTTCTCGATGCCTGGGTCTCCCAGGCCGAGGCAAGGCGCTCGGGCGCGGCCGCGCCCGAGACCGTGCCTCCCGCGGATGCGGGGCCGGACGTGGCCATCGCGCCGCCCCCGGATGCGGTGCCGCCCGCCGAGCCGGCGGCGCCGCCCGCGGACGATGTGCCGCCGGCGGAGGCCGGGCCCGCAACGCCTCCCGGCGAGCCGGCCGGGGCCGCGCCCTTCGCCGGCGTCGTCACGGCCGGCCTCAGCGGCACCTTCATCATTCCCGAGGAGCAGAGCGCGGCCATGGTCAGCGCCGCCGGCGCGACGATCTGCGCCGATTCGCTCGTCGCCGAGCAGGATCTCGCCGACCAGCTCACGCGGGGAAGCCCGCTGTGGATCCTCGGCGTCCCCGTGCAGAAGAAGGGCGCGGCGCCCGAGTTCGGCGGGGAGGCCGTGCAGCGCACGATCGAGAAGGCGCGCGTCGGCATCGCCGGCAAGGACTTCCTGCCCGACCCGGCATGGGAGGACCCCGCGTGCAAGGGCCGCCGCTGGCTCTTCGGGACGGTCGAGCTCGCCTACCCGGTGCTCCGCGTCACGGTCGAGGGCGCGACGTACACCGTGGACACCGCGGCTCCGGTTCCCCGCATCGTCCGCCGCGTGAAGACCGCGGCGCTCCCCGCGATCCCCGAGGGCGCCGGCGTCTGGGTCAAGGGCATGCGCCGGGGGACCGCGATCGCGGCCGAAGAGCTGACCGTCCTCGCGCCGGAGCTGGCCGGCGACGAGGCGTACAGGGCGCTCTTCGCGAACTGACGCGCCGCGCGCGGCGCGGCCGCGTGAGGGGCGCGACGCCGTGAATCCCTCCGGCGCGGCAGCCCCGGACCGAACGCCGCTCCCTTCTTGATTTCCGCCTCTCCTTGCCTTATAAGAGTCTTTTCGCCGGCCGCCGCACGCGCCGGCGTACGGCGTGCGGCGCGGCGCCGGCGGCGGAAACGTGAGAGGAAGATGAACGAAGAAATCAGGTCCGTAGCGCTCCACGATACGGCGCGGCGGCGCTACCTCACGTACGCGCTCTCGGTCATCCAGAGCCGCGCGCTTCCCGATGTGCGCGACGGGCTCAAGCCCGTCCAGCGGCGCATTCTCTACACCATGCACCACGACCTGCACCTCGCGGCGTCGCGGCCGCCCCGCAAGTGCGCCGCCGTGGTCGGCGAGGTGCTCGGCCACTACCACCCGCACGGCGACCAGGCCGTCTACGAGGCGCTCGTGCGCATGGCCCAGCCGTTCGCGATGCGCGCGCCGCTCGTCGAGGGCGTCGGCAACTTCGGCTCGCTGGACGGAGACCCGCCGGCCGCGTACCGTTACACGGAATGCCGCCTGACCGCGCTCGCCGAGGAGCTGCTGCGGGAGCTCCCCCAGGAGACGGTCGAGCACCGGCCGACCTTCGACGGCCAGTCCGAGGAGCCGGTGGTCCTGCCCGCCCGCATTCCCAACCTGCTTGTCAACGGCGCGACGGGCATCGCCGTCGGCATGGCCACCAGCATTCCGCCCCACAACCTCGGCGAGGTCATCAAGGCCTGCACGACGCTGATCGACGCGCCGTCCGCGACGCTCGCCCAGCTCCTGCGCATCATCAAGGGGCCCGACTTCCCGACCGGCGGCGAGATGCTCGAGACGCGCGAGGATCTGCGCGCCCTCTACGAGACCGGCACGGGCTCGATCCGCCTCCAGGGCCAGTACAAGCTCGAGAAGGGCGCGCGCGACGGCGGCTCCATCATAATCACGTCGGTCCCCTACCAGGCCAACAAGTCGTCCATCGTCGCCGAGATCGGGCGCCTGGTCATCGAGCGCAAGATGCCGCTCGTGACCGATGTCCGCGACGAGTCGACCGACGATGTCCGCATCGTCGTCGAGCTCAAGCGCGGCGCCGACCCCGAGCTCGTCATGGCGTTCCTGTACCGCCACACCGCCCTCAGGACGCGCTTCCCCGTGAACCTGACCGTGCTCGTGCCCGGCGGCGAGGGCGAGGCCCTCGTCCCGGCGCGCATCGGCCTGAAGGAGATGCTCGAGCACTTCCTCGCCTTCCGCCGCCAGGTCGTCAAGCTTAGGCTCGAGCACGATCTCAGGCTGCTCCAGGAGCGCATCCACATCCTGGAGGGCTTCAGGAAGATCTTCAACCACCTCGACGAGGCCATCGCGATCATACGCAAGAGCGACGGCAAGGAGGACGCCGCCGCCAAGCTGGCGCAGCGCTTCTCGCTCGATGCCCGCCAGGTCGAGGCGATCCTGGAGACCAAGCTCTACCGCCTGGCCCGCCTGGAGATCAAGAAGATCCTCGACGAGCTGGCCGAGAAGCGCCGCGAGGCCGAGCGGCTCGAGCGCATCCTGCGCAGCTCGCGAAGCCTCTGGCGGCTCGTCAGGGATGAGCTCGAGGAGGTCGCCCGGACGTATGCGCAGCCCCGCCGCACGCAGCTCGGCGCCGCGGCCGACGCCGAGCCCGAGTTCAACGCCGAGGACTTCATCGAGGATGAGGATGCCCACGTCGTCGTCAGCCTCGACGGCTGGGTCAAGCGCGTCGGGCGCGTCGGCGACGTCGCCAAGATCCGCCTCAGGCAGGGCGACAAGCTGCTCGGCATCATCGCCGGCAACACCAAGGCCGTCGCGGTGTTCTTCAGCAACTTCGGCTCGGCCTACTCGATCAGGATCAACGACATCCCGCCGAGCCGCGGATTCGGCGACCCCATCCAGCGCCTCTGCCGCTTCCGCGACGGCGAGCGCATCATCGCCGCCGTGAGCCTCGACGCCCGCATCACGCCCGCCATCGCCGCCCCCAAGGGCAACGGCGACGAGCCGCCGCGCCACGCGGTGGCGGTCAACACGAGCGGCTACGGGCTGCGGTTCTCGCTGGAGCCCTTCGCGGAGGTCTCGACCAAGGCCGGCCGCAAGTTCGCGCGGGTCCGGGAGGGAGAGGAGATCGCCGGCGTCGAGGTCATCGACGGCAGCGAGATCCTGTGCTGCGCGACGCGCGGAGGCAAGGCGCTCCTGTGCAACGTGCGCGACATCAACTTCCTCTCCGGGCCCGGCCGCGGGGTCAAGGTGATCGGCGTGGCGCCGGGCGACCGCATGCTCGGGTTCGCCACGACGACGCACAAGCACAAGGGCCTCGTCGTCCTGAGCGCGGGCGGCCGCGCGCTCCAGATCACGCCGGCGCGCTACCGCGTCACCGGCCGCGGCGGGCGCGGCTTCGCGCTCACGAAGCGCTCCGGCCTGACCGGCGTCGTCGCGCCCGAGCCGGAGGCGCCGGCCGTGGGCGGCAAGAACGGGAACGGCAACGGGAACGGCAACGGCCGCCACGCCGCCGAGCCCCGCAATGCGGATGCGGGGGACGCGGCCGAGGCGCCTCAGGACCGGGAGTGAGGAGGATCGTGGTCACGGCAGAATACACGGCGAAGGATATCGAGGTTCTGGAGGGCCTGGAGCCGGTCCGCAGGCGGCCCGCCATGTACATCGGGAGCACGGACCAGCGCGGCCTCCACCAGCTCGTCTGGGAGATCCTGGACAACTCCGTCGACGAGGTCATCAACGGGTACGCGTCGCGCATCGACGTCGTGCTCGAGGCGAACGGGCAGGAGATCTCGATCGCCGACAACGGCCGGGGCATACCCGTCGACAGGCACGAGAAGTACAAGAAGCCCGCGGTCGAGCTCATAATGACGACGCTGCACGCGGGCGGCAAGTTCGGCCACACGAACTACGTGCGGTCGGGCGGACTGCACGGCGTCGGCGCGTCGGTCGTCAACGCGCTGTCCAAGTCCATGCGCGTGACCATCCACCGCGACGGCTACGAATGGGTGCAAACCTACCGCAAGGGGCGCCCCGCGGGAGCCGTCCACCGCGTGCGACCGATCACGGGGAAACGGGGTACGACGGTCTGGTTCACGCCCGACCCGGATGTCTTCTCCGCCACGCGCTTCAACGCCGCGCTCATCAAGGAGACGCTCGAGGCGCGCTCGTACCTGCACAAGGGCCTCAAGATCACCTTCGAAGACAAAACGACCGGCGAGGAGCACGTCTTCCACCACGAGGAAGGCATCTCCGAGTACCTCCGGCGCCTGACCGAGGCGCGCCGCGCCGCGCCGCTCCTGGGTTTCATCTTCTACTTCGAGAACAAGGACGAGCCGGTCATGGAGGCGGCAATCCTCTGGACCGACGAGCGCAACGAGTACATCCAGAGCTACACGAACGGCATCCGCACGCACTCCGGCGGCACCCACGAGCAGGGCCTGCGCGCGGGCGTCGTCAAGGCCATCCGCAACTACATGGAAACCCACGCCATCGCCCCCAAGGGCGTGGCGACGACGGCCGAGGATATCCGCGAGGGCCTCTGCGCGATCCTGTCGACGTACGTGCGCGAGCCGCAGTTCCAGGGCCAAACCAAGGACCGTCTCAACAATCCGGAGATGACGAGCCTCGTCGCATCGGCCGTCGCGCCGGCGATCGAGCGCCGCCTCAACGAGAACCGCTCCATCGGCGATGCGATCGTGGCGCGGATCATCATGGCCGCGCGCGCGCGCATCGCCTCCCGCCAGGCCGCCGATGCCGTGACGCGCAAGAGCGCCGTCTCGCACCGCCTCAACCTCCCGGGCAAGCTCGCGGACTGCTCCTGCACGCTGCCGGCCAAGAGCGAGCTCTTCATCGTCGAGGGCGAATCGGCCGGCGGCACGGCCAAGAGCGCCCGCGACCGCAAGACGCAGGCGATTCTGCCGCTGCGCGGCAAGATCCTCAACACCGAGCAGGCCGCCTCGGCCAGGATCCTCGAGAACCAGCAGGTCGCCGACATCATCTCGGCGCTCGGCTGCGGCTTCGGCAAGGATTTCGCGATCCACAAGCTGCGCTACCACAAGATCATCATCCTCACGGACGCGGATTCGGACGGCCACCACATCGCCACGTTGCTCCTCACCTTCTTCTACCGCCACATGCCGCAGCTCATCCGCGACGGGTACCTCTACATAGCCGAGGCGCCGCTGTACCGCATCACGATCGGGGACACGGCGCACCTGGCGCGCACGGACCGGGAGAAGGAGAAGATCCTGGCGGCCCATGCCGGAAAGCGCAAGGCGGCCATCATGCGCTTCAAGGGCCTCGGAGAAATGTCGTCGGGGCAGCTCAAGGACACGGCCATGGACCCCAAGTCGCGCACGCTGCTGCGCGTGGCGCTCGCAGACGAACTCCTCGCCGACAGCACCATCGCCGCGCTCATGGGCAAGGACGTCGAGCCGCGCTTCCGCCTCGTGACGGAGGAGAAGGTCGGGGCGGACGAGCTGGATCTGTAGGAGGCTGCGGGCTCCGCCCGCAGCCCGGCCGCCTCGCCGAGGCTCCGGCGGCCGCGACCAGGCAAATCCCCCCCAGCCCCCCTTTCCGTAAAAGGGGGGAGAACGGCGGCTCCGCCCGCAGCCCGGCCGCCGTAGCCCTCGGCGAAGGCGGCTACTCCCGGCACCCCAGCCCGTCCGGCGTCGGGTCTTCGCCCCTCGCCGGGAACGGCGGCGGCGGCGGCGCGCCGCCCGTGAAGAGGTACGCGAGCAGACGCACCGCGTCCTCGATGCCGACCTTCCCGTCGTCGTCGACGTCGGCCGCATCCTCGCACGGCACCGCGCGGCCCTCGAAGATGTACCGCAGGACTCGTGTGGCATCCGAGACGTTCACGGCCCTGTCCTCGTTCACATCGCCGCGCAGGAAGACGGGGACGTTGCCGTGCGTGTACACGAATCCCTCCGGCACGATGACGACGCGCCCGCCGCCATCGGTGAGGATCACGGTCACAGCGCCGGCCGACGCGGCGGCCGGCGCCTCGACCACGATGCGCGTCAACGTCGCGTCGCGCACTTCCGCCGCCTCCATGCCGAAGAGCACCGTGATCTCGGAACTCGGCCCCTGGAAGCTCCTGCCGGAGATCTCGACGAGCTGCCCGCCGGCGACATCGCCGCTTTCCGGCGAGATGCGCGTCACGACGGGATCGGGCATCACGTACGTGAACCCCCCTGCCAGCGCCGAGGACCGGCCGTCGGGGTTGAGCGCCCGCACATCCACGACGCCGCCGGCATCCGCGACCGGCAGCCGCGCCGTGAGCGCCGACCCATCGCCGTAGACGACCGACGGGCTCTCGCGCTCGCCGAAGAAGATCCTGATGCCTTCCTGGAAGCGCTCGCCGTACACGGCGACATCGATCCCGGCGTCGACGGCAGCGGATTGCGGCATGACCGACGCGATACGCGGCCAGTACGCGACGTACGTGAAACCGCCGGCCAGCGTCCCGAACCAGCCATCGGGATTCACGACCCGCACCTCGACCGCGCGCGTGCCGCGCACCGACGCGACCGGCGTCACGGCGGCGATCGAAGTCGCATCCGTGAACGTCGTCTCCGTGCATTCGATGCCGTCGATGTACACCTTCGCGCCCTCGATGAAATCGGCGCCGCTCACCGTCACCGCCGTGCCGCCCTCGTCGGTCCCTTCCGCGGGGCTCACCGCGGCAATCTGCGGCGGCGGGTTCGTCGAGTACGTGACGACGAGCTCCGCGCGGGCGGTCTCGGCGCCGGCGGCGTCCAACGTCGTGAACGCGAGCGTCGTCGTGCCCAGGGAGAGCGCCAGCGCGAGCCTGCACCGCGTGGCCGCCGTCCACTGCACGGCCTGATCGATCCGCTCCCCGTTGAGCAGGATCTGCCGCGCCGCGGGCGCCGCATCCAACTCGACGGTGAGGTTCTCCTTGTTCGTCATGTACGGCGAGACCGGCGTCCGGATCCGAAACGCCGTCTTGGGAATCTGGTTCGTCACGATCGTGTTCCGGGTCGCCATGTACGACCGGATCGAGTCCGCCGTCGCCGGCCGCGGCAGCGTCTCGTTGCTGAAGGTGCTGTACGTCCTGGTATGGAAGTCCAGGACCGCCGCGGCGCTCGCCGGGCCCGCGATGAGATCCTGGTAGTACTGGTGCATCCGGCGCTGGCCGACCGCGTTGTTGAACATCTTCGACATCGCGGGAAACGACCCGGTGACGAAGATCGGGGCGCCGGTGTTGTTGGCCTCGAAGGTCAGGTCGGAATCCCACGGAATCAGCCGCCACCGGGGGTCGATGACCGGTATGTAGCAGTACGCGTTCTTGCCGCGGTTGTAGCCGATCGTGTCCCAGTCGCCGATGTAGAACCGCACGGCGAGCGTGCCGAGCCACTGCTCGACATCGACCTGCCCCGGCAGCTCGGCGGGTATGTTCGCCGCGGTCGTCGTCTGCACGAACTTCGTGAACGCGATGAGCGTGTCGTACGGCTCCCACTCCTCGTTGCTGCGCAGCTTGAAGTACCAGCGGTAGGGTTCCTTGTTCTCGCCGCGGTAGGCAAACGTGGCCGTGCCCCCGGAGTACTGCGCGGGGTTGCCGTCGTTGAGCGCCTCGAACCAGTCGTCGATCTTGTAGAGCGTGCCGCGCTCGTCCTCGCCGTACCAGAACTCGAGGTACGCCTGGTCGACGTGCTGGACGTGCTCGTACACATCCACGTGCGTTGCGCCGTCGAACACGCGCACGAACTGCATGATGCTGTACGGGAGCGCCGCGTCGCGCGCCGTCCGCCCGAGCCAGCGGAACAGGTACTGCGCCGTGCGGTCGCGCATCTTCGAGCCTTCCGTGTGCTGCTTGTCGAGGTTCAGCTCGCCGATGCGGCCATGCAGCTTCGCGTCCTGGTTGAAGCGCACGCGGTACCCCGAGGTCCTGTTGCCGGGGCGGATCCACGGGCTGCCCCGCGACCTGATGCCGGCATTGTGGTAGATCGAGCTGCCGTTGTACGCGAAGCTCAAGGGAACCAGCGAGTTGCTCATCGCCAGGCGGGTCGTCAGGCGCGTGCGGTCGGCCGCACGCATGATGAACCGATACACGGGGAGCTCGGTCGAGGGCGCGGCCACCACCTGGTACACGCACGGCGCGCCCTGCCCCTCCGGCGGGTAGGTCGTGACGCCGCCCCGCGCATCGGTCGCCGCGATCCAGAACACCACCACGGTGTTGAGCGCGTGCGCCGGAATGGTCGCGCCCCACACGCCGTCGCCCGCCGCGCCGTCGCCGTGCGCCCCGTCATCGGCCATCGCCAGGGTCTGCGCGGACGCCGGCGATGCGTCCGGATGGTACGTCAGCTCGACCTTGCTGATGCCGTCCGAATCCGCGGCATAGCACGCGACCGCGACCGACTGCTCCGCGCCGGGGACGGCCGGGGACTGCGCCACGCGCCCGATCACGGGCCCCAGGTTGTCCGCCGCCGTGCTGTTGCGCGCGCCGGGCGTGCCGAGATTCTCGGGCACGGGTATCGCGGCCGTGTACACGAGGTTGTTCGTGGCGATGAACGCCGCCGCCACCGAGCGCACCTGAAACTGGTTGCAGCCGCGCTGCCACTTCGCCCAGTAGCGCACGTGGTACGTGCGGGCGGTCAGGGCGGGATTCGTGACGTTGTACTCGAAGCTGTTCGCCCAGTTGTCGCCGCGGCCGCTCGAGACGACCAGGAGGCTCCGCTGTCCATCGTGCGCATCGCCGTCCGCGATGCGCGTCTCCTCGTGGGTGCCGGCCCACACGCGCCACGGGCTCAGGCCGCTCTCGAAGCCCGGGTTCGTGATACGGTTGGCGCCGGTCTCGGTCTCGCCGATGAAGACGTCGTCGAGCAGCATCTCGCCGCGATGGGTGAGAAAGAACTGCAGCTCCGATTCGACGCCGGAATGGCGCCCCGAGAACTTCACCTCCGTCCACTGCGCCTTGGCGCGATCGTCGCTCGCGGCCCACGCCGAACCGACCGAGTTGTCCTGATTCGGATCGATGAGCTCGAGGCTCGCGCCGTCGCCGTCGGCCCAGCGCGACCACGCGCCCCCATCGCAGTACGCGACTTCATCGACCGTGTTCCGCTGCACGTCCTTCAGGCGGATGAGCTCGCCGCCGTTGGCGAGCTGTCCCTGGTACGGCCCCACGATCCTGTCCTCGATCCCGTACACCCGGGCGAGCAGCGCGGGGTTGCGCGCGATGACGAGGTACCCCCGCGGTTCGACGAGCGTGCCTTCCTCGAAGGTGTACGAGATGCCCTTGGTGAAGCGCCACCCCGACAGGTCGATCACGCGGTCGGAGTTGTTGTGAATCTCCAGGTACTCGCGCTCCTCCGGCCCCTCCGCCGGCGCAGGATCGTGCGGGTTCGGCGAGTGCAACGGGTGATACATGATCTCGTTGATCACGATCGCGCGCTCGATCGCCGCCCGGTTCGGGCCGTCCTTCGTGAGCTCGCCGCTGTTGAACCAGCCCCCGCGGCCGTCCGGAATGCGCGCCTGGCAGAGCCCGAACGGCACATCCTCCTCGAAGGTGCGCGCGTCGACCACGCGGTCGAGCGCGGGGCTGCTCAGGTACAGCGCGAGCGGGATCAGGGTGCCGCTCCCGCCGGTCTCCATGGCGAGATCGAACCCGAGCTCCTCGGCCGTGAACGACAGAAACGCGCCGCCCGCGAGCACCGTCCCCGCGGGAATCGTGAACGCCCCCAGGTTGCCGGCATCGCGCGAGAGGCGGTATCCCCCGAGCGCCACGGGCGCCGGCGTCGTGTTGTACAGCTCGACCCAGTGCGGCGCCGCGCCGTGGTAGTAGCACTCGTTGAAGACGACCCCGGCCGCCGCGTCGAAGGGGTCGACCTGCCGGCCGCCGAGGAGCGACGGATGCAGCATGAAATCCGCGTCCGTGAGGCTTCGATTGAACCCGTGCACGCACAGGACGTTCTCGCCGGCGACGAGGTGCTGGGTCGCATCCGCGATCGTGAACGTCTCGGCCGCGAGCGCGTTGTGGCTGCTCGCCGCCACGGCGTCGAAGACTGGCGGCTCCGCGGTGACGCGGTCGCGCGCGATCTCGCGGCCGTTCAGATAGGCGACGAAGCCGTCGTCGTACCGGATCTTCAGGAGCAGCCGGTCGATGCCGTCCGGGGACGCGAGCGTGAACCGCGTCCGGGCGTACACCGATGTGTAGCCGACCGGATTCGTCGCGGTCTGGCGCATGTCGCCGAGCAGCGTCGCCGGCGGAGGGTTCGCCGTCGCCGGATATCCGATACCCGCCGCGCCTTCCTCCCAGCCCGAGTCGTCGAACCCGGCCGACCGCCAGGCCTCGATGGGATCGGACGCCTCCTCCCGCCCGCGTTTGAACTTCCACGTCGCGCCCTCGGGGACGAGCGGCGTATCGTCGAAGCTCATCGTGAACACGTTCAGGCGGCCGGGCGTCCCGCCCCGCAGCGGGCTCCGGGACCAGTTCGCGCCGTCCTCCGGGTCAAGCTCGATGCTGCGCAGGCACAAGCTGTGCCCCGTCCCCGCGCATCCCGCCGGCCACTCGCCGCGATCGTTGTAGCCGACGGTGGAGACGATGCCCGCGTGCGCGATCTCCGCGCCGTCCTCCGCGTACTTCCCCGAATCGTTCGACAGCGTGATCCGTTCGCCGGCGTTGTCCAGGACGCCGCTCTCGAACGGCCCGTACGGCGTGAAGCCGTACACGCTCTCGAAGGCGGCGGGATCCTTCGCGACCACGACCGCGCCATAGCCATCGATCCACGTGCCCGCAGGAAACTCGAACCTGAAGCCCGCCGTGAAGCGGTACCCCGAGATGTCGAGCGGCGTGCGCGTGTAGTTCGTCACCTCGACGTACTCGATGTCGGGGCCGCCCTCGGGCGGTTGATACATGATCTCGCTCACGACGAGCCCGTGCGCGCTTCCGATTTCCGCGAGCACGATGCACAGCAACCACACCCAGCGAATCGCGTGCTTCATTGTCGGAATCCCTGCCGGCAGCCCCGCCCCACGGGTCTCGCGACGCCTGCTTCTCCGGAGCACCGGACTCCGGCGCCCGGCACGCGTCTGTGCCCGCCCTTGTCAATCTCCATCGTAAGGCGATGGCGTTCATTTGGCAATCGCCGGCCCTCTCCGGCGCTTGGTCGCGGCGGGAACGCACGGACTCCGGATGGCGTGGTCGCAGCGGGGATGCGCGAGGGAAAAATGGCGGGCCGGTTAAGTAAAGGTTGTTTGGGTCGAAAGGGTAGGGTTGGAGTTGGGTGAGTTGTTAACCGGCCCAGGATCTAATTTTTGCCCATGTCGCCCCCATTTGCAAGCACAAAACCGGTTAACTTGGGTAAATAGACGTAAGTACAGCCTGCAAAGCAACTTGAGTTGCGTTGCAGAGCTTCGTCCGGCACGTGCGGGATGCGATGAGAGCCTGCCGGGGATCGGATGACGCTGGAAATCGCAGGCATCGGGCCGCCCGGCGCGCTCCGACAAGGGCACGACGCGAGTTCGCCACGTCAGAACCGATCCTCACGCGCGACGGCAGCGCCTGAACGCGACTCCGCAACGCCTGGAGACGCCGTATTGCATGCCCGGGCCCCTTCGGCAATAATGGTTGCACGCGAAACAACAGCAAATGATCGCAGCGGTGCCCGTGTACGCAGTACTGAGCCAGCCCACGCTGGTCCTGAATCGCCACTGGACGCCTATCAGGATCTGCACGGTGAAGAAAGCGCTCGGCCTTCTGGCCAAGGGCGTGGCGCACGTCATCGTGCCCGATACTTACAAGTGCTACGATTTCCAGTCCTGGGCCGACCTGCGGGCCGCCGCGGATGAGCCGCACATACGCACCGTGTCCCTCCGAATCAAGGTCCCCGAGATGATCCTCCTGCGGTCGTGCGACCATGCCGGGACCCCGCGCGTCGTCTTCTCGCGGCGCAATCTCTTCCGCCGCGACAAGAACACCTGCCAGTATTGCGGGAGACGCCTCCCCAGCGAGGCCCTGAGCATCGACCACGTCGTGCCGCGCGCGCTCGGCGGCAAGAGCACGTGGACGAACTGCGTCGTCGCCTGCCATTCCTGCAACGTCGGCAAGGGCAACAAGCTCCTCCCCGACGCGGGCATGAAGCTCCTCAAGCCTCCGCGGGAGCCGCGCTGGCGGCCGAGCGTGCTCGTCACGCTCCCCGTCCGGCGCCGCGAGAGCTGGGATCATTTCATCAGCGAGGCGTACTGGAACGTCGAGCTGGAGGAGTGACGTCACGGCGCCCGCCGCCCGCGCGGCGGCAATTAATTATCACTCACTACACGCCATGTAACTTGCCTATCGGCAACGACTTACACGGCGCCGGACGCGCTGTTTCGCGGGGGGGTGTACCGGCGCTCCGATTCGCTCGCTACAATCGGTGTCGTCGTCGCCGGTCTCGGATGTTTTCGAACGCGGATTTCGAGGACATGCATGCAGCCTGAGCACCCGCCGAGCACGTACAGCCTGCGAGATTTCCTTCGCGCCGAGTGCGGCGAACATGTTGAGGGCGTGCCCGTCGGAACCTTGATCCGGGAGTGCTACCGCGAACTGCTCCTGCAAGCCGACACCGCGACGCACGGCAGCCTGCCGCCGAGCCTCATCCAGCAGCGTTTGCGCGAGATCGCCCACGGTTTTCTGCACGCCGGGAGGCACGCGCAGGGCTGACCCTCGCCGCGCTTTTTGCGGCGGGCCCCCGGATCCGCGCCCGGCCGCCGGAACCCTCTTCCTTACAAACCGTGCAGGGTGTACAATGGTATACGCGAGATACGACGAGGCCCCCTTGCGGGGGATCGGCGGGCCGCGCCGGCAGCGCGCGCCTCTTCCTCGGCGATGGGGAGCGCAAAGGAGCTGTTCAGGAACGCGGGGGAACCCGTATAATGGATCGGATACGACGGTTGTCGAGACACACTCTTCGGACAAGCACTCGAGAGCAAGGAGCGGAGTAATGAGACACCATGCGTTCGTGCTGGCGGTTGCGGTGTGCGCGGCGTGCTGCGTGTGCGCCGCCGAGAGCGATTTCGAGATGGCGGTCGTGCCCGCGGCGGCCGGCATCTTCGGCCCCGCGAACGGCACGGCCTCGGGCAGCGTGAACCTCGTCGTCCAGATGGATGCGAAGGTCGCCCAGGTCCAGGGCTGGTCGTTCGGCATCAAGCTCGTGCCGAGCGCGGGTTTCAACATGAATATCACCGCGCTCAAGCTCACGAACGACGTCATGACGTGCAAGAACGGCGCGCCCCCCGGTTTCGCCGACACCGGGTTCTTCGCGGCGGGCAATCTCACCACCTCGGCCGGCAAGGCCGCGGCCGACGGCACGGCGACGATCGGCATTCCCGACTGCATCGCCGTCACGCAGGGCATCGTCGTCGACATGATGCAGCTCGTCTCCCTTCCCGCCGTCGATGATTTCGGGCTGATCGAGATCACCGTCAACGCGTCTGGTCCCGTCGGCGCCGCCGCGACCGAGGCGGGCCGGGTGGTGTTCACCGACGAGATCGGCGCGCCCGCGACGTCGACCGTGGTCGTGCTCAGCGGCAACAGCTTCGCGCCCGCGGTCCAGGCCCCGGCCGTGATCACGGCCGTGCCGCGCTCGTGCGTGGGGGCGTCTCCCTTCACGGTCAACATCGACGATGCGGAGGGCTTCGGCCAGGTGAGCAGCCTCGTCAGGCTCAACTTCAACGCCGACGGCACGATCTCCGAACCCATCCAGGGATGGTCGTACGGCATCTGCATTCTCGACACGAGCAAGCTCGCGATCACCGCGGCCGTGTCCGACGGCACCGACACCGCGACCGCCAAGAACGGTGCGAAGCCCGATTTCGACGCGATCACGCTCTACCAGAACGCCGGCGGCTTCACCCACGGCGTCGTGATCGACATGATGGCGACGGTCACCGTCCCGCCCGACACGGACTGGACCGACATCGCGATGACGTTCGATCTCCTCACGACCACGCCCGGGGATACGGTCGTCGTCGCGCCCTGCAGCGGCGTCCACGGCAGCCCCCCCACGTCGAACGTCATGGTCATCGAGGGCGAGAGCATCGAGGCCTCGCAGCTCGAGCTTCCGAGCCACGAGTGCTGCGAGGGCGTCGTCTGCAATCACCTGGGCGTCATCACCGTCAAGGAGGACACCAAGAGCTTCCTTCCCGGCAACGCGAACGGCGACAAGCGCATCGACATCGCCGACGGCATCTTCGTCCTGAGCTACCTCTTCCGCGACGGGCGCGTGCCGCCCTGCATGGCCGCCGCGGACTTCAACAACGACGGGGTGATCGACCTCACCGATGCGATCGCGCTGGTGTACTACCAGCTCCAGCCCAACCTCCCGGGCATGCCGGGGGGCGGCTGGCCGGCAGCGGCGCTCGGCACGACGTGCGGCAAGTTCAAGGTCGATCTTGAGTGCGAAATCGAGCAGTGCGACTAGTCCGTCTTCCGGACCGTCCTTGACGCGCGGCGGAAAGAGGCGCGGCGGATTCGCCGCGCCTCTTTCCGTGCCCTTCGCGCGCGCCGCCCGCTTGCTTGACGCCGGCCGGACGCCGTCCTACCATCCGCACCATGCGACGGATCCCTGCCTTCACGTGTCTTCTTCTGTGGGCCTGCGCGGACACGCCCGATCCGAGTCCCGCGCCGCCTGCGCCCGTGCCGGAGGAAACGAGCCCCGCGTTCGCCATCGAGCGCTTGCCTCCCCTTGATCTGCCCCCGGCGCCCGCCGTGCCTCGCGCCGCGCATCAGCTCGCGGGGGGCATCACGCCTTCCGCCCCCGCGCATGTTCGCATCGCCGAGCGCCCCGCGCCCGCGCCCCTCCCCTCTTCCGGCGAAGCTCTGAGCGCCGGCGGTCCCGTGTTCTCGCGCGGCGGAAAACCGGCGCTGCCCTTCTGCATGCTCGACGCACCGGCCGACACGGCCGCGCTGCTCGGCGCCGACTTCATGATCCTCCCCTGCCCGCACGCATCCGCGCGCCCCGCGATCACCCCCGCGGGCCGCGATGAGGCTGCGATCGCGTATCCCGATCTCGCGTGGGCCGCGCACCGCGCCGCGGGCGCCGCCAGGGCCGGCATCGCCGTCTCGCTCGCGTTCGAGGGGCCGCTCGGCGACATGGAGCCCTTCGGAAGGCTGCTTCCCGACATCGCGGCGCCGGCCGAGAGCCTGCCCTTCTCCCCCCTCCACCCCTTCGGCGCGCGGCTTTACGCGGAATATCTCAAGACGTACCTCGCGGCCTCGCGCGAGGCGCAGATCTTTCTCGTGCAGCCCGCGGGCCCCCTCTCGCCGCTCGGCAACGATCTGGAGACATGGAAGGCGTTCCGCCGCGATGCCGAGCGCAAGTACGCCGGCATCGACCGGGCAAACGCGGCATGGGGCACGCGATTCGAAGGCTTCTGGGAAGTCCTTCCGCCGGGCGCGGGGCGCGAGGCGCCGCCGGGGACCGCCGACGCGCTCGACCCGCTGCGCGGAGACTGGCTGGACTACCTCTGGGAAAGCCGCCGCGACCTCGCCCTTGCCCTCGCCGGCCTGGTGCGCGACCTCGCGGGCGGTCCCGGTCCGCTCGTCGCCGTGCGCAGCGCCGATCCGCTCGCCCTGCACCACGCGGCTGCGGCCGCGGATGCCGCCGTCTTCGATGCGCCGCTGCGCTTCCTCCCCGATCCCATGCCGCTCACCGACGCCGCGCCGCTGTACCTGGCAGAGCTGGCGCGATCGGCCGGCAAGCCCATCGCCGACATCGGCGGCTACACGGCGCCCCCCGAGACCCCGCCATGGCAGCAGGCGGCCCTCCTCCGGCACTTCATCTGGCGGCGATGCTGGCACGGCGCATCGGCGCTCGCGCTGCCGCCGGCCGGCCGCGTGCTCGCCGCCGCGCCTCGATTCATGGCCGAGGCCCGGGCGGTCTTCCCGATCCTCGCCGCCCGCGGCGAAGACCCGGCGCCGATCGTGCTCCTCCACCCGACCGAGACGCTGCGGCCGCTCCCCGCGGAGCGGCGATCCGAGGCGCTCGCCCACATCGTCGCATGGTGGCAGGCGTTCGCCGCGCGCGGCGTGAACGTCGCCGTCGTGCCCTCCGAGAAGCTCAGGCTCCAGGATCTGCAGCGCGCCCGCGCCGTGCTCTGCCCGCTCGCGTTCGTCGTCAACGACACGACGTTCGCGCTCATCGAGCAGTTCGCCCGCGACGGCGGGGTGGTCGTCACAGAGTGGGGCGCCTTCGCCAAGAGGGACGGTGCGGGCCGCGGCCGCGAGACGCGGCGGTTCCTCGGCCTGCAGGTCGTCATGGCGGCGAACGTGCCGCCGGCCGCCCGGCTCTCGACCGGCGAGGAGATCGACATCGCGCCTCGGCCGCTCGACGGCGCGCGCGGCGCGAGCGTCGAGCTGCTGCTCGCCGAGCCGTACGGCCCTCGCGTCGGCCGCCTGCCCGTGGGCGCCGTCAACAGGTGCGGCCAGGGATACGTGTACACGGTGCTCGTCTCGCTGCCCGAGCGGACGCGTGATGCGCTCCTGCGCGCGATCACGGCGGACCACGGGATCGGCCCCGACATCAGCGTCGCGACCGCGGACGGGCGCGACGCCGACCGGATCGAAGCCGGATTGCGCTCCGCGGGCGGCAAGCGCATCGCGGTGCTCTTCAACCTCGGCCCGCCGCGACGATTCGTGCTCGCGTTCACCGCGCCCGTCGAGGGCGCGTTCTCGCTGCGCGACACCCTCACGGGCGCCTTGCTCCACGGGCCCTCGGGCGCGGCGACATGGGGCGGCAACGATCTGCGGCAGGGCCTCCAGGTGTTCCTCGACCGCGGGGAAACGGCGGCGGTGCTCATCGAACGGGCGAACGACCCGGCGCCGCTCGCCTTCCCGGGCATAGCGCTCAGGCGCCGCGAGATGCTCGCGCGCCTCGATCGCGACGCGTCCGTCGGGCCGCGCGTGCTGACGATCGATCAGCCGTCCGATCCCTTCTCCCACGCGACTGCGCGCGCGGTGCTCGCGCGGGCCGGTTTCAGATCCGCGCCGCTGCGCGCCGCCGATGATCTCAAGACCTCCGCCGCCGCGTGGGTGGACCACCGCACGCCGCGCATCGATGCGCGGGAGCTTCTCCAGTTCGTCGCGCGCGGCGGCGGGCTGCTGATCGAGGCCGCGCCGCCGCCCGGCGAGGAGCCGTCGCCGCTCATCAGAGACCTGCTGTCGGCGCTCAGGTGCGAGACGGGACCGCGCGTCACCGCCAGCGTGAGCGCCGCCTCCGGCCGGACCCTGCCGGTCGTACCCCTGGGAATCGCGCGCCACGATGCGACCGCCGGCGTCGGCACGGTGGTTCTGCCCTACGCATGCGCGCTCCAGGCCTACCCCAGGAACGCGCAGATCCTGGTGCACGGCACCGAGGAGGTGACGCCGGTCGGCGTTCCCATCATCGCGGCGTTCTCTCACGAGGCGGGGCGGGTGGTCATCGTGGGAGGCTGCGGCTGGGCGACGCCGCTCGCGCTCGAGCTGGGCGACAACGCGCGCTTCCTCGCGGCGTGCGTTCGCCACCTTGCCGGCCTGTCGAGCCCGCTCCTGGACGACCGAGATCTCGCCGATTGCCTCTTCATCACGAGGGTCGCGCTCGCCCAGGCGCGCGCCGAGGACGGCGACCCCGCGCGGACGACCTTCCTCCCCTACGAGGTGGCCGGAATGGCCGACCCCTTTCCGCGCCCCGAGGAGCCGCGCGGGCCCTACTGGGCCACGTTCTCGCCCCTGGGGCGCGAGGCCGCCCCGGAAAGGACGCCGGAAGCCCCCCCATCGCGATGAAGAGCCCGCGTCGTCCCCCGGCGGCCCGTCTCAGACAGCAGGGACGCCGAGC
>DHGK01000092.1 GCA_002402755.1 Planctomycetes bacterium UBA4800
CCGAGCACGGCGAGAAAACCGTGAACGGTTACCGTTTTCCAGGCCGGGCTTCGGCGCGGGCCGTTCCCGCCCGGCGTGAGCCGTGTCCGCCGTCGCCCCCTATCGCGCCCCCCACGGCAGCACGCTCAGCGCGAACGCCTCGGCGAGCGCGGACCGCGCCTGCTCGGGCCGGCCGTAGCGGTAGTACGCGATCGCCAGGTGGAACCACACGGCCGCGCTCCTCGGGTTCTTCCGGGCCGCGTCCTGCAGCGTCGTGATGGCCGTCGCGAAGAGGCCCCTGGTGATGAGCGCGAATCCGTACGTGTCGCCGACGCTGGGATCGTCGGGAAGGAGCTTGCGGGCCCGCTCCGCCAGGGCGAAGGCGCGGTCCTGGTCCCGGCCCTGCTGGAGAAGGATCCAGGCCAGGTTGTTGAGCGCCGGCGCGAAGTTCGGGTTGCGCTCGATCGCCTTGGCGTACATGGCCTCCGCCGGGCCGAGCGCGCCCGCGGTCTCGTGGATCACGCCGAGGGCCATGTACGCGGAGACGTTGTCGGGCCTGGTCTTGAGGACCTCCTCGTAGCGTGCGATGGCCTTTGCCATCTCGTTCCGCTGGAGGTGGAGCCCGGCGAGCGAGAAGTACGCCGAGATGCGGTCGGGCGCGAGCTCGAGCGCCTTCTCGAACGCCGCCGCGGCCTCGTCGTGGCGGCGCTCGAGCACGAGGCGGCCCCCGCGCATCTCGTGGAGCGACGCCGCGAGCGACGCATCGGCCGCGTGCGCGGCGAGCTGCTCGTCGATGAAGGCCAGGGCCGCCTTCGGACCTTGCGTGCCGGCCAGATGGCTCGCCATGGCCGCCAGCGCGGGCCGGTGGTCGGGCCGGAGCGCCAGCACCCTCGCGAGGAGCCTTCCGGCCTCATCGGCGCGCCGTTCGGCCTTGGCGACGAGCGCGAGCTGGAAGAGCGCCGCGGGTTCGGCGGGCGCGAGCTGCGCCGCACGCTCCAGCGCGGCGCGCGCCTCGGGGAACCGGCGCGTGAGCATGTGCGCGCCGCCCTTCAGGACGTACGCCTGGTAGTTCTCGTCGTCCCTCGCCAGAAGCTCCTCGATCTCCTTGAGCGCGGCGCCGGCGTTGCGCTCCGCGAGCGAGAGCTCGGCGAGCACGAGCCGCGCCTTGGGGTTCTCCGGCGCGAGCGCGACCGCCTTCGCGAGCGCTTCCCTGGCCTTGATGCGGTCCCCCTCGGCGTTGTGGAGCAGCCCCTTGTAGTAGTACGCGTCGCCGTTGCGGGGGTTCTCATCGAGGACCGCGGCGATGATGCCGGCCGCCTCGGCGAGCTTGTTGCCGGCCAGCGCGAGGTAGGCGCGCGTCAGCCGCGAGCGCACGTTGCCGGGATCGAGGCGGGCGGCGCGCTCGAGCGCTCCGGCGGCCTCGCCGGGGAGCTTCGCCTGGATGTACAGCGCCGCGATCGTGTTGAGCGCCTCGATCTCGTTCTCGGCGAGCGGGAGGGCCTCGGCGAGCCACCTGGCCGCCTCGCCCGCATCCTGCTGCCCCACGAAGAACGCCGCGGCGTTGAGCGCGGCCGTCAGGCTCTGCCCGCGCTCCGCCGCCGCGACGAAGACGCTGCGCGCGGCCGCCTTGTCGCCGCGCCGGAGGTAGAAGCCCGCGCGCCGCGCCGCGAGGGTCGCGTCGTCCGGGTGCGCGTCCGCCAGCGCGGCGAGCTCTTCCTCGGCCCGCGCGAAATCGCCGCGGCGCTCCAGCACGCGCGCGCGCTCCAGGCGCGGCCCCGCGGCCTCCGGATCGCGCTCGATCGCCGCGGCGAGAAGCGCCATGGCCTCGTCGTAGCTCTCCTCGTCGCCCGCGATCCGCGCGAGGGCGAGCAGCACGGTCGTGTCATCCCCGGCGCGGGCGCGGGCCTTCCGGAAGGCATCGCGCGCCTCGGTGCGGTTGCCGAGCAGGAGGTGGGCGTTGCCGGCGAGCTTGAGCGCCTGCGGGTTCTCCGGGTCGCGCGCGAGCACCTGCTTGAGCTGCTCGAGCGCCAGCATCGCGGAGCGCTCCTTGACGTAGACCTCCGCGAGCAGCAGCCGCGCGTTGAGATTCGCGGGCGAGTAATCGACGGCGCTCATGAACGCGCTCTTGGCCCGCGCGTTCTCGCCGCGGGCGCGGTGGACGAGGCCGCGCAGGTAGTGCGCGTCGCCGCGTCGCGGCGCGCTCTCGATCACCGCATCGAGCAGCGCGGCCGCCTCGGCAAGCTTGTTGCCGGCGACAAGCACGCGGGCGCGCGTGAGGCGCGCCTCGATGTTGCTCTTGTCCTTCTGGAGCACGAGCGCCGCCAGCGCCTCGGCCTCGTCCGCCTTCCCCAGCTCCGCGTTGAGGCCGGCGAGCGCGTTCAGGACGTTCAGGTCGTCGGGCGTCGCCGCGCGCGCGGCCTCGAGCAGCGCGAGGGCCTTGTCGGGCGCCTGCTGCCGGCGGTAGAACGCCGCGAGGGCGAGCTTCGGCGCCGCGGCGTTCGGGTTCTCGCGCACGGCGGCTGCGTAGACCGCCTCGGCCGCCGCGGTATTGCCGCGGCGCAGGTAGAGCTCCGCGAGCCGCGCGGCGAGCTCCTGGCTCGCGGGCTTCCTGGCGAGCGCTCCCTTGAGCACGGCCTCGGCCTTGTCCGGCGCGCCGCGTTGCTCCTCCAGGAGCGCCAGGTCCATCGCGGGCTCGATCGCATCGGGGTGCGCCGCGGCGGCGCGGCCGAGAAGCTGCTCGGCCTCATCGAACCGCCGGTCGCGGGCGGCCAGGCGCGCGAGGGCGAGCGCGGCGTTGAGGTTGCCCTGGTCGAGCTCCAGCACCTTCCGGAGCACGGCCTGCGCCTCCGGGAGCTTCCCCAGCTTGACGAGCGCCCCCGAGTGGAGCAGCAGCGCCTCGACGCGCGCCGGCTCCTTGGCGAGCACGAGGAGCGCCTTCTCCTCCGCCGGATTGCCCTGGCCGGCGGCCAGGTGGAACTGGCCGAGCTTGAGCTGCGCGTCGAGATTCGCGGGGTCAATATCGACCGCCGTCGAGAGGCTCTGGAACGCCTCCCTGGGCTGCTGCGTGCGGAGATAGGCGAGCGCGAGCCTGTAGTGCCCCTCCGCGAACTTCGGGTCGGCCTGGAGCGCGTTGCGGTACTCGATGACCGCCGCCTTCCAGTCCCCGCCGGCCGCGAAGGCCTCGGCGCGTTCCATGTGCCTGGTCCGCCGCGATGCCGGATCCCCGCGGCAGCCGGCCAGGAAGACTCCGCAGGCGAGCAACGAGCCGATGGCGACGGAACGGGACAAGCGCATGAAAAGCTCCCTCTGAAGTCGCATGCCGCGCGGCGGCCGCGGGCGGCCCGCGCACCCGGCGCAGGCAGCGCCGCCGCCGAGGACCATCGTATCGCCCGAGAATGATACTATCGGCGGCCGTTGCGCACAATGCCGGCCGAAGGGACGAGGGGCGCACGGGTTGCGCGGCGGACCGCTCCGGATTATCGGCGCGCGCCGGGCGCGTCCGTCAGCGCGCGCAGCTCGAGAAGGCCCGGCAGGACTCCTGCGTGCCGCCAGTGCGGTCGTACCCGCAGGCGTCGAAGGGAAAGGCGGGGGGCGCGCCGCCGCCGAACAGGTAGGCCAGGAGGTACACCGCGTCGGCGATGTCGATGCCCGCCGCATCTCCGCCGGCGCTGTCGTTCACATCGGCCGCATCGAAGCACGCCGGCGCCTTGCCGTGGGCGAAGAGAAACGCCAGGACGAAGATCGCATCCGCGATCTCGATGGCGCCGTCGTCGTTGGCGTCCCCGCGCCTGAACGCGGCGCCGCCGGCGACCTCAAGGAGCGTCTCGCAGCGGGCCTCGTTCCCGGAGGAATCGCGCGCGCTCCACACGACCGCGATCGTGCCGGGCAGGTAGGGACCCGCGGGCTCGGCCGCGACCGCGACCTCGCCCTCGCAGCCGTCGTACGCGCGGGCGCGCCAGTCCTCGGGCGGCATCACGGGTTCCATGCCGGTCGTGTGCAGGACGAGGGGCGCGGGGCACTCGATCTCGGGCGGCACGGTGTCGATGACCAGGACGCGCAGCGTCATCGCCGCCTCGTTTCCCGTCCGGTCGCGCGCCGTGAGATGCGCCTCGGTCGCCCCGAGAGGAATCCGCTCGGGAAGGTCATCGGCGATCGGGACCGGCCCATCGACCGCATCGACCGCGCTCACGGGCAGCACGGCCGGACGCGGCGCCGTGCCGCCGCCCTCGCAGGCGAGGACAAGCTCCTCCTCGCCCGTGAAGACGGGCGGCGTCGTGTCGACCACGGTGACGGATACGGTCACGGTCGCGGAGTTGCCCGAGGTGTCGCTGACGCGCACGCGCACGATGCTCTCGCCGAACGGCAGCACGGCCGGCGCATCGTCGCTCGTGGCGAACATGGTGTCGCAGTTGTCTTCGATCGCGAGGGGCCACCTGCCCGGCCTCGGCGCGCCCTCTGCCGACGCGGCCTCCAGCACAAGCGGCTCGGCGGCGACCGCGGGCGGCGCCGTGTCAACGACCGCGATCGAGCCGTAGGCGATGCTCTCGTTGCCGTCGCGGTCGCGCGCGCGCACCAGGATCAGGTTCTCGCCGGGCGGGAGCGCCGCGGGGAGATCGAACAGGACTTCGGGGTCGGGATCGAGGTCATCCGTCGCGCGCGGCATCCAGTCCTCGGGCGGCGGCGTGCCGGCCGTGCCCGCGCAGGCGATCGCGCAGGGGGCGGGAAGCTCGATGACGGGCGGCGTCGAGTCCCGGACGACGAGGATCTCCGCGGTTGCCGCGGCGCTCTTGGGCGCAGGCTCGCCGGTCAAGGGGTTGCCGGCGTCGGTCACGCGCAGCGTGAGCGGAAACACCGAGGCGTCGGGCACGGCGAGCGCCAGCGTCACGCCCTCGCCGAGAAGCGTTCCGGCGGCATCGAGCCATTCGCGCCGCACGATCGAGTCGCCCACGTCGGGATCGAACGAGAGCGCGCTCGACACGAGGAAGGGATAGCCGGCCCAGACGGCGAAGGCGCACGAGGGGCAGGCGGGATCGTCCGCGATCGCACCGCCGCCCGCAACGAGCGTGACGACGGGCACCGGCGGCCGGTTGCCGGGCGAAGGCCGCAGCACGGCCGAGGCGGTGTCCGCGCGCAACCGGCCGTCCGCGAGCGCCGTCACGGTGAGGCGCACGGTGAGGCCTTCGAGCGCCGGCACGAGATAGACGTGCGAGGCGATGCCGTCGAACGCGCCATCGGGCGCGGAGTTCCGGTCCTCGATGTACGACAGCGAGCCGTCGCCGAAGTCGAACTCGTACCTGAGAATCGGCACGCGCGCGCCCGCCGCATCGAACGCGAGGGAGGCCGATGCGTCGAACCGGACCGGTTCGCCCACGACCGGCACGAAGGCCGCGGGCCTCAGGATCGCGAGCGGGGAAGGATCCGCGTGTCCGTCCAGAAGCACGTTCAGGCTGAGGGCGGTGTTGAGAACCTCGCCGCAGACGTCGTCGGGGTTGAGGGTCGTGAGCGGCCAGAAGCCGTGCGGGACGGAAGGATCGCCCGGATCGGCCGTTGCCTGCCGCGCCGGGCAGGGCGCGTTGGGCAGGAGCGGCTGGTGCGCGGTCAGGAACTCGGCGAATTCCGCGTACCATGCGTGTGCGCCGAAGAGATCGATCGCGGGCGCGAACGCGCCGGCGCTCCGCGCGACCATGTACATGCAGAGCGGGTTGCCGAAGACGAGCGTCTCGTTGTTGAAGCGCCAGATGTCGTCCCACACGCACGGGCCCACGCACGGGCCGACGACCGGCTGGCACCACCACAACGCGATGAAGTTCTGCGCGCGCGCCGCGCGCGTCGGGTCGGCCGGATCGCCGCCCGCCACGCCCAGGAGCGCCAGCCCCGACGCCGTGCGCAGCACGTTGGGATCGAACTCGCTCGATATGCCGAAGCCGCCGCCGGCGGCCTGGGTGTTCGCGATCCAGTACAGGGCCTCGGTCTTGCACCACGCGGGCACCGCGGCGCCGAGCCTGCGCGCGGCCAGATCGAGCGCGATCCCGGCCCAGCCGGAGGCCGGATGCTCGGCCGCGAACTCGTTGGCGCGGTAGCGCCAGCCGCCGCGGCTGAACGCGCTGTCGTTCTGCGCGAAGATGAGGAAGTCGGCCATGTCCTGCGCGGCCTGGCCGGCGGTGCGGCCATCGATGCCGGGCCGGCCGTTGGAAGGCATCGGATCGCTCGGCGCATACGCCTGGGCCAGCGCCGCGAGCGCGAATGCGGTCGTGACCACGGCGCCCTGGGACGGCGTGCCCGAGATCGAGAGGCCGTAGCCGTTGAGGTTCTGGTCGGGGTTGCCCTGCGGCTGCACGCTCAGGTACACCTGCACCGCGCGGTTGGCGAGGCCGCCCAGAAGCGCGCGGGACGTGGCGGTGTACGGGTCCTCGCCCGCGCCGGCGGCGCGGAAGCGGCCGAACGCCTCGAGCGCCGCCGCGAGATACACAAGATCGAAATCGAGAACATGGAAGGGCGGCGCCTCGTACATGCCCGAGGGAACGCCGTTCACGATGCCGCGGAGGAGCTGCTTGTGGAGGTACCACAGGCCCTCGTCGATCGCGACGGCCGCGCGCGTCTCCCGCGTCTCGGGAAGCAGCAGCACGGGGTAGATGTCCTCGCCCGCGAGGACGAGCGTTCCGCCCGCGCGCTTGAACACCGAGATCTTCGCCGGGTAGTACCGCTCAGGCGCGTCGCCGTAGGCCGCGACGACCTCGATCGCCTCGGGCCGTTCGACCGGCCCCTCGCGGATGACCAGGCCGTCGCCGCGCACGTCCCATCGCCAGACGTACTCGGCGCCCGGCTCGGGATCGAGGAGCGCGGCCTTGAGCGTGATCAGCCGGTAGGGGAAGGCGATGTGCGGGTAGCCCTCGATGCCGCGCCACTTGACGGCGGCGCATTCCTCGGCGATTACGGACACGGCCGCGCAGACGCACAGAACCGGGAACAATCGAAAACACATGGGTGCCATCCACACGAGTTTTGCGACAGGTAGCTGCGTACACACCCTAGTGTATAGGCCGGCGCGGTTCTTGCCTACCGGTCCCGCGCCGACGCCGAGAGGACGCGGCCTTCGTGCGGCGCGGGCGCGCGCGCGCGCATCCGCGGGTCCTCCGGGCGGCGCAACATGCGCCTGCCAAAGGAATTACGCCTCGCCGCGCGGCGGGAACTTCCAGCGGTACTTGCCGCCCTTGCCCCGCGCGAGCGCCGCCTTGAACGGCCGGCCGCGGCGCGAGACGAAGCCATCGAGCATCGCGGTCTCGCCCTTGGCGATGTAGTCGACGATCTCCTGGCGCGCCATCTCGCGGCCGAGGATCACGCGCGGGAGCATGAAGCCGCAGCCGCTCTCGCCCTCCGCGCAGAGGAAGGCGTTCTCGGCGGTCACGACCTTGCCCTTGCCGCACGCGGGGCAGGCGCCGAGGGGCTCGGCGTCCGTCACGGCGCCCGCCTCGGCGGTCTTGCTCTTCGCGGTCTCCTCGCGCGACGGGAACTCCCAGGTGTGCCGGCCGTGGTCGCCGAGGACGAGCGCGGCGCGGAACGGCCGGCCGCGGCGCGAGATGAAGCCGTCCAGAAACGGCGTCTTGCCCTCGTGCACGTAGGTCACGGCCTCCTCGCGCGTCATCGTGCGGCCGAGGAGCTTGCGCGCCAGCGCGAAGTGACATCCCTTCGTCTGGCCGAGGGAACAGATGTAGCTCTGCGGCGTCTCGATGACGACGCCCTCCTTGCACAGGGGGCAGGTGCCGAGCGGCCTGGGATCGACCGGCGCCTGGAACTCCTCGTCCTGCGCGTCCTGCAGCGCCTTGACCTGCACCTGGCCGTCGGCCTCGAGCGCCAGCACCGCGCGGAACGGGTTGCCCTCGCGCGAGAAGAAGCCCCACAGGGGCGGCGTCTTCCCGTCCTTGAGCAGGGTCTCGACCGTCCGGCGGTCCAGGTACCGGCCGTACTTCTCCTTCCAGAGCACGAACGTGCACTTCTCCTTCTCGACGCCCTTGCAGCGATAGACGAGGCTCTCCTCCACGACATCGCGCTTCGCGCACCGCGGGCATTTCCCGAGCGGCGGCTCCTTGGCGTAGAGCTTGTCGAAGGAGAAGTCCCTGGCGTGCTCGACGATCTCCCTGGTGTAGTCGCGGATCTCGCTGCCGAAGTCCGCGCGCGTGCGCTCGCCGCGCTCGATCTGCCTGAGGTGGCGCTCCAGTTCTCCCGTGAGCGCCGCGGAGGCCAGGCGCTCGACCTGGATCCGCCTGAGCACATCGATGAGCCGGATGCCCTTGGGGGCGGCGGCAAGCGCCTTGCCCGCGCGCTTCATGTAGCCGCGCGTGATGAGCCCCTCGATGATCTCGGCGCGCGTCGCGGGCGTGCCCAGGCCCTTGTCCCTGAGGGCCGCGGACAGCTCCTCGTCGTCGATGCTCTTGCCCGCGTTCTCCATGAGGTTGAGGAGGCCGGCCTCGGTGATCCTCGGCTTGGGCTTGGTCTCCTCCTCGATGATGGTCGTCTCCTGCACGGTCGCGGCGGCGCGCCCGCCTTCCAGCGGCGGCGGCTTGTCGTTGCCGTTCGTCTTGCGCTCGTACACCAGGTACCAGCCGGGCTCCTTGAGCGCGCGCGCCCGCGTGCGGAAGCGCTCGCCCTCGACCGTCGTGATGCGCTCGATGTTCTCCCACACCGCGGGCGGGAAGAACGCGCCCAGGAAGCGCCTGACGACGAGGTCGTAGACCCGCCCCTCGACCGGCGGAAGCTTGTGCGGCGTCTCCTCGGTCGGCATGAGCGCGAAGTGGTCGCTCACGCCCGCGTCGTTGAAGACCGTCCGGGTGTTCTGCAGTCCCGCGCGCATGAGATGGCCCGCGGCCTCGGCGTAGGCCGGGTTGCCGGCGAGAACCGCGATCACCTCCCTGGCCTTGGGCTCGTAATCGCCCGGCAGGCAGCGCGAATCCGTGCGCGGGTACGTGATCGCCTTGTACTCCTCGTACAGGCGCTGCGCGGCCTGAAGGGTCCGGCTCGCCGAGTATCCGTAGCGGCGGTTCGCCTCGCGCTGGAGGCTCGTGAGGTCGAAGGGCGGCGGCGTGCGCTCCAGCGACGTCTTGCGCTCCTCGACGGCGACGCCCTCCTTGCCGGCGATCTTCGCCGCGATCGCCTCGGCCGCGGCGCGGTCCATGAGCCAGTCGTCGCGCGCCTTGCCGTTCTCGTCCTCGACCTTGTTCTCGGGGTTGAACCAGAGCCCCTCGTACGTGTGGCCGGGCGCCGCGAACGCCGCCTTGATCTGCCAGTACGGAGAGCTCTGGTGCGACAGGATCTCGAGCTCGCGGTCGACGATGAGCGCGAGCGTCGGCGTCTGCACGCGGCCCACGGACCACGGCGTGCGCTCCCTGCGCGTCTGGAGGCGCTTGGTGAGCGCGCGCGTCGCGTTCATGCCGATCAGCCAGTCGCTCTCGGCGCGGCATTCCGCGGCGGCGCCCAGGCCGTCGAACTTCTCGCCGGGCTGGAGCGCGTCGAACGCGTCGCGAATGGCGTGCGGCGTCATGGACTGGAGCCAGAGCCGCCGGAACGGCTTCTCGTTGCCGAGGAAGCGGTGGATCTCGCGGAAGATCAGCTCGCCCTCGCGGCCCGCGTCGCAGGCGTTGACGACCCCGGCGATGTCGCGGCGGCGGAAGAGCTTCTTCAGGGTGTCCAGGCGCGCCTTCTGGCCGGCCTTGGGCTTGAGCGCGAACTCGGCCGGGAAGATCGGCAGGTCCTGGAGGCGCCAGCGCTTGTACGCCGCGTCGATGTCCTCGGGGGCGAGGAACTCGAGCAGATGGCCCACGGCCCAGCTTATGACGTAGTCGTCGCTCTCGAAAAATCCGTCGTGGCTCGTGAACGCCTTGGCGCCGCCGAGCGCGGCGACGAAGTCGCGCGCGACGCTCGGCTTCTCGGTGAGAACGAGCTGCTTGAGCGCGCCGCCCTCGGGGGCGTGGCTGTCCTCGTGCTTCTTCCTGGTTGCGGCGGACGTCTTCGTCGGCATGGCGTTCCTGAACGGCTCCCGGTCGTCGTGTGCAAGGCGCCCACCCCGCGCGACGCCGGGAGGCGGGGGCTTCCCAAGTCAATACATCTATTATCGAAGCCGAAAGACCGAAGGTTATAGGCATTTCGGACACATTGCAAGGACGGCCGGCCCGCGGGGCGGCGGGCGCGGGAGGCGTTCCGATAACACGAAGGACGGAATGACGATGGAAGCCGCGGTCGCCGAACCGGGACGAGAAGACGGGAACGGCCGCGAGGACGCGAGCGCACGAGGCCGGAAAAATGACGGCCGCGCGGCCCCTCCGCGCGGCCTGGAATTTCTGTCTTTTCATTTACTTGCGTGAGCGCCGGCGTTATTCTTGCAGTTGTGAAGGTTGATCCGGGGCAGTTCGAGGGCTCCCGGATCGCCTCCCGGCATTCAATTCCGGCCGTACCTATGGTATGCTATGAAAAAGGACAAGGCCCTTGCGGCCCCGCGCCGTCGACACGGCGGAACTTGCGAGGAACGCCGCGGGCGGACCGCACCGGCGGGGCGTCCCGCGGCGCCGGAAGTCGGCGTACCGGCCGTCTGCGGGGCGGGTGCGCCCGGCGCGCGCGTCGCTCCCGGGGTCTTGCGCCTGAGTTTGCGCCTCCGCGCGCGCCCGGAACGCGCGCGCGGGCCGCGCGGCTGATCCACGAGTCTTGTGCGCCCGGCAGCAGAGTTTCTTGAGCGTGAAGGCCGACATGCGACAGACACTTGCCTCCCACAACGTTCGGCTTCGGAGCGCGCGGGCGTGCCGGGCGCTGCTTGCGCTCTGCGCGTGGTGCGCGCCGGCGGCGCTGCAGGCGCTTCCGCCCGATGATCTCGCCTTCGGCGAATACCTCAAGCTGCTGCGCTACTGGGACACGGCCGCGCGCTGGCTCGACTCGCTGGAGAGGAGCAGGACGCTCGACACGGCGTCCCAGGCCGAGATCGCCGGCCTGCGCATCGACATTCTCAAGGCGCAAGGCAAGGAGAAGGAGGCGTTCGAGGCGCTTGAGGAGTACAAGAAGCGCTTTCCCAACAATCCCCGCGCATCGATGGGCACGCTCGAGGTCATCGGCGTCGCGCTCTCCAAGGCGACCAAGCTCCTGGAGCAGGCGATCGTTCAGCCCAAGGAGAAGGCGGCCGAATCCGTCGCCGCGGCCGAGAAGCTCTTCAACGAGGAGGTCCTCCCGCCGCTCGATGCGCTGATCGCCGATTTCCTGGCAAAGTACGACGAGCTCCGAAAGCAGCTCAAGGCCGAAGATCCGCAGCTCCAGGACGCCTCGCGCGTCCTCCAGCACGCCGAGCTCGCGCGCGTCAACATCTACCTTCTCTACGCGCAGAAGCTGCCCCGGGACCACGAGCGGCGCGCGGCGCTCCTGGAGAAGGGCGCCGACCTGGCGGCGAAGTTCGTCAACGACCGCTACGAGTTCCCGGTGATGCAGTTCCGCGCGCAGCTCCAGCTCGGCATCTACGCGTACGAGCTCGGCAGGTACGCCAAGGCGGAGGAATGCCTCGACATCATGTACAACGCCGAGCCGCCGCTCCAGCGGCCGTTCGCCAAGCTCATCGTCGACGCCTTCAAGTCGTACCGCGTGCAGGCCATTCTCTTCGGCGCGCGCTCGGCGATCGCGCGCGGAGCCTACGCCCGCGCCCTCCAGGTGATCGAGCGCTACTACTTCAAGAGCAAGAACGACGAGTTCAGCCTCGCGCGCGCCGAGGACCAGCCCGACCTGCGCGTCGTGGCGACGCTCGTGCGCCTGGAGTACGGCATCGCGCTGTGCGGCACGGGCCAGGCCGCGCGCGGCCTGGCGGAGATCCACGCCGTCATCGACAAGCCCAACCAGGTGGCGTCCCTGGTCACCGACGGCCGGAAGGCCCTCGGGCGCATCGCGAGCCTCGGCTTCGTGCGGCTGAGCGGCAGGGACTACTACCAGGCGGCGCTCGGCCTGAAGAGCGAGCTGAAGTGGGACGCGGCGCTCTACACCTTCCAGACCGCGCTGATGCGGCTCGACCCGCGCGACGAGGCCGAGCGGAACGAGTTCGCGCCCCTGTGCCTGAACGAGATCGGCGAGATCTACTACCTGAAGGGGCAGTTCATCGAGTCGGCGCTGGCCTACGAGGAGGCCTGCCGCCACTTCGCCGCGACCGAGCACGAGATTCTCGCCAAGGTCTCGCAGAACCTCCTGGCCGCCGTGAGCAAGGCGATCCAACTGCGCGATGACGGATTGACGCACGCCGGGCTGGCGAAGCTCAAGGATGCGGCCGCCAAGTACAGCGAGATGCTGGGCGGCGACATCGCGCTCATCCAGAGCCTCATGGTCGAGGGGCGCCTGCTCCTCGATCAGGGGCAGTTCAAGGAGGCGCGCGAGAAGTTCCTCCAGGTCCCGCGCGTGTACAAGGGCACGAAGATCAAGTTCTACTGGCAGGCGCAGGCCGGGGCGCAGGAGTGCGTCTGCCGCGAATGGGACCAGGCCGAGAGCGAGGACCGAAAGAAGCTCGAGCCGGACGTGCTCAAGGCGATCGAGGAGCTGAAGGACATCGTCCCCAAGGCGATCGCGGACAAGGACGCCGTCGGCGCCGGCAAGGCCGCATTCTTCCGCGGCCAGACGCTGTATCAGCTCCGCCGGTTCGATGAGGCAGCCGAGACGCTCGCGGTCTTCACGACATCGCTGGCCGACGAGAAGGTGTACCGCACCATCGGCCTGGCCGTCCTGTGCCTCGCCGAGGTCAGGCGGGGCGACTGCGACGCCGCAGCGCGGCACTTCGAAGAGATCCGGCGCGAGGCCCCCGACTTCCCGGTCGTGGCCAACCTGGCCGCGGAGCTCGCCGATGGCTTCGAGGAGGCCGGCAACGCCGCCCGATGCGCGGAGTTCGCGCTGCTCCAGGCGCGCCACCCGGCGGCGGCCTCCGACATGGAGCAGCCCGCGCTGCTCGGCCAGCTTGTGCGGCGCTTGATCGACGGCAGCAAGGGCGCCGAGGCCAGGGAGTACCTCGAGAAGCTGCGGGCGACGGGCAAGGAGGGCGACCCGACGCTGGACCGCCAGCTCCTGTACCTCGAGGCGAAGAGCCTGGCCCAGGAGAACAAGCTGGACGAGGCCATCGCCAAGTTCCAGTTCTACATCAACAAGTTCAGGCCCAGGAACGACTACTACGAGGACCCGTACGTGTACCGCGAGCTTGGCGATGCGCACCTCGCGCGCCGGCCGCCCGGCAAGACCGCGCCCTCGATGGATGACATGCAGGCGGCGAGCGATGCCTACAACGCGGCCTGCTACATGATGCAGGAGCGTTCCAGGCGCGATCCCACCCTCGAGAAGAAGTTCTGGCGGTGGATGCTCGATTTCTGGACGCTGGGCATGCGCATCGCCGACATCGCCAAGGCCAGGAACAGGTACCTGGACCTGCAGGTGTTCATGCAGGAGTTCAGAGACTCGGATATGGGCGGGCTGAAGGACGAGTTCCTGAAGCTCGAGGCGCACGCGAAATCGAAGCAGCCCGCGGCCGGCGCCAAGACGGCGCCGAAGAAGACCGGGACGGCCAAGAAGAGCGGCGCGACGACGGGTGCGGGCAAGGGTAAGGACGCCAAGAAGGAATGAGCCGCCTTCGCCGGGGGCTACGGCGGCTGCGGCGCACGGGAATGAAGCCGTAAAGGACTGAATGGGAGGTNNCGGATGGCCAGGCAGGCGGTGCGCATGCTCGTGCTGGCGGGCATGGTGACGTTGGTGGTGTGGGCGCTGTTTCCGTCGGACGCGTACGCGGCGGGCGAGGGCCACGGGAAGAGCTGGTTCGAGCTGTTCAAGACGACGGGGCCGGTGGGGGTACTGCTGCTCCTGTGCTCGATCATCGGGACGGCGCTGCTGTTGCAGTACCTGATCACGATCAACGAGCAGAACCTGATGAACCCGCAGATGGTGAGCGATCTGGAGGCGATGCTGGGAGAGGGGAACATCGACGACGCGTACGCGCTGGTCGAGGCGGACGGATCGTACGCGGGGAAGGTGTTCGCGGCGGCGCTGTCGCGGAGCGGCGGGGGTTTCGACGAGGCGCGCAAGGGGATGGAGGAAGCGACGACGGTGGAGATGTTCCACCTGAACGCGAAGCTGAGCTACCTGTCGCTGATCGGGAACATCGGGCCGTTGCTGGGGCTGCTGGGGACGGTGACGGGGATGATCTCGTCGTTCCAGGTCATCGAGACGCTGGCGGCGCCGACGCCGGCCGACCTGGCGAAGGGCGTGTACGAGTCGCTGGTCAACACGACGATCGGTCTTTTCATCGCGATCGTGTTTCTGTCGGCGTACTTTTTCATGAAGAACAAGGTGTCGGACCTGACGCTGCGGATCAACAACCAGATCGGCGAGGTGCTGACGCGCGGGCTGGGCGGCGAGGCCGCCGGCCAGGAGAGCAAGTAGGCG
>DHGK01000176.1:0-13306 GCA_002402755.1 Planctomycetes bacterium UBA4800
CACGGGTTCACCGAATATGTACCTATCTACAGCCTCCGTCGCGGCGGCGCGTACCGCTTCCTGACCTCGCGCGTCTCATCGAGGAACTCGGCGCGCACCGCCTCGAAGAACGCGCGCACCTCGGGAGCGCGGAAATCCGGGTAGGTCCAGAGGAGCGGCTGGAACGCGCCCTCGAAGAAGAGCAGCGTGATCTCCTCGAAGACGCCGCCCTCGCGCGGCAGCCGGTGGCCGCGGTCCTTGGTGCTCGCGAGGACGAGGCGCCCCTCGCTCACGAGCCCGGGGTCGAGGTTGATCGGCCGCGCGACCGGCCGGGTCGCCGCGCGGGCGATCTCCTCCTCGAGCGCGCAGGCGGCGCGCTTGGCCGCGGGGAGGCAGTCCTGTGCGAAGAGCCCCCCGAACACGTAGAAGATCCGCGAGAGGCCGCGTCCCATGGTGGGGGCGTAGAGCCGCGTGTCGGGAAACGCCAGGAGCGCGCTCCGGCGCAGAACCGGCCCCCAGAGGGCCTCCAGGCGCGGCTCGATGCCGGCGAGCAGCTCGGGAAACGCCGAGAAGCAGCCGCAGAAGAGCCGCGCGGGGGGAAAGGGCGAGACGAAGCGCTCGGCCGAGACGCCCGGAAGCGGCGCGGCAGGCCCGCCGCCGGGCGCCGGGGGCGCGCTCTCCGGCTTTCTTGTGGGGCGCGGTCTCTCGGTCATGCTTCCGGAAGACTATGGCGCCTCGCCGGACGGAATTCAAGGCTGGGCGGCCGAGGGGAGCTTGAATCCGTTCCGTCCTGCGCTACACTTAAGGATTCCCCTGCCTGCGGGCCCATGAGCACGTGTGGATCGCCCGCCGCCGGGCGGGGCTTACGCGAACTCAGGCACTCGACGCCACGGAGGCACCGATGTCCCGCAAGTGTGAAATCTGCGGCCGTGCGACCGCATACGGCAACAAGATCGCCCGGCGCGGCCTGGCCAAGGCCAAGGGCGGCGTCGGCAAGAAGATCACGGGCAAGGAATCGCGGACCTTCAAGCCCAACATCCAGCGCGTGCGCGCCGTCGTCGACGGCGAGGTCCGGCGGCTCAAGGTCTGCACGCGCTGCATGAAGAAGGGCTTCGTCAAGAAGCCCGTCAAGCGCACGGTTGCCGCGAACTAGCGGCGCGACCCGCGCTCATTCGCCGGGGGAAATGCAGGCCAGGATGCGATCATCGATCGCGATGTAGACCCGCGCGCCGGCCGTCTGGACCGCCGTGATCGTGCCCGGCGCCGCGTAGTGCCACCGCGCGCCCAGCGTCGATCGGTCGAGGCACGCGAGCTGCGTGCCGTCCACGACGACGAAGAGCTCGCGGGGCGCCGTCTTCCACACGGTCGCCGTGCCGGCGAGGGTGGTCGAAGCGCGGGCCTCCCCGCTGCGCGCCGCGAACGCGAGGAGCTGCTTGCTCTTGAGGCATACCCACAGCTCCCCCTCCGCAAGCAGCGTTCCGGCGATGTCCTCGGGGAAGGTCTTCTCCCACAGGCGGCCGCCCTTGGCGGCGTCCGCCAGCGTCACGCGGCGCGCGCCGGCGAGAAGCACCGTGTCGCCGTCGGCCGCGAGCGTGGAGGCTGCGGCCGCGCGTGTCTCCCACACGGGAGCGCCGGTCGCCGCCGCATACGCCCGGACGACGCCGTCCGCGCTCATGAACATGACCGTGTCCTTCGCGCTCGCGGCCCGCGGCGCCGCGCCGGATGGAAACTCGCGTTCCCACGCGTTCGCCTTCCGTTCCAGCGAGAAGCAGGCGAGCTTCCCTCTCGATGTCGTGAAGCACAGGCGCCCGGCGCCGGCCGGCACGACCGGCGATGTGATCAGCATGCCGAGCGGCCACGTCACGAGCCTGCCGTCGGCCGCAATGGCGCCGAGGCGCCCGTCGTTGGTCGCGAAGGCGATCATGCTGCCGCACACGAACGGCCCGGCGATGATGTCGGTCGCGCCCGCGGCCTGCCACGACCTGAGCTCCGCGCCGTTCACGGCCGAGAAGGACCGCAGCGTCCCCTCCCTGCCCGGCGCGAGGAGGAGATCCCCGGCGACGCAGACCGTGCCGTCGATCGGCGCGGCGAGCGTGCGCGACCATGCGTGCTCCCGGCTCAGGGTGCAGGAGACGATGCGCCGCTCGGCGGGATGGTTGTCGACGACGACCGGTTTGTGGCCCTTCAGGCGCAGGCTGATCTTCATCCTGCTGTTGACGGGCACGCGCAGCGCGAGCGGCGTCGTCCCGCGCGTCGTGCCGTCGATGCTGACCTCGGCGCCGGGAGGCGCGCTCTCGATGCGAATCGGGTAGAAGAGGTCCGGATACGCGCCCCTGGCGACGATCGTGGTGCCGCCGTACGCCGAGAGGAGATTCCGCATGGCGGCGTAGCTCTCGTCCAGGGCTCCCTGGTCGGCCTTCGCCCTGGCGAGGGCGAGCAGCTCGGCGGCCTCGCGCTCGCGCGCGCCGAGGTTCTCGATCTTCTCCGCGGCCTTGGCGGCGAGCGGCGAGCGCGGATTCTCGCGCATGTCCGTGTACAGGGCGCGCGCCTTGTCCAGGTCGCCGATCGCCTCGGCGAGCTCGGCCTCGTCCCAGCGCTTGCGCATCTGCCGCTGGCGCATGTGCGCGGCGGCGCCGCGTTCTTCCGTCGACACGCGCAATCGCGCGCGGGCGAGGATCCGCGACAGGCTCGCCGGATGCAGCGAGATGAAGCGCTCGTAGTCGGCGGCCGTGCCGTCCTCGTTCTCGACCGCCTCGACGACCTTGCGGAACTCCAGGAAGCTCCAGGTCTGGTACCCCATGAAGAGGAGAATGACCGTGAGCGCCGCCGTGCGCACGGCCAGGGGCTTGCGCGACCCTTCCTCGCGCGTGCGCGTGAGCTTCCTGAGCGCCTGCTGCACGTCCTGCCTGCTCGGCTCGAGGCGCAGGATCTTGCGGTACAGGTCGACGGCCTTCTCCTGCTCGCCCTCGTGCAGATGGTGCGCGGCGATCTCCTCCATGCGCGCGAGCGCGGCCTCCTTCCTGCCGCGGTCGAGCAGCATGTTGACGCGCTTCTTGTTGAGCTGCAGATCGTGCCGGCAGACCTCCTGCGCGCGGGCGAACAGCGCGTCGGCGGGCAGCCAGTCCGCCGTCCGATGCGCGTATTCGATCGCCTCATCCACGAGGCTGCGGAGCGCCTGCAGGTTGTGGTGCTTCTGGAGCAGGTCCGCGAGCGCGACGTACACCTGGCACGCGCCCGGCTGCGCCTCCAGCGCGCGGCGGAAGAACTGGATCGCCGTGTCGGCGTCGCCCGAATTGCCCAGCCGCGTGCCCTCTTCGGTGTAGAGGCGGGCGATCTTCTCCCTGAGCCCGGTGTGCGTCGGATCGACTGCGAGGGCGCGCGTGTACGCCTGCACGGCCTTGTCGGGCCTGGCCGCGCCGGCGAGCGTGTCGCCGATGTACTCCAGTTGCGCCTGCGCGTCCACGGTCCTGCCGGCCGCCTGGTAGGCGGCGGCGAGGCGTTCGCGCGCGCCGATCATGTCGGCGGCGTACCTGACGGCCTGCTCGAAGCGCGGGATGGCGGCGGCCGCCTCTTCGGCGCCGAGGGCGGCGGGGTCGATGCCCTGGAGCTCGGGCAGGACCGTCTTCTTGATGAGCCCGTGCTCGAGGAACGCGACGAGCTGCAGGCGCACCGTGGCCTCGTAGAACGGCGCGCTGTGCATGATCTCGCGCACGGTGTGCGAGCCGTCCACGAGATCGCAGATGGCCGTGAACTTGAGGCTGTGCTCCTCCTTGCGGGCGGCGAGGCCCTTTTCGGTCAGGATGCACACTTCATCGTCCGACGGGAGGACGGCGGCGGCGCCGCGGAGCTGTTCCTCGCGCGCGCGGAGCGCCTCCGCGAACTCCTCGTGGCGCAGGCACACCTTCGCGGCGAAGCCCTCGTGCTCCAGGAGGTCCGCGGGCACGTGCCCTTCCTGGAACATGAACGAGCCGCGGCAGGTGAGGATGGCGTCGAGCATCTCCTCGCGGATCTGGATGTAGAAGAGCCGCTCGTAGGCCGTGTCGTCGATCAACCCGCGGCGCTTGAGTATGTCGGGGACGGTCTCGTTGGTCGTCTGCGCCTCGGCCGCGAGCTTCGTGAGCAGCTCGTCGGTGACGCCCGGCAGCGCCTTGAGCTCCTTGTGGAGCACGAGCTTGTGCAGGTTGCCGCGGTTCAGGAGGTAGACGTTGTCGGCCTCGAAGAAGATGTCGCGGTGGCGCTCCTTGCGGCCGAGCGAGAGCGTGCCGACCTTCTTCCTCCTGAGGATCTCGTCCAGGATCTGGCGCAGCTCTTCGAGGATCATCGGCATGGCATCACCTGTCGGGCGCCGCAGGCGCGGCGCGGGGCGCGTGCGGGCGGGCCGGGGGGGCTGAGATCACGGCGCGCATCCGCTGCGCGCGCACCGGGTCGCGGACGCGCGGCAGCGCGGCCGGCAGGGTCAGACCCGCCGCGCGCATGGCCGCCAGGGCATGGACCGCCGTCTCCTCGACCATGAGGGCGCGTGCGAGGAGCGCGTGCGCCTCGGGGGCGGCGCACGGCGCCGCCGCGTGCAGGATGCGCACCTTGACGTCGAGCGTCGCATCGTCGTACGCGGCCGCGAGCTCCTGCACCGCCCGCGGCGTCGCGAGCTTCGGGAACGCCCGCACGGCGCCTTCCGTCGCGGCATCGTCCCCGGCGGCACGCAGCCGGCGGGTGACGAAGGAGGCCGCGGGCGCGTAACGGGCCTCGCCGAAGAGCGTGATGTACTCGGCCGCGAGCTCGCCGTCCTCCTCATTCTCGGCGAGCGGGACGAGCGGCGCGAGCGCCTCCGCCTCGGGGTGCGGCGCGAGCTCGCGGGAGAGCTGGCGGAAGGCTTGGCGCCGGACCCGGGCATCGGGGTGCGCGCCCGCGTCGAGCAGTCCGAGCAGGGCGTCGCGCCCGGGCGCGCCCCGCAGGACGCGCAACGAGACGCAGAGCGCATCGGATGCCGGCAGCGCGCCGGCCAGGAGATAGTCGTCGGCCGCAAGGTCGAGATAGGCGCGCTGCGCCGCATCGGGCTGCGTGAGCCCGATGACGAGATCTTCGCCCTCGAGGCGGTCGCCGCAGGCCGAGCGCGCGTAGAAGAAGACGAAGGAGGCCGGGCATTCGCCCCACAGCGTCTCGCCGACCTCGGCGCGCGCGCGGACGCCCGCCGCCGCTCCGGTCTCGTGATCCGTGCGCTCGACGATGCGCGCGCGCACGGCGCACCGGCTCTGCTCCACCAGCTCGGCGGCGTCGGGGCCGTGCATCGCCGCGAAGGGGGAGAACGAGAGGGGCAACGCGAGGACGAGCGCCATCATCGCTTCACCAGCGCTTTCTCCAGCAGGTAGGCCATGGCGAGCGGGTTGAAGGCCAGCGCGCGCCAGTCCGTGTACTGCATCACGGTGAAGCTCATGGCCGACTCCATTATGTTGTTGCCGGGCGTGTCCAGGTGGTACGGATCGGTGAAGCGGCCCGCGAACTCGGCGTTCTTCTCGCCGCCGAAGAGGCCGAACGGCGGCGGCCCGTTCGCGACCAGCCCCACGCTGTGGCCGATCTCGTGGGCCGCGATCGCGGCGAGCGCGCGGGCGAACCCGGCGGTCGCGCGCACGATCGCGTCGTAGCGCGCCTCCTCGGCCGCGGTGTTGGCGGCGTCTCCGGGGATGAACTCGTCGCTCAGCACGCGGGCATCCTCCGGCGCCGTTCCCACCGGCCGCCCGCGCCCCGGAATGAACGGGTCGAAGAGGCTCCTGAAGGTGAAGCTCGAGTTGATGTAGAAACGGATCAGATTCGTGCCGAAGATGCCGAGGCCGGCGGTCGCGTTGTATTCGAAGCGGGCGTTGCCGCGGTCGAAGAGGGCGCGGCCGAGCGTGTAGCCGCCCGCAGGGTCGGCTCCGCCCACGCCGATCATGCTGGTGGCGTCGAGCGCGGAGAGCGTGAACTCGATCTCGGCGCGAGCTCCGGCGAGCACGCCGTCGTCGGGCCGCGTGTAGAACCCGTAGAGCTCGGCGACGAGGCGGTCCTTGACGAGCGCGGCGACGCGTTCGCCTTCCGCCGCGTGGCGCGCGTCGTACAGGCCGATGAGCGCGAGGTCGTCGATGAAGTCGGGCGTGCCGTTGGGCGCGAACGCCGTCGTGATCGTCACCGTGCCGTTGACGCAGCTCGCCGCCGTCGTCCAGTTGTCGCGCGCCAGATCGATTCCCCACGCATCCCGTTTCGCGAAGGGGTGGAAGGCTTCGCCGCCGGACTCGGCCGTGAACTCGTACGCGCACGCCTCCGAGGTGTTGCCGAGCCGGTCGGCGATCGTCGCATACACGGCGACACGGCCCGGGGGGAACGCCAGGCGCTCGGGAATCGCGAGCGCCGCCTCTTCCTCTCCGGCCAGGAACAGGGAGCCGAAGTCCGTGCCGGCGGGGGTTTCGCCCGCCGGCCCGAGGGGACAGGCGGTCGTCACGCGCAGCGAAGACGGATCGATCGCCGCGCCCTTCTCGTGGGGCGCGAAGAAGACCTGCAGCGTGAAGCCGCAGGCCGGGACGAGCAGGCGGTAGGCCTCCTCCTCGCCGGCGAGGTTGGTGAAGGGCGCGCTGCCGTTCATTGTCAGAGGGACGCCCTCGACCGTGATGCCCGTGACGCGCGGGCGGAGGGTGACGAGGTCGAAGGGCGCGGACACGCGCTCGCCCTCCGAGGCGGCATCGCGGGCGACCGCCTTGATGAGAACCTCCTCGAACTCGCCCTCCCCGAGCGCGGCGAACGCGTCCCACCGGAATTGCGCGGTCGTGCCCTCGGGGGCGAGCCTGACGGGCCCCCAGGTGTCGGCGGGCGTGAACGTGCGGCCGCCGTCGGTGCTGTACGCCGCGAAGATCACGACGGCGTCGCCCTCGGGGTCCGCGGCGGCGACGACGATGGCCGCCGGGCTGCCCGCCGGCAACGAGGCCGGCGCCACCCATGCGACGGACGGCGGCGAGTTGGCGCCGTAGGCGAAGGGTAGGGAGACCGCCGGCGTTCCCGCCGTTTCCGATTGGACGCCGCGCGGCGTCACGCGCACGACCAGGTCGCCCTGCGGCGACGCGCCGATGTCCTCGGCGGCGCGCCATATGATCCGGCCGCTCTCGACGCCCTCGTCCAGCACGACTTGGCTCTCGGGCGATACGCTCGCACGGAACGTCATGCCGCAATCCTCGGAATACTCCAGGGTGACGCGCAGGGCCTCGGACACCGGGGTCACGCGGAAATCGACGGCGAAGGCGTCGGCGCCGGAGGCCTCGACGGCGACCTCGCGGATCGACGCGGCCGGCATGGGCGCAATGCCGCCGCCGCCGCCTCCGCCGCCGCCGCCGCAACCCGCGATGAGCAGGCAGAGCGCCGGCACGCGCAGTGCGCGCCGCGACCTTGAGCCCCCAGTATCAGTGACTGCGAACCGCACCAACGATGGTTCCCCCGGAGCCCGCGACAGGCTCGTTCTTGTACATAGAAAGATAAGTCCGGCCCGGGGCGTGTCAAGGCGCGGCCGGACGCATTTGCTTCTGCCGGGCGCGTCCCTGATGTACAATTGCGGGTGGCAGCGGCATTGCCGCTTGTGTTATCGGAGGTTCACGGTGAGCACGCTACGCTGCTTGTGGGCGCCGTTCCTGTGCGCCGCGACGCTGTGGGCAGGTTTCTCGGAATCTGAGAAGGCGCTCAAGAAGGCGCTCGCCGCCAAGGACGCGAACGGCGTGATCGCGGCGAGCGAGCAACTGGTCGCTCTCGGGACTCCCGAGGCCATCAAGGCGGTGATCAGGTACGGCCTTGCGTGCGACAACTACAAGGCCGAGAAGGCCATCGCGGGCAAGCTCGCCGCGCTGCCCCTGCAGCTCCGGACGGTCGTCCACGAGTTCGCGCGCACGATCGACCACCACCAGATCCGCGTGATCCTCGCGGCAGTGCTGGCCGCGTACGACGACCCCGCGTCGTTCGCCGCCCTGGGAGCCATGGTGAAGGATCCGGTGCCGCCGGTGGCGCTCGAGGCGACGCGCCACCTGGTCAACGGCTCGCTCGCCACGGGAGACATGCGCGCCATCGATGCGCTGATCGAGGGACTGGCGCGCCACGAGAAGCTCGAGCAGAGCGCGGTCGTGGCCGCGGACATCCGGCAGGGCCTGTACGCGCTCACCGGCGAGGAGCTCGAGAGCTCGGCCGAGTGGAAGAAGTGGTGGGAGCCCCGCCGGCGCACGTTCAAGCCCGCCGATGCGAAGAGCAACCAGGAACGCCCGCGCCGGACCGTGGTGCGGGCGCGCTCGTTCTTCGGCCACGAGATCGTGTCCAAGCGCATACTCTTCATCCTGGACATGTCGGGCAGCATGACCAAGAAGGACTTCCCCGCGGGCACGGGCGGCGGCGCGGGCGGCGAGGGCGAGGCGAAGGGCCGCACGGTCGTCAAGGGGAAGAAGAAGGAGAAGAGCCCGTCGGAGAAGGAGGCGGAAGAGAAGGAACTCGAGCGCAAGCGCGAGAACCTGCCGCTCGACCGCCAGCGGCTCCACCGCACGCAGGTCGAGCTCAAGAAGACGATCGAGAGCCTGACGCCCGACACGCGCTTCACCGTCATGGCCTTCAACCACGAGATCAAGCTGTTGTCCGAGTCGCCGCAGTACGCCGCCCCCGCCTTCAAGCGCAAGGCCAAGGACTTTGTCGACGGCTTCAAGCCCGAGGGCGAGACGTGGACGGATACGGCGGTCGAGAAGGCGTTCGGGCTCAAGGACCAGATCGACACGATCTATCTGCTCTCCGACGGCGCGCCGCAGCGCAAGGGGAAGATGCTGCCGACCGACGAGATCGCGCAGACCGTGAAGGAGAAGAACCGCTTCCTCAAGATCAAGATCTACACGGTCGGGTTCCAGCAGGGGGGCTCCAAGATGCACGAGTTCCTCGGCGCGCTGGCGCGCGACAGCGGGGGAACCTACAAGCGCCTGGACTGACGGCGGCGCGCCTCAGGGCGCGTTCCCGAGCAGCCAGTACACGATCCGCGAGGAAAGGAAGAAGACGCCTGCCGCCGCCGCGAGCGCCGCGATCGCCGCCGCGGCGCGCCGGGCGGTCGAATCGCGGGGCGCCGGCTTGGGGACGAAGGGGCGGCGCGGCTCCGGGCGCGCGTCCGGCGCGCTCTCGCGGCCGGCGCGCGGAACGGCCGGCGCGCTCTCGCGCGGGGCGTCGTTCCTGGCGGGAACGGGAACGCGGGCGGGGAACTGAATGGCGGGCCACTCCTTGGCGACCGCGGCGATCTCGGGGCGGGCGGCGGGATTCTCGGACAGCAGGGCCGCGACGAGCTGCGCCGCGCGCGGGGGAATCTGGGGCGACAGCTCGCGCGCGCCGGGGAGCGGCTGCGAGAGCGCCTGCAGGAAGTCGGCGCGGGTCCGGCCCTCCCGCGGCGTGCGGCCGGTGAGGGCGTGGAAGACGAGGACGCCCAGGCGGTACAGCTCGGCCCGCGGGCCCGGGGGGCCTCCGGCCAGTTCCTCGGGCGCCGCGTAGGGCAAATATGCCGGAACGGCGGTATGGAGGCGCCGCCTGACCACGTGGAGGTCGAGCGCCGCCGGCACGCGGAAGAGCAGGCGCCCCTCTTGGTCGGCCATGAGCCGGTCCAGGCCGAGCGGCACCCCCGCGCCGCGCTCGGCCCAGCGGTCCAGCATCGCGAGGACTTCGCCGATGCGCTCGCCGCGCTCCCTGAGCGTGAGGCCCTCCCAGACGAGAGTCGCGCGGGGCGTGAAGCGGCGCGCGACGAGCATGCGGCCCTCGGTCTCCGCGAGATCGAACACGGGCACGATTTGGGGATCGCTCGCCGCGGCGATGCGCCGGAGCAGGCTCCGGAGAAGCTCGAGGAGCTCCTCGTCGCCGGTCAGGCTCGCGCGGAGGATCTCGAGCTCCACCTCGCGCTCGAGGATCTTCTGGCGCGCGCGGTACCGCCACGTCACGGCATCGACGTCCAGAAGCTCGCCGATCTCCCAGACGCCGATCGAGCGTCCGGGCGCGAGCAGCTCATCGGACATGATGAGGTGGAAGGAGCACTGGCCGATCGTGAACGTCTCTCCCAGCGTGAGGAGCCGCTCCTTGATGCGCTCGCCGTCGACGACGGTGCCGTTGGCGCTGCCCTCGTCCGTCAGGATGCAGCCGTGCTCGCCGGCCAGCAGGCGGGCGTGGTGCCGCGAGGCCATGGTATCCGTGATCCGGATGTGCGCATCGGCGCCGCGGCCGATGGTGCGCGACTCCTTCTCGAGCGGAACGATCCGGCCCTTGCCGGGGCCCTCGGTCTGGAGCAGCGCCCATTTCTGCATACGTGTGAGAATACCGCACGTGCGGGGCGATGTCACGAACGCGCGGAGAACGGCGGCCCCGGCGGACAGGGCCGCGCGCGGACCGCCGGTGTAATTGCGCCCGCCGCCCCGCATGTGGTATACCGGTACATGGCGAAGACACACAGGAGAACCCGGAAGTGACACCGAAGGCCGTGGACGCCGCGCGCAGCGCGCTCGCGGATGCAAGGGAGCGGGCGCTCGCATGCGCGCGGGTCCTGCACGACGCGCGCATGAGGGACATCAGCATCGTGCAGGTGGGCGCCGTGCTGCAGGTCGTCGACTACTTCGTCATCGGCACGGGCGCCGCGCCGCGCCAGCTCAAGAGCACGGCCGATGCGCTCGAGGACCGGCTCAAGGAACGCGGCGACCGCGCGTTCGGCAAGGAGGGCTACGGCGAGGGCCGGTGGGTGCTCATCGATTTCGCCGATGTGGTCGTCCATCTCATGCTGGAGGAGGCGCGGGGGTTCTACGACCTGGACAACCTCTGGGGCGACTGCCCGCGCATCGAATGGACGGCGGAGCATCAGTGAGCGCGCCGCTGCGGCTCGAGCTCGAGTTCGCGAGCGAGGGCGCGCTCCGGGAGTTCGCCGAGGAGGTCGGGGGATGCGTGGGCGGCGGCGAGGTGTTCGCGCTCGCGGGACCGCTCGGGGCCGGCAAGACGGTGTTCGCGCAGAGCCTCGCGCGCGGGGCCGGGGTGCCCGCCTCGACCCCCGTCACCAGCCCGACCTTCGTCCTGCACCGCCGCTACGCCGGCCGGGTCGCGATCGAGCATCTGGACGCGTACCGGCTGCGCTCCGCCCGCGACCTGGAGGCGCTGGGGGTCGGCGAGCTGATCGAGGGCGGCGGCGTGACCGTGGTCGAGTGGGCCGACCGCGTCGCGGAGGTCTTCCCCGCCCACACGGTGTGGATCGAGCTCGACGTTACGGGACCATGCTCGCGGCGCATGCGCGTGCGCATTCCCGGCTGCGCCCGGCCGCCCGGGCTCGCGCGCCTGCGGGCCCTCGGCGCCGCGCGCGCGGCGCGCCGCGGGCCGTAGCCCCCGCGGGGCCTTTCCCTGGCCTCCGATCGGAGGATTGCCGATACTTGTACTGCGGAACGCCGCCGGCGGGCATGGTCCCCGTCCGGCGTGCAGTCGCTTCCGCGGGGCGCCAACAGCGTGGACGGTGCATGAAGCAGAACCTGAAACTCAAGCTCGGGCAGCACCTGGTGACGCAGGGACTGGTGAAGCTCCGCGATGTGAACCGCTGCCTGACGGAGCTCAAGGAGATCAAGGAGCAGGGGAAGCAGTGCGTTCTCGGGCAGCTTCTTCTCAGGGAGAAGCTGATCTCCATGGAGGACCTGCGCGCGGCGCTCGCCGCGATCGGGGCGCTCGTCCTGTACTGTCCGCGATGCAAGACGCAGTCGGCGGCGCAGGCCTACGCCCCGGGCAAGGAGGAGCACTGCCCGAAGTGCCAGGCCCTGCTCGTCTACCAGGACGGGTCCATGGAGGCGCCGCCGAAGGAGGCCGCCCCGCGCCTGCCGGTGCCCGACCTGCACGGGCGCGACACGACGATCACGAGCGACCCCTCCAAGGATCCGCTGATCAACCGCATCATCGGCGGCTGCCAGATCCAGCAGCGCATCGCGCGCGGCGGCATGGGCGTCGTGTACAAGGCCCAGCAGCTCAATCTCGGACGCACGGTCGCCGTGAAGCTCCTGGCGGACGACCTGGCCAAGGACGTCACGTTCGTGAAGCGCTTCATCAACGAAGCGCGCGCCGCCGCGGAGCTGAACCACGCCAACATCATCCACATCAACGACGTCGGCCAGTGCGACCAGACCTTTTATTTCATCATGGAGTACGTGGACGGCTGCACGCTGAGCGATATCCTTAAGAGAGAGGCGCGGCTGTCGCTCGCGCGCGCCGCCCACGTCGCCTACGGCGTGTGCCAGGCGCTGCGGCACGCGCACCGGCGGCAGATCGTGCACCGCGACATCAAGCCGGAGAATATCATGTTCACCGAGGAGGGGGTCGTGAAGCTCGCCGACCTTGGGCTGGCCAAGCGGGTCAGCGAACACGACCTGTCGCTCACGGAGCCCGGCGCCGTGCTGGGGACGCCCTTCTACATGTCGCCCGAGCAGGCGCGCGACTTCAGCAAGGCCGATGCCCGCTCGGACATCTACAGCCTGGGCGTGACGCTGTACCGCGCCGCGGCCGGCGTCGTCCCGTTCAACGGGACGAACGCGCTCGAGGTGATGATGAAGGTCGTCGAGGGTGCGCACACGCCGGTGAAGACGCTCAGGCCGGAGCTTCCGGACGAGTTCGCGGCGCTGATCGAGAAGATGATGCACGTCGACCCCGCGCGGCGGTACCAGGACGCGGGCGGCGTGCTGGAGGACCTCGGCGCCGTGATCGAGCGCATCGAACAGGTGTCGCAGGCGTAGGAGCGCGGGCCATGCAGGGCCGGGAAAGGCTCATTCGCGATCCGGAGGAGGAGCTCGCGGCGGCGTACCGCGCGCGGGTCCGTCCGTTCCTCGATCTTGGCGATGCCGCCGGGGCGCGGCGTTACGAGCAGGCGTGGGAGATCGCGCGCGCGCGGCTCAGGGAAGTACGCCGGCGGGACGAGGGCCATGCGACTTGACGCGATCCGGGTGCGCAACTTCCGTGCGCTCGGCGACGTGCGCCTGGACGGCATCCCCGCGCGGGGGCTGATCGGCATCGCCGGCGCCAACGAGAGCGGCAAGACGGCGCTCGCCGAGGCCGTGGCGTTCGCGCTGCACGGCCGGACGTTCGGGAACGTGCCGATCGCGGAGCTGATTCGCTGGGGCGAGAGCCGCCTGGAAGTGGAGCTGGACTTCACGGCCGCCGCGGGCCGCATGCAACTGCGGCGCGAGCTGGACAGCCTGGGCCTGCACCAGGTCACGCTGCGCGGGCCGGACGGCGTGCACGTCGGCCTCGGGGAAACGGCGCGCGCGCTCAAGGCGGCGGGCGTCCCCTCCTTCGAGGAGCTGCG
>DHGK01000176.1:13389-17902 GCA_002402755.1 Planctomycetes bacterium UBA4800
CTCACGGCCTCCGAGATCGCGCGCAAGCGGGCCCACGAGGAGCGGCTGCGGCTGGCGTCGGAATCGTGCGAGGAGGGGATCGAGCTCGTCGCGAAGGCGCGCGCGCGCGCCGATGCCGCCGGGGACGACGCGCGCGCCGCCCAGCAGACGTTCCACGGAGCCCAGAAGGCGCTCGATGCGCTGCGCCGCCATGCGGGGCAGGTCCGCGCCGCGCAGCCCTCGAACCCGCAGGCGCTCGGCGACGCGCTGCAGGCGCTGCCGGGAGCCTTCGAGCGGGGCGGCCTCCCCGCGGCGCTGGAACGCGAAATCGCGGCGGTGCGCGGATTCCTCATCGAGCATGCGGATGCCCTGAACGCCGCGCGCGAGCGCGTGGAGGCGAACGCGCGCACCGTCGTCGAGCGCAAGACGGGCGAGGAGAGCGCCGCCGGCGCGATCGGCTCGTATACCCGCCGGAGGACCGCGTCCGCGGCCGTGTGCGCGGCGGCGACCGTGCTCGCGGCGGCGGCGGCGTTCGCCGGCTGGGTTCTCAACGCGCGCGGCGGCGCCGCCGACGTGCTCGTGGCCACGCCGGCCCTGGCCGTGTGGGGCGCGGGCGCGGGGCTCCTGGCGCTGGGCGTTGCCGCGTTCCTGTCGTACGTCGCGCAGGTGTCGGCGCTCGGCAAGCTGCGCGCGCGGCGGTCGAGCGAGCGCGCGATCACGGCGGAGTTGGAGAAGGAGGCCGGCGCGCTCGAGGAGGCGCTCGCGGAGGCGCGCGACCTGAGCCGCTGGCCGCGGGTCGCCGCGCAGGCGGCGCCCGGGCGCGTCTTCGCGCTCGCCGAGCCGTGGCAGGCGGTCCGCCGTATCGGGGAACTGGTGCAGGCGGAAGTGCGGGCGGCCGAGGAACGCGCGTCCAAGGCCGAGCGCGCCCACGCACACGCGCAGGAAGCGGCGCGCAAGGCGCGCTCGCAGCGGGACCGCGCGGAGAACGAGCTCCGGGAGCGGCAGGCCGCCGCCGAGAAGCTCCAGGCGCTCGCCGCCGACATGGTGCGGATCGAGCAGCTTCTGAAGGACGTGGAGGAGCGGATCGAGGTGCACATGCTCGCCGTCGAGCTGCTCGACGCGAGCGCGGCCGCCCTGCGGGTGTGCGCGGCGCCCGCGCTGGCGCGCCGGATGCGGGGCCTGATCGCGGCCCTGACGGGCGGCAGATACCGCGAGGCCAGGCTCGGGGACGACCTCGCGCCGGCGCTGTTCTGCGGCGAAAAGGGCGATTTCCTCGCGCCGAGCGAGCTCAGCGGCGCCACGGTCTCGGCCGCGGGGCTGAGCTTGACGGCGGCGATGGCCTCGCTGCGCGCGTGCGCGCGGGGCGGCGGCTCGTTCGCGTTCTTCGATTACCCGCTCGACGAATTCGACGATGCGCGGCGCGCGCAGGTGCTTGCCGCGCTCAAGGGCATCGAGGGGATTCCGCAGGTCTTCGTGCTGCTCTCGCGGGCGCCCGAGGCCGCGGCGTTCGCCGCCCTGTGGCGCATCGAGAACGGAACCGCGCGGCGGGCGGAGGCCGGCGATGCGGCGGCGCCCGAGCTCGCGGTGCGCGTCGTGCCCGCGCCGCCGTTTGTGCCGGCGCTTCCGGCGGCGGCGCGCATCGGCGGCGCGGGGCACCCTGTCTGGCGCGCGCGCAGGCGCGGGGCGCGGCGGCGGGTGCGGCCGTGGTCCCGGGCGCGCCGCGGAAGCCGCCCGGCGGCGTGACGCGCGCTCTGGATGTTTGCCGCGGCGCGGGCGACCATGATACGCATGCGAAGAGCTCCATGGCCGCGCGCGGAGGTGTCGGTCCCGGCGGGGGACGCGCTGGTGTTCCTTGCCGATGCGCATCTTGCCGAGGGCGGGGATCGTGCGTGCGCCGATTTCTCCGAGTTCGCGCGGTCGCAGGCGGGGAACACGCTCGTCCTGCTCGGCGATCTCTTCCACCTGTTCCCCGGGCCGCAGATCGCGCGGCGTCCCGAGTGGCGCGGCCTTCTTGCCTGCCTGCGCGACTGCGCGCGGCGTGGGCGGGTGTACTTCCTGCCCGGGAACCGCGACTTTCACGCCGGGCGCGTTCTGGCCGCCGCCGCGGGCGTGCTGCTGCCGGGCGAGTCGGTGCGTTTCCGCTCGGGCGGCCGGTGCGTGTACGCCTGCCACGGCGACCAGTTGTGCCAGGACGACGTATGGTACCAGCGCATGAAGGCCTTGATCCGGAACCCCTTGCCGGTCGGGTTGTGGATGCAGCTTCCGGCCGCGTGCCGGGACGGCATCACGCGGCTGCTCCGCGCGTGGACGCTGCGAAGCCTGCGCGTGAAGCCGGCGCGGCAGCTTCTGCCGAGCCCCGATGTCGTGCGCCGGCTGTGCGCGCGCGGCGCGGACATCATCGTGTCCGGCCACCGCCACGCGGAGGGGCGGACCGCCTGCGATGCGGGCGGACGCGCGTGCGTGCACTACGAGCTTCCGGCCTGGTGCGACGAGCGGACGTTCGTGCGCGTCCGCGGGGGGGCGGCCGAGTTCGTCCGCCTCGAGCCGTGAGGTCCGGCGCGGCTCCGGGCGCCGCGGAAAACCCGGCGGGCGTGCGCCGATGCTGACGATCATCATCACGGGACCGACGTGCTCGGGCAAGGGCCGCGCGGCCGTCGAGCTGGCCCGCGCCCTGGACGCCGAGATCGTGTCGCTCGACTCGATGAAGGTCTACCGGCACATGGACATCGGGACGGCCAAGCCGCCGGCCGCGCTGCGCGTCGAGCGGCCGTTCCACCTCATCGACATCGTGGACCCCTGCGAGGAGTACAGTACCGGCAGATACGTGCGCGACGCCCTGCGGTGCCTCGCCGAGATCCGCGCGCGCGGCCGGCCGGCGATCGTCGCCGGCGGCACGCCCCTGTATCTGCGGGCGCTGGTGCGCGGCTTCTGCCCGGCGCCGCGCGGAGACGCGGAGGAGCGCGCGCGCATGGAGGCGCGGATCGCCGCCGAGGGGCTCGAGGCGCTGTACGAGGAGCTGCGGCGCGTCGACCCGGCGGCCGCGCGCAAGATTCACCCCAACGACAAGCGCCGCATCACGCGGGCCCTGGAGGTGCACCGCGCGAGCGGCGTGCCGTTCACGGAGCTGTGGAAGCGCTCCGTTCCGGGGCTGGCGCCGGGGTCCTTCCGCCTGCTCGGGATCGCCTGGCCGCGGGAGGCGCTGTGCCGGCGCATCGAGGAGCGCGCCGACCGCATGGCGGCGGCCGGTCTCTTCGAGGAGGCGCGCGCGGTCGCGGCGATGTTCCCCGCGCGCAGCCGCACGGCGGCCCAGTGCATCGGCTACCGCGAGATCTGGGACGCGATGGAGGGAATGGACTCCGAGGCCGCCGTCCTCGAGCGCATCAAGACGAACACGCGCCGCTTCGCCCGCAAGCAGCTCACGTGGTTCCGCGGCTTCCCGGAGATCGAGTGGCTCGCCGCCGAGGGGCGGAGCGCATCGGCAGTGGCGATGGACGCCCTCGACCGCCTCGGCGCGCGTTCGGGCGGCGCGCCGTGACGGCGGGCGCCGTCCGGGAACCGCGGCCTGCGTCCGCTAGTTCGTCAGCACGTCGACCTGCTCGTACTCGTAGATGCCGAAGATGCACCTGTCGATGTCCATGTGGAACTGGTGCAGGTCATCGCAGATGCACGTGATGTGGCGGCCGACGTGGTGCGGGTTGTTGATGCGATAGTTCTCGCTCGAGCACCCGCACATGATGACCAGGCCGGCGAACGCGACGATGGAAAGAAGGAAACGCATATCATGCCCTCCGACTCTGTCTACCACGAGCAGCGCGGCAGTCTGTGTACGCCGCGCACCTCATGAATTGCCGGAGAAGAATACCTTCGCGGGGCGGGCCTGTCAACACGGCCCGGCGCCCGGCGGAGGGCGATGCGTGGGGCGGAGGTCTTACAGATCCTCGAGCGTCTGCTCGTCCATGCCGAAGACGATGCGGTCGAAGTCGCTGTTGGCATTCATGAGCTTGTCCGGGATTTCCCGGTAATCCTGGAGAATCAGGCGGTCGAAGCTGATGGCGGCGTTCTCGAAGCCGTCGAGCACGGTGTTGATGCGCCGCTTGTTATGGGCCCAGCTCCAGGGATACGGTCTCGGGGATGTACAGCCGATCGGCAGGAAGACGACCGCCGCGGCAATCAGCAAAAGGAGTTTTCTGAACATCGCCACTCTCCTCGACAATGCCTGCTTTCTTCTCGCAAGGGCAATTGTAGGGGGTCGGGAGGCGAGATGTCAAGACGGTGGACAGGAAGGCGCCGCGTGTGCGAAAAACGGCAGTCGGTTGCCGGGAAACGTGGGTGGAAAGGGAAATCAGCCACGAAGCCATGCGGTCGGAAGACGAGAGAGCCACGAAGACGCGAAGACACGAAGAGTCTCGGGTGCAACCGGAGCGCGGGGTAATTTACCGCTGATGCGTGGTGTCCTCGTGTCTTTGGTGCAACGTCCTTCCTTCATCCCCAGATGTGGGCGCCAGCCGCCGAAGGAAGACGAGATAGCCACGAA
>DHGK01000176.1:18024-18968 GCA_002402755.1 Planctomycetes bacterium UBA4800
TCACCGCTGATGCTTGGTGCCTTCGCGGCACCTTCCTTATGCGCGATCGGCGCGGCCGTCAGCGGGGAGGCCTGCCCGCGTCCAGGCCTGCCACCAGGCGGTCCATGAGCCCGTCGCACAGCTTCTGCGCCCGGGCGTGGTCATCCGGCCTGTGCTCGTAGCTCCAGGACTGGAGCACCAGCTTGGTCTCCGTGCCCATGTCCTCCAGCAGCACACAGGCGGCCGAATCCCAGCCGTCCTCGGGCCGCGTGTACATGAGCTTCCTGCCGTCGATCGCGTCCAGGATCGCGCCCGTGCGAGGCGGGGCCAGGTCGCCGATGAGCCCGCACGGCGCTCCCACCGCCAGGTCGGGCTTGCCGTGGAGCGCGTGAACGCGCTCCCAGCAGGCCGCGCGCGGGGCCGACGTGTAGCCGTACGACGAGGCCAGGTACGTGCCGCCGCCGTAGTAGTACTCCTCGGGGAGCTGCACCGTGTCCGAGCCCTCGACCGCGCGGCACAGCGACAGGAGCAGGGCGCGCCAGCCTTCCTGGATGTCGCTGATCTCCTCCTCGCGTCCCTGGAAGCCTGCCTCGGCGAGCGTCAGGCGCGTGCCCTTCTCGGTCGGCTCCAGCGACCAGGAGAGCGTGCCGAACCAGAGGGGATCCTGGCCCTCCAGCACGGTGTGGAACAGCTTGCGACCGTCGAGGACATCGAGAATCGTGCCCTCGCTCCGGTACGCGGCATCCTCGCCGCCGCCGGAGAAGACGGCCTTCCCGCCGACGCGAGGGTCGATCGACATGTCGGTGCACGAGGAGAACCATTCCTTGAACCTGGCGGGCACGGTGAGCGCCTCCCAGACGCGCGCCGGCGGCGCCGCGAGTCCGATCGAGATCCGAATGCCTTCGCTCACGGGGATGCCTCCTTGCGGATGTCGCGTCCCGAGTAACCGTTCACAGGGCATCCCG
>DHGK01000222.1 GCA_002402755.1 Planctomycetes bacterium UBA4800
GTTCACCGAATATCTACCGCGCGACCGGCGCGACCGTTCACGGATCTCCTTGATGGACTTGCGGTTAGAGATACGCCCGCGCCTACTCCTTGACCAGTTCGACCTCCACGCTGCCGCCCGGGCTCACCTCGACGTCCTCGATGACCGGTTCCGGCCGGCGCTCCTCGCCGGGCTTGGCGAACGTGAACGTCCGCACGGTGTACACGCCCTCGGGCAGTTCATCGAACACGAACCGCCCCCGGCCGTCCGTCTCGGTCTGGGCGCTCTTGGGCTCGCCCTTCAGATACACCTTGACGCTGCCCAGGGGCTCCCTGCGGCCGTTGATCACGACGCCCGCGATCGTGCCGCCCGCACCCAGCCGAAGCACGAGCTCGCTCGCCAGCGTGTTGGGGTCGATCGAGTCGCTGTCCGTGGAGAGGTACCCGGGCTTGGACACCCGGAACTTCGTGGCGCCGCCCTTGAGCCCCTCGAACGCGAACCGGCCGTCGGCATCGGTCGTCGCCGTCGTGGCGGATGCGCCGCCGCGGGCGCCGGGGAGACGGCTCGCGCCGCCGATGACCGTCACCGTCGCATCCGGCACCGGCGTGCCGTACGCATCGATGACGCGCCCGTTGAGCATGCCGCCCGCCTGCAGCCTCAGCACGCCCACATCGGCGACGTCGGCCGCCGCAACGCGGATGTTCTCCGCTTGCGCGCCGCGGTACCCGGGCGACTGCACGTTGATCGTGTACGAGCCCGGCGGCAGGTTCGGGATCTCGAACCCGCCCTCGGCGCCGCTGAAGGTCTTGAACGACGTGCGCGGGGTCTCGTAGCCGGCATCGATGTCGATCGGCTCGGCCCTGGCGCTGAACGCCTTCACCGGCTTGCCGTCGCCGTCGACGACGATGCCCTTGACGCCGCCGAGCGCCATCAACTGGATCTCGACTCCGCTCTTCCCCGTCGCCACGTCGTGCAGCGTTTGCTTGCCGTAGCCCTCGGCCTCGGCCAGAAGCTCGACCGGGTCGCCGCCGAGGTTGCCCACGGTGAACTGCCCGTTCTCGTCCGAGACGTTCGACTCCTTGCGCGTGCCCGCCGACGTATCGATCGCCGTGACGCGGGCGCCCGCGATGGGCCTGCGCTGCGCATCCGTCACCGTGCCGCTCACGCTGCGCGCGGCGGCCAGCTTCACCTTGACTCCCGAGCGCGAGGCGCCCTCGGCCATGTCGAGGGGCTCGCTGCGGCCGTCGAGGTAGCCGTTGAGCTGCGCGACGACCTCGTAGCTTCCGGAGCCGAGCCCCTGGATCTGGAAGCGCCCCTGCGCGTCGGTCTTCGCGCTGCCGCCGCCCAGGAAATCGTGCGTGTCGGGATCCCCGGCCTTGACGGCCTTCACCTGCGCGCCCTCGAGCCGCTGGCCGGCCTCGTTCACGACCTCGCCGCTGATCTTCGACCCCACCTCCATCACGATCTCGGTGTCGACGAAATCCTCGCCCGCATCGATGGAGAAGGGCTCGGACAGCCATCGAATGTAGTACCGGTGCTCGGCCACGAGGCGCACGTCGGCGCTCGGCACGATCTTCGGGAGGTTGAAGGCCCCGTCGTCCTTCGTGTAGGCGAAATCGAGGAACCGGTGGACGGGATTCTCCTTGGTGATCATCTTCTCGACGAGCACCTTGACGCCCTCGATCGGCTTTCCGGCCGTGTCCCTGACCGTGCCCGCGATGCGCGAGGTGCGCTGGAGCACGAAATCGAGCTCCGCCACCGTTCCCTCGGCGAGCGTCACGGTCTTGGGCTCGGGCTTCGCCCAGTCCTCCTTGTCGGCCGTCACCTGCTTCTTGCTGATGGGCTTCACGCTCAGGGGCCCGAGGATGTACCGGCCGTCATCGCCGGTGACGGCCTCCTTCGGCACGTTGCCGACGTCCGTGACGCTCACGCGGACGCCGGCGAGCGGCGCGCCCTCCGCATCCGTGACGATGCCCTCGATCGATGCGCCCTCCCCGAGCGCGATCTCGATGTCGTCCTGCGGGACCTCGACATCGCGCAACTGCGCGGCCGCAAGCTGGTCGTGGCTCACGGTCACCGTGTACTGCCCGCCCGACAGGCTGTCGAACGCGAAGCGCCCGCCGCCGTCGGTCGCCGTTTCCTTGTCCACCTCGCGGTTGATCGCGTTGTTGCCGCCGCTCACGGATGCCTGCGGCCGGACCGAAACCTTGGCGTTCGCCACCGCGCTGCCGCTGGGACCGACCACCGTGCCGGCGAGGAGCAGCCCGTCCTCGAGCGTGATCGAGACGGTCGCGTCCGCGCCGAGCTTGAGCTCGATGTCCTGCATCGCCTCCTGGTGGGCCGGCGCCGACGCGACCAGCGTGAACGCCCCCTGGCCGAGCGCGGAGAACTCGAAGCGCCCGTCGCCGCCGGCGTTCACCGTATCGACGGCGCCGCGCATGGCGTTGCCGACCGCCACGCGGATATCGGATGTGGCGCCGGTGCGCTGGTACGCCTCGATCACGGCGCCGCCGATGGGCGTGCCGTTGCTCGCGACGACCTCGCCCATGAGCCGCGCGCCGGCTTCGAGGTAGAAGTCGACGTTCGGCGTTCCCGCCGCGACGAAGTTCTGGGTCCCCGGCGCGTAGCCGTCGGCCGCCGCGCGCACGACGCACTCCACGCCCCGCTCGAGGTTCGCGAGCTGGTAGACGCCGTCGGCGTCGGTCTCGGCCATCGACAGCGGCTTCTCCAGGCGTTTGGGCTCCAGAAGATCCATGAGCCAGTCGAAGTCCGTGCCGTCGCGCCTGCCAAGATCCTTGAAGGCCGTGACACGGGCGCCCCTGATCGGCGTGCGGTCCTTGGCGAACACGCGCCCGCTGATGGCGACGCCGCTCGAGAGCACGATCGACACCTTCACGGGCTCCTCGCCCTTGGCGAGCGTCACGAGCTTTCTGGCCCGCGCGTACCCGCTCGCCTCGGCCCACACGACATACGTGCCGACGAGGAGCTTGTCCTTGGGCGCGCCGAGGCCGGAGGTGTTGGTCAGAAACTCCGCCGCGGGCGCGAGACCCCGCCGGCCGGATTTGAGCGCTTCCTCCGAATCGATCCGCACGCGCGCGTTGGCCACCGGCTCGCTCCTGTCGTTGACGACCGCCACCTCGATCCGTACGAGATCCCTCGGGGTCGCGGGCACGGTCTCGACGCGGCGTACGCCCGGCGGGGTCGCCGGCTTCGCGACGCCGGGCACGGACGCGGGCTCGGGGGGGACGACGACCGAGTCCTCGCCCTTGCCGCCGAATATGAGGAAAAGCGCCCCTCCCACGACAACCGTGCTGACGACCAGGGCTATCACCATGTTGCGCATGTGCATGACCTCCTGCAGCCGGCGCGCCGCTCACGGGAGGGATTTCGAGGATGAGATCCCTCTCGCGGGGAGGAAGTAGCAAAGTGCATGCCTAACCGGGGGGCAAATCCTAAATCCCTCGAAAGCAACGCGTTAGCACGATAACGCGCGCGCACGACCGGCTGCGGGCCCCGCGTGCCGAGAATACTGCCGTTCTTTGTCTGAAAACGATACAGCCCGGGTGTTTCACATGACGACATCCCGGATGCGGGCCGCTGAAATCGAAGGGCCGTTAACCGCCGGCCGGGCCGGATGTTCCGCGCGGACTCTCGTGCCGCGCTTTCCGCGACGTTCGTTCCCGGGCGGCCTGCTCCTCCCGGACCTCCAAGACCTTAAGTAGTACCATGAACGCATCTTACGGCGCCAGGCCGCCCGCGGCCCGGATCGAGCGCGGGCCGGGGGCGCAAAGCGACGAACGCCGCTTCCTCAAGCGTCCCGCACGAGGAACACCGCCGTGTTAGAGTTACCTCGGAGAAGGAACTTGTCACAAGAAGCCGCTGCGTCGACCTCTGCATTCGTTCCGGAGACGGTCCGGTTCTACCTGGAACTGGCCCGCCGGTGCGCTTCCGGGACCATCAGCGTCCAGCTCGGCGAAGGCCGCGTCGTCTGCAGCCTCAACCAGGGCCGGGTCCGCGACCTGGCATTCGACGACCGGAGCACGCTGGAGCGGGTGTTCTCCCCCATCGTCGCGCCGGCGGACCTCAAGAAAGCGCACAAGCTCGCCGCCAAGAACGGGACCTCGACCGGCGAGGCCGTGCTGGAGCTCGGCCTCGTGTCCGAGGAGCAGGCCGCCGATGCCGTGCTCGGCTTCGTCACCGAGACCTTCGCCCGCACGCTCGCCGCGGTGCAGGAGGAGATCTCGTTCGCTGCCTCCGCCGAGGGCGGCGAGAGCCTCCTGAGCGACCTCGGTTCGAGCTACGAGATCTACCTCCCCATCGAGGAGCTGCTGCTCAAGGCCCTGGCGCAGGTCAAGGCATGGGACTTCGTCGTCGAGAACTTCTCGACGCTCAGGGATGTGTACTACGCGACGCCCAACGCGGTCCGCTTCTTCCACCGCCAGGCCGAGTACCCCGCCGAGGTGGCCGTGCTCCAGATCCTCGACGGCCACAAGGACACCCGCGACGTCGTCGAGGCGTCGGGCCTCGACCCCTTCGAGGCGCTCGCGGTGGTCCAGGAGCTCGCCGAGGGCGGCTACATCGAGCTCGTCAATCCCGTGCAGCTCTTCCAGCTCGGCCTGGCCGCGGAGGAGAGCGGGAACTGGGCCAAGGCGCTCTCGCTGTACCAGCGAGCGCTCGAGCGCGGCCTGGACGATTTCGACCTGCAGTTCCGCCTGGCCCACGCCTGCGAGATGACGGGCCAGAAGACCGCGGCGATCTCGCGCTACCTGGAGTTCGCGGACAAGTGCGCGCGCGATTTCCGCTTCGACGACACCCTGCGCGCCTTCCACAAGATCATCGAGCTGGACGCGGCCAACATCCCCATCCGGCGGCGCTACATCCAGCTCCTGTCCAAGTACGAGAAGAAGGACGAGGCCGCCCGGGAGTCGATCGCCCTGGCCGCGATGCTGCACGAGAGCGCCCGCGACGACGAGGCGATCCGGCTGCTCAAGGACGCGCTCAAGGTCTGCCCCGACGATGCCGCGCTCCAGGAGCGCTACGCGGCCCTGTGCGAGGCGAGCGGCGCCGCCGACGAGGCGCACCAGGCCAAGGAGCAGCTCGCGAAGATCTACACGGACCGCAAGGACACCAGCAAGGCGCTGGAGTACTTCCAGCGCCTCTTCATCGACGGCGAGGACACCCTGGACGTGCGCATGAAGCTCATCGAGCTCCACGGCGTCCAGGGCAACCGCGACAAGGCGCTCCAGCATCTGGACGCCGTGCTCGCGTTCGGGAATCCGTACGGCATCCGCGACCCGCAGAAGATGCGCGCGCTCCACCAGAAGCGCTGCGAGCTCAGGCCGGGGGACCGCGACTCGTCCTGGCACCTCATCGAGGACGCGCTCGCCCGCAAGGACCTCGCGGCCGCGGAGAAGCTGCTGCGCGAGTACGCCGCCCGCCTGGGGGCGCCCGAGGAGCGCGCCGAGCTCATCATCGTGCTCAAGCGGCTCCTGCGGATCGTGCCCGAGAAGCACGAGTACCGCTGGCAGCTCGCCAAGGAGTACGAGAAGGGCGCCAACGGCACGGAGGCCGCGGCGACGCTCCGCCACGCGGCCATGCTCTGCTTCGCGGCGGGAAACCTGAGCGAGGCCGAGCGCGCGCTGCGCGAGGTGCTGCGCATCGCGCCGTTCGAGCGCGAGGCGCACGAGGAGCTCATCGCCGTCTTCTCGCGCATGAACGAGAAGGAAAAGCGCCTCGAGGCGCAGCGCCAGCTCGCGCTCATCCGGCTCCTCGCGGGCGAGATCGACAAGGCCCAGGCGCTCTGCCGCGAGATCGTCAGCGACCACACCGAAGATGCGTTCCTGCTGCTCCTGCTCGCCGATGCGTGCGCCCGCACGGGCGATGCGCGCATGGCGGTGGAGCAATACGGCCGCGCCGGCAAGATGCTCCTGGCCGGGCGCAACGTCGGCCTCTCGCGGCGCTGCGTCGACAAGCTGCGCGCGCTCGGCGCGCACGCCTCCGTGGTCGACGAACTCCAGAAGGGCATCGACGAGCTGACGCGCGCGGCGCCCGCCGCGCCCTCGGCGGCCTCGTCCGCCGCGGCGCCGGCCGGGCCGAAAACGCCGGAGGCCATCGCGGCGGACGAGGCGTTCGCCACGATGAAGCAACGCGTGCTCAAGCGCTCGGTGAGCTCGATCACCTGCCGCCTCCGCAACATCAAGACCGGAAAACCCGCGGGCGATGCCGCGCCGCAGGGCGTGAAGCTGAGCGTCGCCTCGGCGATCAACAAGCTCAAGACGCTCGCCGCGGACGGCGGCGGCAAACCGGCCGAGGATGCCGCCGGGCAGCCGCCCAGGTGCGAGAACGCCGCGTCCGTGAAGCTCGGCGGCGCCACGGCGAAGCTCGCCGCGCTCAAGGCCGCAAGAGCCGGGGCGGCCGCAGAGACGCCGCCCCCGGCGAATGCCGCCTCTCCGGCGGCCGCACCCGCCGGTAACGCGCCGCAGGCCGCGGCCGCGAACGTGACCCAGATCGGCGTCACGCCCGACGTCACCAAGCCCGCCAAGCTCGGCGGACTGGCGGCGAAGCTCGCCGCGCTCAAGGCCGGAAAGGGCGGTGCGGCCGCACAGACCCCGCCCCCGGCGGATGCCGCACCTCCGGCGGCGGCGCCCGGCGGAAGCGCGCCTCGGGCCGCGGCCCCGAACGTCACCGAGATCAGCGTCACGCCCGATGTCACCAGGCCCGCCAAGCTCGGCGGCGCCGCGGCCAGGCTCGCCGCGCTCAAGGCCGCCAAGGGCGGCGCGGCCGCCGAGACGCCGGCCGCGGGAGACGGCGGCGAAGCCGTGCCGGAAGCGTTAGGGGCCTGAGCGCCGGCGCGCGGGCATCTTGACGTTCGCGGGGGCGAAAGGTACAGTCACTTCATCGGGGCGGCATAGCCAAGCGGTAAGGCAATGGTTTGCAAAACCATCACCCCCGGTTCAAATCCGGGTGCCGCCTCCATCTTCCTTCGCCCGTCGTTCCCGGGGGCTAGTGGCGGAAACGGCATACGCGTGGGACTTAAAATCCCATGCCTGGTTCCAGGCTTGAGGGTTCGATTCCCTCCTAGCCCATTGCCTTGCTCCGCAACGCGCAGGCGCCCCCCCGCATCCGGGGCTGACGCTTAGGGGCCGCGCAACAATAACTTTTCGTTTTGGGCCCCTGGAGCACACACCGTCTGTGGGAACGGGGGCAACGCTCCCTATTCGGTCGCGTCGCGGCCGCGACGATTGAGCGAATCCGCAGGCGTATTGAAGATACGTCGAGGAATTCGCGATTGAGGAGCGGTCGAAGATGGCGCGAGCCAGGGAGACCAAAA
>DHGK01000224.1 GCA_002402755.1 Planctomycetes bacterium UBA4800
GGGAAGTTATTGTTGCGCGGCCCCTTACCGGCGCGCGCCTCCATCCGTGTCCGCGGCCGCATCGTCGGGCTCTCCGCAGACCCGCACCGGAAACCTCGTCCCCAGCCGTTCGGCCAGGAACCGCAGCGCCTTGCGCCGCAGGGGGCGGGGATAGCCGAGCTTGCCGCCGTGCGTGCGGACGAACTCGCCGCGCCGCAGGACCTCGCCCGGGTCCTCCGCGCGGATCATGCTGATGAGGTCGGGCGGGCCGCGCAGCGTCCCGAGAACGATGTCCGCATCGCGCGCCGCGCGCAGCGCCGCAAGAATATCCGCGCACAGCTCGGCGTAGTCGTCCTCCCATCCATCGAAGAGCAGCACCGGGTCGAGCCGGACGCCGGCGCGGTACCCGCGCTCGGCCAGGAGCGCCAGCGCGCGAAGGCGCGCCTTGACGCTCGGCGTTCCGGGCTCGTAGCGCCGCGCGATGCGCGCGGGCGCGAGCGAGAGCGCGACGCGAAGGTTGGGCGGCGGCGGCGCGGGCAGCATGTCGATCGCCGTCCACTTCGTCCTGAGCTCGATCGTCGCGCGCGCGTGGCGCGCCAGGACGGCGGCAAAGGCTCCAATGAGCGGCGAGAGGAACGGATACGCCAGCGGATCGAGGATGTGTCCGAGGTGGACGTACAGGTCCGGCGCGGCCGCGAGGGCCGCGTCGAGCTCGGCTGCCATCGCCTCGACGTTCGCGTAAAAGACCGGATGCGGCACCGTCGCGCACGTCCGGAGGAAGCAGTAGCGGCAGCGCCCCGGGCAGTTGACGCCGCAGGCGAGATACGCTTCCGCGCGGCCGGGGAGCGAGCATTCGGCCGGCGCGAGCGGCTTGACCAGATCGCCCTTGAACCGGTCCAGAACGAGGATCCGCCAGGGCGCGATGCGGGGACAGACCGTGCGGACATCGGCATCGGTCACGCGCGCCTCGGCTGCGGGCATCGCGGCCCGCGCCGCCCGGACGAGGGGCTCGTCCGCGACCTCGGGCCTGACGATGAGGACGGCCGGCGTCACGCCTCTTCCCCCCGAAGAATCGAGAGGATCTTCTTGATCGCCTCGCGTGCGCGGGCCGACCCGAGCGCCTCGGCCGCGCGGGCGAACCCGGCCTCGTCGCGGATGCGCACGCGAAGCTCGACGTCGTCGCCCTCCAGATCGGGCGGCAGCCTGACCTCGACCGGCCCGGCCAGGCCGCCGCGGGCGGCGGCTTCACGGGCGGCATCCTCCCAGGCGGAGAGGCGGGGAAGCGCGCGCCGTCTGAGCAGGCTGCGCAGCGCGGGAACCTTGAGACGCGGCGGCGTGTCGGCCGCGAGGATGTCGCGGACCTCGCGCAGTGCCGCCACCTGCGTGATCGAGCCGCCCTCGCGCACGGCCGCGTCGGCCATGAGGCCGCGCACGACGCGGGCTTCGCCCGCGCTCGGCTGGAGCGCGGCGAACACCGCCGCGAGCGCGGCCGCGTCCGCGCCGCCGTGCTCCGCGATCAGGAAGAGATGGCTCTCGCGCAGCGGCAGCGCCGCGATCTCCTCGGGGAGATCGGCGAGCGCCAGGTATTTCGCGAGCACGATCGGCGAGGGGTCAAGGCCGCAGGCGGGAAGATAGACGGCGGCGATCGCATCGCGGCCCAGGCCCGCGATGCGCTCCAGACGGCGGAAGAGGCCCGCGAGCTCGAGCGGCGCGAAGTTCCGGTGGGCGGCGTTCTCCCACACGCCGGCGAGAAAGGCCCCGGCGGCATCGGCGGCGCGCACGACCGGCAGCGCCCGGATGCCCAGCTCGGCCGCGGCGCGGAGGCGGCGCGCGCCGCAGACCAGCAGTCCGTCGGGCGCGACGACGAGCGGCGTCATGATGCCGCGCGCCGCGATCGAGCGCCGGAGCCGCTCCGAGGGCCCGGTGCGCGTGTAGACGTAGCGCCGCCCGGCCTCGCTGTCGATGCACAGCGCATCGATGGCCAGGGATTCAACGGGGGGGCGGTCGTTCGCAGAGCTCATGCAGGTACCCGCGGAGCTGCCGTCCGGCCTGGTCCCACGTGTAGCGCGAGGCGACGTCGCGCGCGCGGCGCCTGAGCCGCGCCAGGAGCGCGCGGTCCTCCCACAGGGAGCGCATGGCGCGCGCGAGCGCGAGGACATCGGGCTTGCCCATGAGCCCGCCCGAGTCGCGGTCGTACTCGTAGGGGCCCGCCGACACGGGCTCGGATGCGACCTGGAGCGCGGACTCGCGGTCGAACACCTCGGCCCCGGCGCCGAAGTTCGTCGTGATCACGGCGCAGCCGCAGGACGCCGCCTCGAGGGCGGCCAGGCCGAAGCCCTCGCCGTACGACGGCTGCACGTACGCGTGCGCCGTGCGGTAGAGCCGCGCGAGATCCTCGTCGAAGAGCGTCCCCGCCTGGAACTTGACGGAAGGCGCGGCCGGGTCGTCGAAGCGGCCCTCGTCGAGCAGCTCCTGGAACGACGCGATCTCCCAGCGGAAACGGCGCGGCCGCTTGGAGGGGTCGTACGTCGTCTTGACGAGCAGGCGGACGTCATCGGCCGCCGAGAACGCGGCGCGGTAGGCGAGGAGCAGCTCGCGCAGGCCCTTGCGGTGGTGGGGCGCCGCGACGGTGAGAAAGACGAAGGGGCTGGCGGGCGGCTCGGCGCCCGGCGCGAACACGCGGTTGTTGACGCCGAACGGCACCGTGCGCACGAGGTGCGAGGGCACGGAGGCCGCGAGCGCCCCGCGGCGGCAGAACTCGCTCGGCAGGAGGAGGAGGTCGAGCGATCGGCGGATGGCGGGCGCCCACTGGGCGGGCATGCGATCGGCCTCGTACACGAGGATGCCCGCGCGCCGGGGCGCCCTGAGCCGGTGGTACAGGCCGGGGTGTGCGAAGGTCAGCTCGACATCGGCCGGAAAGTCCCCGCGCGCGACCTCGCACACGCCGGACGGCAGCGGAAACTGCGGGGAATGAAGAAACCCGCGCATGCTGAGCGCGCCGACCTCGACGCCGAGGCGCTGGAGCGCCGCGAGGAATTCGCGGCCGACGCGCGCCCAGCTCGCGGGCGATCTCAGGAGTCCGCTGTACAGGACGCGCACGCGCCTTACTTTCCGGCCTGGCCGACTTTCTGGACGAACCGCAGGCGCAGCCCCTGGAGCACCTCGTCCAGGGCGCGTTCCTCCTCGGCCGCCAGGTTCCCCGCGGTTTTCTCCTTGAGAACGGCGAGCGAATCGATCGCGAACTTCGCGCCCTCGGGGTCGAGCTCGCGCGTCTCGGCGCCCGGCACCGCCATCTCGCCGAGCGCCACCATCGCCTGCGTGACGAAGGTGGACACGATCGTCATGAAGCTCGCGGGCGGGAGGCGCAACTCCTCCTCGGGCATGCTGCGGAGCTTCTCATCCAGCTTCCTGCGCGCTTCCTCGGCGCGCGTCTTCCAGTCGTCGTGGG
>DHGK01000310.1:0-1878 GCA_002402755.1 Planctomycetes bacterium UBA4800
GCAGCGCCGCGCTCGCGCTCAGCAAGGAGTTCGAGAACCCGGTCGCCCATATCCGGGCGCGCACGATTCTCGCGCGCGTCGTCTCGGACCAGGGCGCCATTCCCGCGGCCGAGAAGCTGCTCGGCGATGCCGCCGGCCAGTGCCAGTACGAGGAGTCGACGCGTTCCCTGCGCCTGGCGCAGGCGCACGTGGCCTGTCTCGCGGGCCGGTGGCACAGGGTGTGGGAGCTGCTGGAGCATCCGTACAGCAAGGGCGACGTCTTCCACCCCGAGGCCACGCTGTTTCTGGCGCTGGCGGCCACGGCACGCGGCAAGGCAGAGGCGCTCGCCATGCTCCAGGCGGGGCTGGCCTCCACCGCGAAGCGCGAGGATCTCACCCTCATCGACGCGATGCTCGCGCTGCTGGACGGGCTGACGGCGCTGATCGCCGGGCGCGACGACAACGGATTCGCCCGTTTCAACGATGCGCTGCGGCTGAGCCGCTCGGCTCGCTCGGACCGCCTGATCACGTGGGCTTCCCTCTTCGCCGGCAGGGCGCTTGCCCGCAGCCGCCAGTACGAGCAGGCCTACATGACCTTCGAGGAAGGCCTGTTCATGGCCAAGCGCCTCAACCTCGTGCTCCTCAAGGGGTATTTCTGGTACGAGATGGGGCTCCTCGAGCTCGCCATCACCGCGGGCGATCTGGATCGCGCCGCGCAGCACCTGGCAGCCGCCGAGGCCACGGCCAGGAAACACGGACTGGCGGAGATCCTGGCGCTCGTATCCACGGCGCTGGCCCGCACCGAGGCCAAGCTGGGGCGTTTCGCGGATGCGCAGGCGCACCTCAAGGCCGGCATCGAGATGCTCACGAGCGCGCTGGCCGCCGTCAAGGGAACGCCGGACGACGGCACGCTGCTCGCGCTCGAGCTCAAGGCCGCGTACGAGGAACAGCACCGCCTGAAGAGCATCCTCTCGCAATCGCACAACGCGGCGCCGCAGGGGTTCTTCGGGCTCCTCGGCCGGAGCGCGGTGATGCAGGGCGTCTTCCGCACCATAGCCGCGCTCTCGCCCCGGGAGCGCTGGATCTGGATCGAGGGGCCCAAGGGCAGCGGCAAGTCTGCGGCGGCGCGGGCGGTGCATCAGTACTTCCGCGCTCCGGAAGAGCGGCTCCGCTGGGTCCAGTGCATCGATCTGGATGCGGCCAAGGCCGCGGAAGCGCTGGCATCGCTGGCCGGCGGCGCCGCGGACACGCTCGTCCTGGAGGAGATCTCGAATCTCTCCGCCGAGGCCCAGCAGACGCTGTGCCGCGCGCTTCCCGCCGCGGTCGGGCGCATCATCATAACGACCTGCTACGCCATGGAGGAGCTGTTCGAGACCGGGGTGCTGGACCGCGGCCTCTTCCCCGAGGAGATGCCGGTCGTGCGCATTCCGCCGCTCTCGTCCCGCGCGGAGGATATCGACCTCCTCGTCACCCATTTCCTGCGCTCGCAGAAGCCCGGCGATTTCGCCGGGATCATCAGGCTCTCCGAGGAGGCGCGCGCCGTGCTCCAGGGCTACGTCTGGCCGCGAAACGTCCAGGAGCTGTCCGAGTTCTGCACGACGGCCTACGCCCATATCAGCGCGGGCAAGGAGATCCCCGCCCAGCTCGCCCGCCTGATGCTGGCGCCGACCAGGTCCGTGCCCGCGAGATGACGGCGGGCATGCACCTTGCGGCGCATCCGGTCGAAATGGTAGAGTAGCGGGTTGCGCATTGTGCACCCGTTCACGGTTTTCTCGCCGTGCTCGGATGCACAGGCAGGCGTCATCTGACGGAAAAGAAACCACAGAGGCACAGAGCGCACAGAGAAGAAAACGGAGAGAGACCGCCGCGCTTGGCACGGCGCCGCGTAACGTCTCACGT
>DHGK01000310.1:1923-2490 GCA_002402755.1 Planctomycetes bacterium UBA4800
GGGATGCCCTGTGAACGGTTACCGCATTGCCGCCCCGGTATCTTCAGGGAGATTGCGAGAGAGGATTACATGCGCCCTGACTGCAAACGAACGCACCACTGCGGGCTCCTGCGCGCCGAGCACGCCGGCGCCCAGGTCACGTTGAACGGCTGGATGGAGACGATCCGCGACCACGGCGGCGTCGTGTTCGGCAGCCTCCGCGATCGGAGCGGCATCGTCCAGGTCGTGTTCAAGGAACCGCCCCGGGAGACCGTGCGGCCCGAGTGCGTCGTCGCCGTCGAGGGCGAGGTCCGGCTGCGCCCCGAGGGCACGCAGAACCCGGACCTCCCGACCGGCGCCATCGAGATCGCGGCTCGCGGGCTGACGGTCCTCAACCCCTCGCGCCCCCTGCCCTTCGAGGTCGCGTCCTACGTCCAGGAGGAGCCCAACGAGGAGGTGCGCCTCAGGTACCGCTTCCTCGACCTGCGCCGGCCGCGCATGCAGCGCAACATCACCGTGCGCCACCGCATCTCCCAGCTCGTGCGCCGGTACCTGGACGAGCAGGGCTTCCTCGAGATCGAGACGCCG
>DHGK01000310.1:2606-9103 GCA_002402755.1 Planctomycetes bacterium UBA4800
TTCACGCAGATCGACATCGAGATGTCGTTCATCGACGAGACCGACGTCAGGCGCCTCATCGACGGCATGTTCCAGTTGCTCTTCAAGTCGATCCTCGACATCGACATCCGGCTCCCGATCCCGGCCATCGCGTACGACGAGGCCATGGCGCGCTACGGCTGCGACCGGCCCGACCTGCGCTTCGGAGCGCCGCTCACGGACCTGAGCGCGCTGCTGGCGGACAGCGAGGTGCCCTTCCTGCGGGAGGGAGCGGCGAAAGGCGCCGCGATCGGCCTGGGCGTGCCCGAGAAGGGCGCGCTCACGCGCGCGCGGATCGAGGAGCTGGCAAGGGCGGCCGCGGCGGCCGGCGGCACGGGATTCGTGTGGCTCAGGCGGGCGGCGGGCGCGCTCTCGGGGCCGGGCGCCAAGGCGTTCAAGGGCGCCCGGGAAGGCGCGCTGATCGAGGCGCTCGCGCTCGCGGACGGAGACCTCGCCTTCGTCCTCGCCGGCGAGAACCCGCACGCGCTCAGGGAAGCCTGCGGCGCGCTGCGCACGCGCCTCGGCGGCGAGCTTGCGCTTGCGCCCGCCGGGAAGTTCGCGTTGACCTGGGTCGTCGACTTCCCCCTCTTCCAGCGGGACGAGGAGCACGGGCGCTTCGTCGCGGTCCATCACCCCTTCACGGCGCCGCGCGAGGAGGATCTCGCGCTCCTGGAGCGCGACCCGGCCCGCGTCAAGGCCAGGGCGTACGACATCGTCGTCAACGGCTCGGAGATCGGCGGCGGCAGCATCCGCATGCACCGGCGCGAGATCCAGGAGGCGGCGTTCAAGGCCATCGACATCGATCCCGAGGAGGCCCGCGCGCGCTTCGGGTTCCTGCTTGACGGCCTGAGCTACGGCGCGCCGCCCCACGGCGGCATCGCCCTGGGCCTCGACCGCCTGGTGACGCTCCTGACCGGCGAGACCTCGATCAGGGAGGTGATCGCGTTCCCGAAGACCCAGCGGGGAAACTGCCTCCTGACCGATGCGCCGGCCGCGGTGAGCGCGGCCCAGCTCGAGGAACTCGGCATCGCGCTCAGGCCGCCTCCCGCGCCCGGCGGTCCGGCGTCCGGCTCTTGACATTCGTCCCCTTCGTCCCTACCATGGGAGCTTTCGAGCCCGTGCGGCTTTCTCCGAAATACGGAAGAGAGCGCACTCGGCCTGCCCCGGCGGAGCCGGAGCGGGGATGTACTGTCGCCGCGGCGCCGTGCGTGCGGGCTTCGGCGGGCCCGGGCGCACCGGCGTGCGAGGCTGTGACTGCGAGGTGTGAGCACTGAATGGCGTTCAGCAGACATGACGGTCCGCCCCCGTCGGATGATCGCAAGCGGGTCATCGACAGGCCTTCCGATCGGCAGATCAGGCTGATCGGCGACGACGGCACCCAGGTGGGTATCGTCTCGGTGCGCGAGGCGCTGGCCCTCGCGATGGAGAAGGGTCTCGATCTGGTCGAGATCGCCCCGCACCTGGATCCGCCGACGTGCAAGATGCTCGACTGGGGGCGCCACCAGTACCAGGCGACGAAGAAACGGCACAAGGCCCAGAAGGGCTCCGGATCGAAGAAACGCAAGGAGATCCAGATCCGGCCCAAGACCGATACGCACGATCTTGAGACCAAGCTCAGGCACGCGCAGCGTTTCCTGGAGGGCGGCCACAAGGTCATGGTGAGCCTCATATTCAGAGGGCGCGAGCTCAACTACATCGAACAGGAGAGCGTGAGGCTGGGCGACTTCGCCAAGAAGCTCGAGAGCCTCGCGAAGATCGAACAGCCGGTGAAGCGCGAGGGGCGCAACCGCGTCACCGTGATCCTGGCGCCCAAGTGAGCGGGCGCGCGGCGCCCGCGGACGAGAACGCACGCGAACGGCGAGACGCACGACAGCAGGGAGCATCCCATGCCGAAGATGAAGACGAACAAGTCGGTCAAGAAACGCATAAAGGTCACCGGAACCGGGAAACTCGTTCGGCGCAGTTCGAGGCTCAGGCACCTTCTCTCGGGCCGGACTTCCAAGCAGAAGCGCCGCCTCCGCAGGCCCACCGTGCTGGCCGCCGGGGACAGGAAGCGCATGCGGGCGCTGCTCGGCATCTAGCGGCCGCGCACGCAAGACGAAAGGAACACCTCCATGCCGAGAGTAAGGTATCGGGTCGCACGCCATCGCAGGCACAAGAAGGTCCTCAAGCGCGCCAAGGGATTCTGGGGCTCGCGCGCGGTCCTGTACCGCACGGCCATGGAGACGGCCGCCCGGGGCGACAAGTTCGCGACGATCCACCGCCGCAGGAAGAAGCGCGACTTCAGGCGCCTCTGGGTGGCGCGCATCAACGCGGCCTGCCGCGCGCTGGGCATGACCTACTCCCAGTTCATGGCCGGGCTCAAGAAGGCCGAGGTCGCCCTCAACCGCAAGGCGCTCGCCGATACGGCGGTGCGCGACGGCGGCGCGTTCGCCAAGCTCGTCCAGCAGGCGAAGACCGCACTCGCCGGATAGGGCCGCGGTCGTCCGCGCGCGCCGCCCCGCCGTCGCGGGGTGTTTCTTGGCACCGCTCCCTCGCTGCCCTATAATGCCGCAGGGGCGCAACGCGCGGAGGACCCGATGAAACGTCTGCTCTTCCTTCTGCTTGTCGTCGCGGCCGGCGTCGGGGCCTACGGCTGGTACCGCGGCGAGCTGCCGCGCTGGGGCAGGGCGGCGAAGAGCGTCATCGACCGGGTCAGGTCAGGAACCCCCATCGCGCTCGCTCCCGAGGAGTCGGCCGTGCAGCCCGGGGCGGGCGCCTCGGCGCGCATTCCCGACGACGCGCTCGCGGCGCTCAGGAGCGACGACGCCTCCCGCAGGAACGCGGCCTGGGAACAGCTCTCCCGGCTCTACATGAACGATCCCGCCGTCCGCGACGCGCTGGCCTCGCACCTCGATCGCTTCACGTCCGCCTACGTGCTCTCCGACTGGCGCGACGAATCCGTGGCCGAGCTGGTCAACGTGCGCCCGGGCTACAGCCTGGCGCGCATCGCCGACCGGCGCGGGACGACGATCGAGGCCATCAAGCGCATCAACAACCTGAACCGCGACACGATCCACCCGGGTGAGACGCTGAAGGTCCTCAACCGGCCGATCGAGGTCTTCGTCTCCAAGCGCGAGTTCAGGCTCTGGGTGACCTACGGCGGGAGGTTCCTGAAGGAGATGCGCTGCGGCATCGGCAAGGGCAACCGCACCCCCTCGGGCGCGTTCGTGATCGCCGAGAAGCAGCGCAACCCGGACTGGTTCCGTCCGGGGCAGCCCGTGATCCCGGCCGGAGACCCCGCCAACGAGCTCGGGTGCTGCTGGCTGGGGTTTGCGGAGACCCAGTACAAGGGCCTGGGCATTCACGAGGCGCGCGACGGCCGGGGCATCGGCCAGGAATCGTCCCAGGGCTGCATCAGGGTCGCAAGGGCCGATATCGACTTCCTCTACGATTTCCTGCCGTACAAGACGGTCGTGACGATCCTGGAATGAAGCGGCCGGCCGCCCGTGCCGATACGAGGAGAGGCGCGCGGCCGGCACAACGGCGGAGTGAAGGGGGCTTGCATCGCGCGCAACGCGGTGTACAATCGGGGCTTTCCGGGGTGTAGCTCAGCTTGGTTTAGAGCGCAGCGTTCGGGACGCTGAGGTCGGTGGTTCGAATCCACTCACCCCGACCATTTCTCGACGACTACGGCTGCGGAAAGAACATCGACCATGGCGAACACGAAGAAGCTCGACCGCAAGGCCCGCCAGCTCGCGAAGCGGCAGGCGCGCCGCACGCTCAAGAACAAGCTCGACTCCCTCTCGCGCGCCGACCGCAAGGCGCTGAGGAAGTTCGAGGGCACGAAGACCGCGTTCTTCCGCCAGAAGGAAGCCGCCGCCGCGAAGGCCGCGGCGGAGCAGGCCGCCCAGGCCGCGGCACCCCCGGCGAGCGCGTAGCCCGCCGCCCGGCGACGGTTCCCGCATTCACTTGGCAGCCGGTCCGTCCGCGGGACGCCTGCCCTCGAACAGCTCCTCCACCCGCCCGCCGCGCGTGATGACCGCCTTGAGCTCGTTCAGAAACTCGGTCTTGCACTTCAGGCTGCAGAAGTAGTGCCGCCGCCCCTTGTAGTCCCACCGCTCGCCGGGGTTCGCGGTCTCCACGGTCTTGTCGCACAGGCGCCAGCGGCACGGCTCCCTGAGCGCCTTCTCCTCCTTGGTCCAGCCTTCGGGAAGCTCGAAGAACGAGCGCGCGGCATCGGACTCGGCCAGATCGGTCACCTCGATCCTGAGCGTATGGTAGGTCGTGAGCCGCTGGGTCACGACCGCGAGCGTCGCCGCGAGCGGGAAGCCCTTGATCTCCTTGGCCTTGGCCAGGACCTCGTCGGAGAACGCGCCGAGCTGGCGGTACAGCCGGCAGTAGTCGATGCCGCGCCCGATCTGGTCCGTGACCTGGGCATCGAGCACCGTCAGGCCGTTCTCGATGATGCGGACGCGCCGGCACTCGAACGGCCGGCCGCCGACCGTGCGCTGCGGGGCGGGCTCGGTCACGACCTCGACGACGCGCGCGAGGTCCTCGCGCAGGTACTGCGACGCGAGCGCCTTCTCGCGTTCGGCCGCGGGCAGCTTCATGATCCCGTCGAGAATCTGGCACTCGTTGATCGCCCGGTCGCGCTGGATGTTCTCCAGTTCCTCCCACTGCCGGTAGCTCTTCGTCGCCGGCAGAAGCTCGTAGATCGCCGCGGGATCGCGGTCGGTCCTGAGGAGGTACCGGGGCGCCCAGGCGTCCGGCCCGCCGGCCGACTCATCGACCCGCACCTTGTCCTCGGCGATCCAGACCCGCTGGGTCACCGCCCGGTCCGACTCCAGCCCGGGCACGCCCCGCACGGTCTGGTCGACGCGCAGGCAGGGCTCGGCGCCGAGCCCCGCCCCGAGAACGCAGGCAAGCAACGTCACGCGTGTGCGCATGGTTTCTCCTTCGAGCCTGTCGCGCCAGGCCCTCCGACCGTGGTATTGTAGCGGGCGTTCGCGCACGATGCAAAACGCGCGGCGTCGGAGACCCGTATGGAGCGTTTGATCGGCGTGCTCGGCATCGCCGCAATCCTCGCCATCGCGTGGCTCTGGTCGTACAAGCGCCGGGCGATTTTGTACAAGCCGGTTGTCGTGGGCCTCGCGCTGCAGGTCCTGTTCGCGATCGCCGTCCTGAAGGCGCCGCTCGTCCACGAGGGCTTTCAGCGCCTGGCCGACGGCGCCACCCGCCTCGTCCAGCTCAGCAGCGAGGGCGCGGGATTCCTTCTCGGCTCGAGCGCCGGCAAGGCCGCGGCGCCCGTCGCGGGTACGGACGGCGCGCCGTCCGGCATCGCGCTCCTCGGCGAGGTCCTGTGCGTGCGGATTCTGCCGCCCATCATCTTCTTCTCGGCGCTCACGTCCCTTCTGTACTACCTGGGGATACTGCAGCGCATGGTCCGGGCCGCCGCCTTCGCCATGACCAAGCTCATGGGCGTGAGCGGCGCCGAGGCGCTCTCGGCCGCGACCAACACGGTCGTCGGGATGACGGAGGCGCCGCTCATCGTCAAGCCGCACATCCCGGCGCTCACCGATTCGGAGCTTTTCGCCGTCATGGCCGGCGGCTTCGCATCGAGCGCGGGAGGCGTCCTCGCGCTCTACGTTTCCTTCGGTGTCGAGGCCAGGTACGTGCTGGCGGCAAGCTTCATGGCCGCCCCGGGCTCGCTCGCCCTCGCCAAGCTCATGCTCCCCGAGACCGAGACGCCGCTCACGGCCGGCGTCGTGCGCGCGCACTACGAGAAGACCGACCGCAACGCGATCGAGGCCTTCGCGTCGGGAACGACGACGGGCCTGCACCTCGCGCTGAACGTCGCCGCCATGCTCATCACGTTCATCGCGGCGATCGCGCTTGTCAACGTCATTCTCGGCGTCTTCCACGACGGCCTCACGCTCCAGCGCATCCTCGGCTGGGTCTTCCGGCCCATCGCCTTCCTGCTCGGGGCCCCGGCAGGCGAGGCCGCGGCGCTCGCCGAGCTGCTCGGCACGAAGATGGCCGTCAACGAGGTCGTTGCCTACGGCGCCTTCAAGGAGCTGGCGGCCGCGGGAGCGCTGAGCGAGCGCACGTGCGCCATCGCGTCCTTCGCGCTCTGCGGGTTCGCCAACCTCGGCTCCATCGGCATCCAGATCGGCGGCCTCGGCGTGCTGGCCCCGGACCGCCGCAAGGACCTGGCGCGCTTCGGCTTCAAGGCGATGTGCGCGGGCGCCATGGTGGCGTGGATCAACGGCGCCCTGGCGGGCCTGCTCCTGTAGCCGGCCGCGAGCTTGCCGCGCGGCGCCCGCGGACCCATAATCATCTGTAGAGCGGAACAACCCCGCTCCGGAGGTACCGCATGAGAAGCTTCGCTCCCTCGTTCTGCGCGGCCTGCGTCCTTGCGCTCCTGCTCGGGGCCGGCGCGGCCCGCGCCGCCGCCGCCAACCTGGACGGCGTGTTCACCGCGCTCGACAAGGCGGTCA
>DHGK01000110.1 GCA_002402755.1 Planctomycetes bacterium UBA4800
AACGCCGGCGACGGCCGGCGCACGCAGGGCTCGCGCGTCGCGCCACCGAGCAGCATGGCCCCTACGCGCTCGTTGCCGAGCGGCGACACCTGATTCCAATTCGTGGCCGGCTTGCCGGTACCACAGTCGCTCGGTCGCGCTCGGGGCCTCGGTGTTCGACGCGGCGCTCGCCCGCGGGCCGACCGGCCGGCGGGCCCGCCGAGTCTTGTTGTTGTTGACAGGATCTACAAAGGGCAGGACAATGTTTTTGTCGACAAAGTCAAGTTGTCGAAGTCCATCGCCGTGGAGGAGACGGGACCACGCCGGAGTCCGGGGGCTGCGGGAGCGGTGAAGCCCGGGCGCCGGCCGGCGTGAAGTCTCGAACGCATGGAGTTGACGTCCTATATCGCCGAGGATCTCAGGGCGCGGATCGCCGCGGGCGGCGAGCTGCCGTGCAAGGTCACGCTTCCCGCGCTGGCAAAGCACTACGGGGTGAGCCTGACGCCGGTGCGGAGTGCGATCGCCAGGCTCGTGGCCGGCGCCTGCCTGGAGCGACTCCCCGGCGGGCGCGTGTCGGTCATTCCCGTGAAGCGGCGTGCGCCGAGGCGGGCAATCCGCATCGCCCCGCCCCCGACCGCCCCGGACTGGGATCGCCTCCTGATTCAAGAGGTAATGCTCGCCAGTCTGCGTTGCGAGCCCGTCCCGCTGCGCGAGGAGGCCTTGGCGCGGAAGCACGGCGTCGGGCGCTCCGTGATCCGCCAGTCTCTCGGGCGCCTCGCGGGGGCGGGGTTGATCGAGCATCTACCGCGACGCGGCTGGCGCGTGCGCTCCATCCGGGAAGATGATCTGACGGCGTATCTGGAGGTGCGCGAGGTTCTCGAGCTGAAGGCGCTCGGGCTGGCACGGCCGCACATCCGCACGGCGGATCTCCTGCCGATGCTCGCGGGCAACCCGGCGGTCGCGCACGGCCGGCCGGCACACCTCGACAACCGACTGCACGACTACCTGATCGAGAAGTCCGGCAACCGCTACATCCAGATCTTCTTCAGGCAGCATATCGCCGCCTACTTCACGGCGGCCTTCGATCACGCAGCGCCGGAGGCGCACGTCGTCGCCGAGATGGCCGCGCAGCACCGGGCCATCCTGGAGGCCTTGATCGCGCGGCAGTGGGCTCGCGCCCGCGAGACCCTCGTCGAGCACATCCGGGCCCAGAAGCCCGTTCTGTTGCGGATCCTGCGTGCGTCTCGCCCAACCGGCGCTACTTCGTCCATGCCGGTGACGCGCCGGGAAGACAAGGAGGGAGGGTTGCCATGAGGCAAAGTATGCGGTGTTGGGCCTTGGGGATTCCACTCGTGCTCGGTGTCTGCAGCGCCGCTTCGGTCTCTGCACCCGAACCCGTTACCCTGACCGAGACCGGGGAGAAACTCAAGGCGCAGTACGCGGCAACGCTGGCGGCGTTGCAGGCGGAGATCGCCAAAGCCCTGCCGGCCGTGGGTGAGGGGAGGGAAGCCGCTCTGCCGGCGGCTCGTGAAGCGTTCCGGAAGGCGGAGGCCGACGTCGCCGCGGCACAGGCGCCCCTGAACAAGATCGAAGAGGCAAGAGCGCTGGTCGGTCACGCGAAGGGAAAGTGGCTGGGCGGCGCCGAGAAGGGGCTCGCCGAGGCGGAGGCGATGCGGCAGAAAGCCGTCACGCCGGCCGAGCGCGAGGCGGCGGAGAAGGAGCGGGTCAAGTGGCAGGCGGACAAGGAAGCCGGGCTGAAGGCGCTCGCGGAGCGCCAGGCGGCGCTGGATGCGGCACAGGCGGACGAGCCCAAGTACATCCAGGCGAGCCAGGCAGCCAAGGCCGCGCTGGCCGCCGCCGAAGCGAACGAACTGAAGGCGGCGAAAGACGCGATCGCCGGCGTGATGCCGTTCCTGTCGAGCGACGAGCTTGACGCGAAGCTCGTCGCGTGCGTCGTGCTGGCGCAGGCGACGCCGCGCGGTCTTGCCGAGTTCGCCCAGCAGGGGCGGGAGCAGGAGGCATTGGTGGGAGAGCTCCTGGCCGATGGCGACCTGATGAAGCAGATGCTCGTCGCGGACGGCGCCAAGGGCGGCAAGTACGGCCACGCGATGGCGATCTATGCCGCCATCCAGAAGGCCAGTTCGAAGGCCAAAGAGGGCCTTTTCCAGCGGCTGGCGCTTGCGATCAGCCTCGAGCACGCCGTGCCGATTGCGCAGAGCAACCCCGAGGCCGACACCAATGCCCCGGCCGTGGTGGATCCGGTGAAGCGGTACCTGCATTTCGAGAAGGCGTACCTGGATGGCGAATTGGATCCGGCGTTCAAGAGTCTGTCCGCCTGGGAGTATCGCATGGCGGTGAACGGCGACGAACCGGATCACATCCTGGCCTGGGGGCGCGAGATGCTCCGGAACTACCGGCCGGACCATGTCCTCAATCCCGACTACGGCTGGCGCTACTCGGGAGCGGTCAGGACCGATGTCCGCTATGGGTCTCAGAACGTGAAGTACGACCGGCCCGAGCTGCAGAAGTACCAGAACATCATCTTGAACGGCGGCGTCTGCGGCCGGCGCGCGTTCTTCGGGCGTTTCATCCTGCGCTCGTTCGGCATTCCGACCGTGCCCCGGCCCCAGACCGGGCATGCGGCCCTGGCTCACTGGACGCCTGACGGCTGGGTGATCAATCTGGGCGCGAACTGGGGGTCGGGCCGGGTCGATAACGGCCCGGACACCATCTTCCTGTTGAGGACGCAGGCCAGGAAGCACCCCGCGGATTTCCTGAAGGTCTTGCGCGCCCAGTGGGTCGGCGATGCGTTGGGCGAGCAGAAGTACAACGGCTCCCGGGAAGGCAGCGGCGGCTTGTGGAGCGTGATGGCCCACTTCGCGCAGAAGGCGATCGTCGCCGATGCGAAATCCCTTCAACTGGCCGCGCGGGGAACGCAGCTCGGCGAGGCCGACGAATCGGCCGAGACGAGGGCGGCGGCGGTCGCCAAGGCGACCGTCACGGACGCCGACAAGAGGATCGTCACCGGCCCGAACGGCGCGATCACGATTCCGGCGGCGGCCTGCGGCGGGGGCAATCAACTGGTGAAGAGCTTCCTCGGCGGACAGCAGATGATCTGCGGCGGGCCCTTCACCTGCGTCGTCGATGTCCCGAAGGCCGGCACGTATGCGCTCACCGCGCGCGTGGTCACGGTGCATAGCGATACGCGCCTCCTTCTGACCCCGAACGACGCCAAGGCCCCGGTCGACATGCCGATCCCGTTCACGCTCGGCGCGTGGCAGCAGACCGCGCCGGTGGAAGTGACTCTGAGCGAGGGGAAGAACACCCTCGCTTTTACGAATCCGACCGCGGCGTTTGCGCTCAAGGACCTCACGCTCACGCCGGGGAAGTAACCGGGAAGGAAGTTCTAATGAGACCAATCGCACCAACCACCAACCAAGAGAAGGAGGACCGATGCAACGACGCACGAACCTCATTGCAGTGATCGCCGCGGCGGCGCTGGCCGGGTTGGCCTTGGGCCAGACTCAGGCGGCGCCGGCCGGCACGCCGGCCGACATGACCAAGCCGGTCAAGGTATTCATCCTCATGGGGCAGTCGAACATGGTCGGCATGGGCAAGATCACCGGCGGGGAGAACTCCCTGGAGAATGCCGTCAAGAACAAGAAGAAATACTCGTACCTGATCGATGCCGAGGGCAAGTGGACGGTGCGGCCGGATGTCCGCTTCGTGAGGTTCATGCAGGGCAGGGGCCTGCTCGCCAACGAATGGATGGCCGTCAGGGGGGGCACCATCGGTCCGGAGCTCGGGCTCGGGTATGTGCTGGGCGATGCGATCGACGCGCCGGTGATGATTCTCAAGAGCTGCATCGGCAACCGGAGCTTGGGTTGGGACCTCCTGCCGCCGGGCAGCGAGCGGTTCACCGCGGTCAAGAAGGACAAGACCGGCGCCGAGAAGACCTACGTGTACGCCGGGTACAAAGACAAGCCGGCCTTCTGGGAGGCCGACCCCGCCAAGGGCAAGGCGACGGAACCGCCGCCCTGGCTCGGCAAGGATGGAAAACCCATCGATTGGTATGCCGGCAAGAACTACGACGAAGACACCGCCGACGCGAGGAAGGCGCTTGCGGATCTCGGCACGTATTACCCCGGCGGCGCCAAGTACGAGGTCGCGGGGTTCTTCTTCTGGCAGGGCGAGAAGGATCTCGGGGATCCCGTGCATGCGGAGAACTACGAGCGGAATCTCGTCCGGTTCATCAAGTCGCTGCGCAAGGACTTCAATGCCCCGGACGCCAAGTTCGTCATGGGCACCCTGGGCGAGGCCGCGAAAGGCACGGGCGGCAACGAGGGGTTGATCCTCAACGCCCACCTCGCGGTTGACGGCGCGAGCGGGAAGTACCCGGAGTTCAAGGGCAACGTGGCCGCCGTCTATACCAACCCGATGGCGCAGGGCGGCAGCGGCAACGGCCACTACGGCGGCAAGGCGGAAGTCTACATGGACGTCGGCGAAGCCATGGGCAAGGCCATGCTGGAGCTCCTGAAAGACACGAAGTGAGGACCGGCGAAGCCGCCTCGGCCGCCGCCTGGGCGGGATCACGGCGGCTCCGCAAGGAAGCGCACGATGGACACGAGAGGGTAACCGTTCACAGGGCAACCCGAACACGCGAATCTCCGCCTTCTGTGCATCACATTCCGGCGTCCTTCGTGGTACTCTTCTTGGTTCACCACAGAGAAAACAGAGG
>DHGK01000239.1:0-7006 GCA_002402755.1 Planctomycetes bacterium UBA4800
CGGTAGCTCTTGATGCCGTGGTAGATCGCCGTGCCGAGCTGGAAGTAGGCCTCCGGCACGAACTCGCTCCTGGGATACATGGCAATGAGGCGCTCGTAGACCGGGCGGCACTCCTCCCAGTTCTCGTTCCGGGCGTAGTGGTTGGCGATGCTGTAGAGCGCGTCGTCGCTGAAGCTCTCGTACGGGTAATCGCGCACGAGCTCATCGAGGATCTTGACGCCGAACGCGGGCGAGCTGTAGGCGATGAAGCCCAGGAAGTAGCGGCTCGCCCTGCCTTCGAGGTAGTCGAGCCCGATCTGGTACTTGCGCTCGAGCGTCTTGCGCAGGAGATCGAGGTCGGGGCGCAGCTTCAGCGCCTGGTCGTAGCACTCAAGCGCGGATTCGCGGTCCTGGACGGCCAGCAGGGCCTCGCCGCGCGCGAAGAACGCCGCCGGGCTCCAGGGCGCGTCGGGCGGCTTCTCGCTCACGGCCGGCGGCTTCTCGCCCGCGCTCGCAGGCTTCTCGCTCACGGCCGGCGGGGGATCGGCCGGGCGCGGCGGCTCCGCAGGAGCCGGATCCGCGGCCAGGGCGGCGACGGCGAGCAGCGCCGCGCACGCGCCGGCCTGCGTCCACCACGGTCGCGCGTTCTTCACGTTCGGACACCTCCGTCGGCCCCGGACCGCCCGCGGGCCTCGCATACACTCACATTATATCGGACCTACCGGGGCCGCCGCAGAAGCCTTCCGCGCGCAACCGCACGGGCCGGGAATGCAAATGAACCCGAATACATGCGTCCGCACGGGGCGCGAATACGGCTTGCGCGGCTCAAGACACCAGGTAGAACGGGTATTCTAACACGCGGCGGCGGAATGCCAAAACATGATTCGCCCAGTCGATGAGAAAGCGCACCGCGCCGCCCCGCGCCGCCGCGTCGGAAAGGCCCTCCCCGCGCGCCGCCCGCAGAATCGCGCCGGGGAGCAGGCGGTCGGCCTCGGCCGGGTGCCGGCCGCAGACGATGCCGCCGGCCTCGTGGCTGAAGCCGCAGCGCGCCGCCTCCCGCAGCGGCACACCGCACTTGACGCAGGCATCGAGACGCGGCAGGAACCCGGCGCCGTCCAGGCCCGCGCGCAGGAAGAGGAGCAACGCCTCCTCCGATCCCCCGTCGAGCGCCCGCAGCGCGTTCACGACCAGCTCGAAGAACTCGGCATCGCCCTGCTCGGGCGCCGCGAAGCACGCGGCGAAGGCCAGGACGACGAACGCGTCGGCGATGCGGGCGCGGTCGCGCGTGATGCGGCGCGGGCACTCGATCTCCTGGGCCTCGGTGACCAGTCCGAGCCCGCCCCGCGGCCGGGGAATGTAGACGAGCTCGTACGTGCGCCCCGCATCGAACCCCCCGCCGAACATCGGGTTGCGCGGCCGCCACACGCCCTTGGCGAGCAGCCCCAGCAGCCCCCGGCCGGGCGTCAGGAGATGCACGACCTGGCTCGTGTTCCCGAAGTTGACGCACCGGAGCGCCACGCCGACCGTTCGCCGCATCACGGCTCCGCCCCCACGTGCACGCGCACGGTCTTGATGCGGCGCTCGTCGGCATCGACCACCTCGAAGCGCACGTTGCCGTGCGCGATGCTCTCACCCACGCGCGGGATCCGCCCCCAGAGGCCGTACAGGAAGCCCGCGAAGGTCTCGTACGCGTCGTCCTCGGGCAGGACGAGATTGAGCGCGCGTTCCAGGTCGCCGGCGCGCATCGCCGCCTCGACCTCGAACGTCCGCTCGTCGATCCTGCGCAGGCGCGCCCCCGCGCGCTGGATCTCGAACTCGTCGGCGATCTCCCCGACGATCTCCTCCAGGATGTCCTCGATCGTGATGAGGCCGGCGGTGCCGCCGTACTCGTCCAGCACGATCGCGATGTGGAAGCGCTGCGTCTTGAACTCCTGGAAGAGCGCGCTGATCTTCTTGTTCTCGGGCACGAAGTACGCCTTGCGCACGATGTCCTCGATCCTGAGCGACTCCCAGCCCGGCGCGCCGAAGTGCCGCAGGAAGTCCTTGACGTACAGGATGCCCACGATGTTGTCCTGCGTGCCCTTGAAGACCGGGATCCGCGAGTGGCCGCAGGTCGTCGCGACGCGGATGCCTTCGGGCAGCGCGAGATCCGCCGACATCGCGACCATGGCGATGCGCGGCGTCATGACGCTCGATGCCTCGGCGTCGTAGAAGCTGATGATCGACTGGATCATGTCCTTGCCGCCGCGCTCGATGAGGCCCTCGCGCTCGCCGTCCTCGGCCGCGGCGAGGATCCCCTCCTCCACGGCCTCCTCGGACCGCTTGTCGAGGTCCCCGCCGCCCGCGCGGACGAGAAACCGCAGGATCGCGCGGTGCGTGCGGACGAGCGGCACGGCGACGCCGAAGAGCCGGCGCAGAACGCCGAGGCAGCGCGCGACCACCGGCTCGGGTATCGTCTGGCTCACCGCCCGCGGCACGACCTCGAGTCCGACGGCGACGGCCGCGATGAGACCCGCGAAGATCCCGACGGCCGTGCCCGTGCTCATGTCCTCGGCCACCGCGCGCCACGCGAGGAGCCCCATGATGAGCAGCCGCCCGGTCTGGTCGACGGCGCCCAGAAGCGCGCCGCAGTCATCGAGCGCCTCCTGCTCGGGCGCCTTGAGGGCCGGCCGGCCGCGGCGGCGCAGGTACGCGTTGAGGCGCGTCTCGGACCGCGCCTCGATCGAGCGCGCAAGGAACGCCCCGGCCGCCATGACGGCGTACAGGCCGGCCACGGCGGGCCAGAAGAGAATGTCCACGGCTTCGTGCCACGTCATAGGAGCCACGCCGCCGAGCGATCGCGGATGCGCCGCCCCCCCGAAGACGATGCCACGAAGGCACGAAGACACGAAGTGCTGCACGGAGCTTTGTGCCTTGTCGCGCGGCAGCACGACGCACCGCAATCCCTCCCGTCAACGCCGCCCGCGGCCTGCGCGCCGGGAAGCACCGAGGCGCCCTTCGTGGCTTCGTGTCCTTGTCGCAATCCGTCCATCCCGACTTCTTTCTCGCGCAAGACGACAGGCCGTCCGCCCGCGGGCATTCACGTGTCCCGATATGCGTTTCCGATGCACCGCGCGCGTGTGAAACGCCCGTAGTCTACAACCCGGCCGCCCGCGTGAGAACAGCCCGGCGGCAGCGCGACGCACCGCAATCCCTCCCGCCAGCGCCGCCCGCAGCGTGCGCGCCGGGAACTACCGAGGCGCCCTTCGTGCCTTCGTGTCTTCGTGGCAATTCGTCCATTCCGACTTCCTTCTCGCACAAGACGACAGGCCGCTCGCCTGCGTGAGAACGGCGCTGCGGTCCCGCGCGGACGCATCCATGCAGACATCGGCATCGGGCGCCGCGGGCCGCGAGTTCCCGTAACCGCCGCTCGCGCGCTTCACGGGCCGCCGCCCGGACGGGACCGCGGCCCCGCACCGCCGCGTGTTACGGGACCGGGTTCTCCCGCCGGCGCGGACCGAACGCGCAGGCCCGCTACCGCCGGAAGATGGGCAGGTAGCCGAGCGGGACCTCGAGGATCAGGACCGCCATGGCGGTCGCGCACTCGTCCCCGAAGCGGTCCTTCCAGCGCCAGCCCTGGCGGCGGCCTTCCTCGATGAGCTGCGGGAACGCCCGCGACTGCCACGTGCGCCACCTCTCCCCGCCCGCCAGGAAGAACACCTGCGCCGCGTAGAAGTTGCCGTAGAAACGGTAGCGCGCCGCCGCGTCGAGCGGCGCCAGCGGCGTCTTGCTCAGGTAGCGCTCCAGGCAGTCCAGGCCGCGGCGCACCTCGTCCGACCCGTACGCGCCGAGCGCCTGAAGGCTCGCCACCGACGCGCACGTCAGCTCGAAGGTCGACCACGCGACCTCGGGCGCGACCTGGTAGCGGAAGCTCCCGTCCGCCTTCTGGCAGCGCTCGACGTACCGGCGCGCGCCGGCGATCAGCTCCTCGTCGACGTCGAACCCCACGTTCCGGGCGCCGCGCAGCGCCTGCAGCACGCACACGGTGACGCTGTTCTCGTCCTGATGGCTCTCGTTGGTCGGGCCGTAGTACCACCCGCCCTCGCGGCTTCGCGCGCTCCTGATGCGCTCGATCCCCCGCCGGATCGCATCGCCGGCCTTGCGCTGCACGCCGGCGGGAAGCTCGCCGTACGCCTGCGTGAGGAAGAGCACGCCGAGCGCGTGCCCGTGCATGGGGTGGTCCTCGCCGGCCTTGGCCAGGAACCCCGGATGCGCCTCGGACTGGGCGCTCTCCAGCACGTACTTCAGGCACAGCGCGATCTGCTCGCCGTACCGGCCGCGGTTGTAGCCGTACCCGGCGCCGAGGAACGCCATCCCCGCCAGGCTCGTGACGCCGACCTGGTACTTGGCGCCGATCGAACCGAGCTCGCGCGACTGCTGCGCCGCGAGGAACTCGAGGCCCTTGGCGATGGCGTCGAGCTGCTCGGCGCGCAGGGCGGCCTCGGCGGCCGGCGGGCCGGCCTCCTCCCGGAGCGCCGCGCCCGGCTGTTCGGAGGCTGCGAGCAGAACGGCGCAGGCCGCACCCAGCATCACTTCGTCGTGTCTCCCTCGCTCAAGCGCTCGAAATAGCGCCGGATGAGCCCCTCGTACTTGGCGGGCACGCCCGGCCTCCCGCTCGCCTCGATGAGCGCGCGCACCTCGCCGGGCAGAAACCCCCAGCCGCCCGTTCCGCCCTTCTCGGTGAGCGGGCCGGCGACGCCCGCGGGCGGCGGCGCCGCCTTCTTGACATCGTCGTTCGGCAGCTTGCCCGGCTGCTCCTTGCCGTCCTTCCGGAGCTCGCCGTCGGCGGGCTGCGGCTCCTTGCCCTGCTCGGGCTTCGCGCCCTCGGGCGCGCCCGGCTTCTTGCCCTCCGGTTTGCGGCCCTCCATCTTCTCAAGCTCGCGCCGCTTCTTCTCGGCCTTCTGGTCCTCGGACTCCTTGCCGTCCTGGGGCTGCGAGGAGCTCGATCCGCCGCCGCCGCTCGACGAGGACTGCATCTTCCTGAGCGCCTCGATCAGCTCGTCGATATCGGACACCACCTGCTTCTGCAAGCTCTGGCACTCCTCGCCGCTTTCCTTGCGGTTGAGCATCCGCTCGATGAGGGCTATGTTCTTCGTGATGTCGTCGAAGAGCCCGTCGAGGCCCTCGCCCGGCGCGGGCGGCGCGATCTCGGCGCCGCGGCACAGGGCGGCGCACGCGAGCAGGACGAGCGGCGCGAGGGCGCCGCCGCAACCGCCGAGACTATTCCTTCCTGGCCGGTTCATTCGCTTCCTCTCCCGGCACGATGCCGAAGAATTCCCTGGCCAGACGCTTCGTCAGGCCGCCGAGCGCGCCTTGCTTGAGCGCGAGGCGCGTGAGCTGCCGCTCCATGACCTCGTTGAGCTTGCCGTCGTTCGCGACCCGGGCACGCTCCAGCGCCTCGGTCTGCGCGCTGATCTCGGACTGCATGTCGCGCAGCATGAGCCCCTCGGCAACGGGCGGCACCAGGACGAGCCTCTGCTGCCCCTGCCGGTCCTCCTGCCGCCCCTCCTGGCGCTGCGCGAGCTCCTTCTTGAGGACGGCGAGCAGCTTCTCGATCTTGGCGATGACCTCGGCGGCGAGCATCTGCGTGTAGGCGCCCGTGTCCTCGCGGCCGAGCGCGTCCTTGATCTGGCTCATGTCGCCGAGCACATCCTCGACCAGAAACGCGAAGACGCGGGCCTTCTCGTCGTCGAGGAGCCGCCTGACCTTCTCGCCCTCCTCCATGAGGCCCGCGTGCCCCTGCGCGGCCTGGCGGAGCCGCAGGATCGCGTTACGCGAGAGCTTCCCGTCGGTGCGCGATTCCTCGGCCTTGAGGATCTCGCCGAGGACATCGCGCCCCCCGTCGCGGAGCTTGACGAGGAGGGCCACCATGTTCGTCAGGGCCTCCTCCTGCTTGAGCCGCGCGAGCTCCTCCTCCTCCTGCCCGATCTCCTCCGCCGCGCGGGCCAGCTCCTCCTCGGCCTCTTCCTGCGCGTCTGCGCCGCGCTCGCCCTCGCCGGACTGGAAGTCCTGCGCGGCGCGATCCATCCGGCCGCCCGCGCGCTCGACGCGGCCGCCCGCGCGCTTGAGCGCGCCGTCGGACTTCTCCTTGAGGCCGCGCGCCATGTCCTTGGTCTTTCGCGCCAGCTCCTCCTGCGCGCGCGCGACCTTCTCCAGGTCGTGCCGCTTGAGCTGCTTCAGGGCCGCCTCCTTGAGGGCGTCCTTGGCCGCCGCGAGCTCGCGCGCCGCCTCGCCCGCCTGCCGGCTCCCCGCCTCGCTGCGCTCTCCGAAGGACGCCGAGGCCTGACGCATCGCCTCGCCGGCCCGATCGACGGAACGGGCCGCATCGGCAAGCGGCTGCGCGCGGTCCTTTCGCTGGAGGCGGGCGGCCCGCGCCTTCATCGCCTCGGCAAGCGCGGCGGCTTTCTCCTTGATCCCCTCCTGCACGGCCTTGGCGCGCTCGAACTTGTCGCGCCGCCCGAGCGCCTCCGCGGCCCCGGCCAGGCTCTTCTCGGCCTTCCCGAGCTCTTCCGATGCCCGCTCCTGCCCCTCGGCCGCCTGTTTTCCCTCGCCGGCCTGCAGGCTCCGAACGGCGCGCTCCATGGCCTGCGCCGCGTTCTTGAGCGCCTCGGACGCCTCCTGGCCGGCGCGCGGAGCTCCGGCCGTCTCCGCGGCCGCGGCCTCGCGCGCGAGCTCGCGCGCCTGGTGCTCGATCTCGGCCTGCGCGGGCGCGAACGGCGCGAGCGCGGCGCCCTTGGCCGTCTTGTCCCTCATCTGGCGGAGCGCCCGCGCGGCATTCCGGCGCTGCGCATCATCATCCATCGCGGCGGCGGCGCGCAGCTCCTCTGCCGCCGCCTTGTCGCCGAGGACGTTCTCCGCCGCCGCCGCCAGGTCTTCCACGCCCTTGCGCGTGTCGGCGTTGATCTCGCTGCGCGCGACCTGTTCGAGCAGCGCCTCGGCCTGCTGCCTGAGCGGCGCGAGGTCCGCCTCGGACGGCGCCGCCTCGGTC
>DHGK01000239.1:7031-29242 GCA_002402755.1 Planctomycetes bacterium UBA4800
CCCTCGGGGAGCTTGTCCGCGAGCCGGCGCTGCGCCTCCGCGAGGCTCTCCAGCGTGCGCGCGAACGCCTCCAGGGCGCCCGTCTCGGCGCTGGACCGGACATCGTCCCGCGACGCCTCGTTGAGCGCGCGCTGCTCGTCGCGCAGGGCCCGGATGGCCGCCGCCGCCTCCTTCACGCGGGCGAGGCGCGCCTCCCAGTCCTGCGCCGCGAGCCTGCGGCCCTCCAGCTCCTCGATGATCGCCCTGAGGTTGGCGATGACGCGCTCCTGGGTCTGGACCGCCGCCGCGAAGTCCTTGTCGGTGAGCCGGCGGCTGACCGATCCCATGTCCGCGCTGATGTCGAGGCGCCTGATCTCGCGCTCGACCGCCCTGATCTTCTCGGCGTCCTCGGCCGAGATCTTCTCCATGCGCTCGGTGACCGAGGCGAGGCGCTTGACGAGATTGTCGAGCTGCGCCTTGACCTCGTTCTGCATGTCGGCCACATCTTCGGGCCGGACCCCGCCCTCCTCGCCGGCGCGGAGCCACACGGCCGCCCCGAGGAGGGCGGCGATCAGCGTGAATCGGCAACGGTGCTGCGCTCGCATAGGCACTATCTTCCCATACTTGGCGCGCGGCGCAAGAAGCCGGGGACCGTCACCGAGAATCCGGGGACAGTCACCGATTTCCCGCGGGGAAATCGGTGACTGTCCCCGGCGGCCTACCCTTCCGGGTTATCGAGCAACTCCCGGAGGCGCGCGGCCAGAGCCGGGGGGAGGGCGGCGAGGCTCTTGTCGCTCACCAGCCCGGCGTGGATGAGGTCGAGGAGATGCACCTGGTCCTTGCGCCTGAAGCTGGTGAGCTTCATGCGCACGAGCGCGTCCAGGGCCAGAACGCGCATTCCTCCTGCCACGGATACGGCCTCCGCCGTCGCCGGAGCGGGCAGAGAATACCCCGGCCGAATCTTCTCCCCCGCGAACACGACATGCACCGCGTCGCGACTCCCGGCGTTCGGCCCGTCCAGGAAGCAATCGACTCCGGGAACGCGGCGGTGCACGAAACCGGCCGACTCGAGCGCGGCACGGACGGCATCGAACTCCGTACGCTCGACGAGCAGATCCACATCCTGCGTGTTCCTGACCGCAGTCTCGTCCACCGTGGCGACCCAGACGGCGACCGCGTTGCCGCCTATGACCGCGTAGCTGCATCCGGCCTCCTCGAGCGCACGGGCCGCCCTTCGAAGACGCGCGCGTACCTTCTCCACGGCGCGCACCATCCTTTCGAGAATGTCGGCATGCTCGGACGCGAGGCTCATTCCGTCATTGTACGTTCCCGTCGCGGCGGAGGCCAGCGGCGCGTCATCTCCGCCGATTAGCTCACGTGACCTCCGGTCTCCCGGCGTCCGGCCGAACGCGCTTACAGTCCTCCGCGGACGGGGTGGACCCGGAAGGGCATGTTCGGGCCGTTCCATACGGCGCCAAAGCACCTTCCCACGACGTAGAAACCGCCTCCATCTACAACCGGTGTGGACGTCCAGTATCCCCCGATCGTGAAATCTAAAGGCGGATGCTCCGGGTTCCCCGGCACATACGGCAGCGACATGATCGATAGCAGCTCGACCACGTTCGGAAGACGCCAGTCATCATGGCCCGCAAACTCGAGGCCGTGGCAGAAGAGGAGCGCTTCCTGCCACAGCACCTTACCATCCCCATCGGGATCGTACTCGACTCCCGGCGCGGGCGTCGCCCGCACCCACATGAGCCCCGTCGCCAGATCGGTCACCGTGCCCTCCCCGTGGTCGAGAAACCGTCCCTCAACGGGGCGCCCAGCCCGATAGTACCCGTCCTGTCCCGGCCAGTCCACGCTGTCGCATGGGATCTCCGTCATGCTCGGCGGCTCGTGACACGTCGAGATGCCCGTGGCTGGAAGCCGCGAGGCACAAGGCGTCTCCAGCCCTCCTCGAACCCCACGAACGTGGTGTACATCCACGAGCGGCCGCGAATCGAGATCGGTGCCTCCGCCACGGAATTGGACACATTTGATTTCCGGATACGCACAGGAATAGTAGCTCGAACCCCAGAACTTCCAGTTCTCAAGCGGCGATCCCTCGACGAACAACGGATCCAGAAACACGTCGCTTCGCACTCGCGTCCAGTCGTCGATCAGCGTCAAGAGCTCGAGTCCGTTCGGAAGCCTCCAGTCATCGTGTCCGGCAAGCGAGAGACTCTCGCAGTAATCTAGCGCCGTCTGCCACAGCACCCGCCCGTCCGGATCCTGCTCGGGCGCCTCGGACAGCTTCGGCGCGTCCTTCTGCCACATGAGCCCCGTGCACGTGTCAGACACCGTCCCGTCGCCATTGTCGACGAAGCGGCCCTCCAGCGCACAGCCCGCCCGATAGTACCCGTCCTGGCCTGGCCATTCCGGGCTGTCGCACGGGATCTCCAGCCTCGTGTCCGCGTCGTAGCATTTCGTGGCGCCCGTCGCGGGAAGCCTGGCCGGCGTGCACGGATAGCACTCCGGACACTCCGGCGGCTCCCGGCCGCCTGCGAAGAGATACATGAGCGTCGCGATGGCATCTCCTATGTTGCACTTGCCGTCGAGATTGATGTCGCCGCGCGGCACGCTGCCGTACCAGCACACGGCACAGGGCTCAGGTGCCGGACCCTCGGCGAACAGAAACGCCAACAGCCGCAGAGGGTCGCCAAGATCGACCTTGCCGTCGCCGTTCATGTCGGCGCCGCTGCCGGCGCCGAGCGCGACCGCGCCGACCTGAAGAAACGCCGCAAGGAGCGCGCGCCGCATGGTTGTCATGACAGCCTCCGGTTCAAGAGCGCAGTGCGGCGGCGCGCGCCGCCGCACTGCGCGCGTTCACGTAATCAAACTCGGATCCACTGCATCATTCGAGGGGATAGGTCGCAGAACATCGTATTCTCAGGAGCACCTTGTAGTCGCAGTCTTCCCTGTTTCCCGCGCCGACACCGGCTGTCCCCCCGCGATCGACGTCGATTGCCATCGTCACTCCGTAGTAAAAAGGACTTCCCGGGCCGACTTCGGCATACGCCGCGTCCTCTCGCTCGAGGGCGCCATCGCCGCCATCCCAGCGGCCGAATGCACCATCGGGAGGACTCCACCATCCACTTGGAGTGGAGTATCCCTCGAAGTACGTGACATCGTAGAACTCGAGCGCATCGTTGGGTTGCCCTGGGTCAGGATCCACGCCATCCGAGTCGAAGAACTCCGACGAGGAATCGCCGTACTGATCGCCCGTCACATCGATGTCGATCTTCCCGGACAGCTTGTACATCGTTGAGAGAATGGGTGCTCCCGTGAAACCCGAGAACGCTATCCGGATATCCCAGCAGATTACGGGCTCTACCCATACGTAACAGTGCGTCGTCGTATCTCCGTCGTACCACTTGTACGTTGCCCTCCCCGTGAGCTGCAGCAGGGGGTCGGGACCGTATTCGTCGGCTTTGGCCTTGGAATCGGGATCCTTGATGCCCGCAGGATGGTCTTCATAAACGGTCAAGAGCTCGCGCATATCTCCCGCCAAGCCGACTCCAGTATAACGCGCTGTGACCTCCGTGAAGTTCTTGTTACATTCGTCCGGCTCCTCGCAAATCCCCCAATCCGTCGGTCCCTCCACGACCACGTACGGCCAGTGGCCGAAGTACTTGTCGGCCTCCATGCGCGCCGCATCGGGAAGCGCCCCGAAGGGGATGTCTGCCGGAAGCGCCTCGAAGCATCCGACACCGCCCAGGCCCGCGCCTCCGTTCATGACGATGACGGACCAGCCATCGCCGTACACGATGAAAGCCGTCCGTATGGGGAGGCCCTGGTACACCACCTCGCGCGAATCGATCCAGCGCGGGCCGGGAGCGTCCTCGTCCCCGAGCGGGAACGAGCTCGAGCGCACGACCTGCTGCCAGGTGAAGACGTCGTCCGACTGATCCTTGACACACAGTACGGACGCCGCGCTGTCGCCCAGAGCAAGGACCAGAAGCGTGCGCTCGGCCGCCATGAAGCTCAGCCCCACGTACGCGCTGTCGGCCCCGGGAACGGCGGTCTCGAGCAGGTAAGTCGTGCTCGACCCCGACTCGATGCGCTTGTCGCCATCGGTATCCTTGTAGAAGACCACCGCGGGAACGCCTGCGCCGTCCACGCCGGACACGAAGATGCGCCCCGTGCGCGGATCGACGGCAAGAGCCTGCGGCGAGTTGAGGACGCCGGCCGAGATGGTCTCGTAGGCGGACCCATCGATCCAGCCGTCGCCGTTCGAGTCCGTCCAGGCAACGAGCGACTCCTTCCCATCGACGCGCCGGTGCAGCGTCACGAGCTCCTGTACGCCAGATACGCCGCCGGCGCATCCGTCGGTCAGGACCGCATCCAGAAGATTCGAGGACACCCAGAAGTACGACGCCTCGCCGAGATCTCCGGCATCGCCATCGCCGTTCTTGTCCTGGAGAACATGGACTCTCGATGCGCCGTCCGCCGGCCTGGAAGCCAGGACGTACACGACGCCGGTCCGCGACACAAGGAGCGAGAACGGTGTGTAGTCGTTCGCCGCCGTCCGGAGGCCCGTCGCGTACGGCACGGCGTAAAGGCCATCCGTCTCCTCCAGCATGACATCGCCCTTCTCGGGCACGAGCCAAAGGGCATCGTCGACACCATCGCCCGTGAAGTCGTACTCGCCGGCTCCCGGATGGGCCTCGGTGAAGTTATCGGCCAGCAGGTCGCAGGAGTTGTTCAGCGGATCCGGCGTCGGATCCAGCCCCTCGAAGTACGGACCGCCGACCGGACCGAAAGGCAAGGGCGGCTTCGGGCCGCTCGTGCGGAGATATGCGATGAGGAAGGTATAGTCGCCCAGGTCGATTTGCCCGTCATCGTTGGCGTCCCCGGCATCAAGAGGAACCGGCGCCGGTCCGCTCTGATACATGTACGAGAGGAGGTACACCGGATCTGCGATGTTCACTGCATTGTTGTTGTTCGCGTCGCCGCGTATGAACACCGTGCATGCACAACCCGTCGGGGGCGCCGGGCCATCGATCGCCCCGCCCTCCTCGGGACTTGCGGCCATGTCCCACAAGAATGATAGGTCGACCGGGGAACCTTCCGGCTTGTCCATGGCGTTTCCGTATGCAAGAACTATCGGGATCCAGACGGGATTCTCCGCGTTGAGCGTCCCGAGCATTATCTCGAACCCGATCGATTCGGTCTGAGTTACGACGCCGTCGCCATCGATGTCAGCCCGCGCCGAATCGAGCAACATCGCAAGCTCCGTTGCGCCGTCGCCTGCTGCGAGCATGCCTCCGATGAAGAACACCGCCGCCATGAGAGTCTCTTGTCGAGTGTGCTTCCTTTCACGTTCCATTATAAAGTCCCTCCTCTCTCGACGTCGTGCACAAAACCGTCAGTTCGCGCACATCCGTCTCCGACCTGGAAAAAGAACCAACCAGCCGTTCCTTCGCACCTCCTTTCGAATGCATGGAGCCGCAGATTCATGAAGCCGCCGTGATATCGAGACGCGGGCGCCAGGACGGCGGCCGTGATTGAATACAGGGGGAATCCCCACGACCGGGAACAAAGCGAAGAAGGGAGGGCAACGAAGCGAGGATGGGGTGCTATGGGACGGCGTGGGGACAATGCCGCCGCGCCGCGCGGAGAAGCGCGGAGAAGCGCGGAGAAGCGCGGAGAGCGATCATCGTGTGCAACGTTCTGCCGTGCACAGAGAGGTTCCTTCTACTCTTCGCTCATGTGCCGCCATCCACCCGCTGTTGTGTTTTGTAGCATAATCGAGGAGCGAATGCAAATGAAATCCGAGGAGTTTTAATCTTCGAGGCGTCACGCCCGCCTTGTCCCAGCGCGGCACAGTCCCCGGAACGCTATTTCCCCAGCATCTCCCTCGTCATCGCCTTGACCCGCTCCTCGGCCTCGTACAGATCGCGGAGCTGCCGCGCGAGCTGGTTCAGGTCGCCGTACTCGGTCATGCGGTCGATGATGTCCTGGAGCGCGTCCTTGATCTCGCCCTGGCGGTCGATGAGCGCCGGCAGCGCCGTCGGCGAGGCGTTGCCGGCGCCGGCGGCCTCGGCAAGCTTGCCGATGTCCCGGCCGAGCGGCGCGACCTTCTCGCCGGCGATGGCCTTCAGCTCCTCGCCGAGCGAGCCCACCCACTTCTGCTCCTTGAGGTCCGCCACCTGGTTGCGCGCCATGCGGTCGCGCACGCGCGCGAGCTCCTGCGCCGCGGCATCGAGGCGCCGCGCCATCGCCTGCGCATCGCTTCGCGACTGCCCCAGCGGGCCCGCGGCGGACGACTCCAGCGTGGCCTGCTCGCGCGTGTCCCGGGCGAGCGCGCTCAGACGCTCGCGCGCCCTGTCCTGCAACTGGGCCGCGCTCCGCAGGTCCTCGCGCACCATCGTGAGCCGGTCGAAGAGAATCGCCCGCAGGTCCTCGGGCCTGACGACCACGATCACGTGCTCGGCCGAGAGGCCGACGCCGCCGGCCGCGTCCTGCGCGCCGATGTGCCACTCGATCGTGCTGCCCTCCCTGACCCGCGCCCCGCCGAGGTCGAACACGTGCCCGAGCGCCGCCTCGCGCGCCCCCGCCTCGATCGCGAGCGGCGTCTTCTCCTCGGGCCGGGGCTCCGGATCCTCCGGGTTCTTGACCGCGTGCGCGAACCATGCCGCCGCGAGCCCCCAGTCGTCGGTCGCCGTCGCCTTGATGCCAAGGCGCGCGCCGAGCGTGCACTCCTCCTTGACCGACGGCTCGGCGATGCGCACCACGGGAACCCCGTCGGGAATCGCGCGCACGCGGTAGCGGTTCTGCTCGGTGTTGGCGAAGCCTTCCTCGCTCACGAGCGCGCAGGCGTAGTACCCGGTCTGCGTCACGTCGAACGCGCCCTCGATGACGGAGAACTCCTCCTCGGCGCGCACCTCGAGGCGCCGCTCGGCGAGCGGCTCGTCCTTCCCCGTCCCGTAGAGCCGGAACGTCGCCTCCTTGATGCGCGGCCGCACCCAGGCCTCGAAGGCGACCGCGCTCCCGGCCAGCGCCCTGATGCTCCCGTCCTCCGACGTCTCGTCCGGCCGGCCCGCGTACGCCGGGTACCTGACGGCGGCCGTGATCTTCTCGATCCGCGGCCGGGCCACGAGCTTGACGCTGACGGGCGCGGTCCGGCCGTCCCCGCCGCGCGCCGCGAACGTGAAGCCGCGCGTGAGGTTCGCCATCGTGTGGCGGAAGGTGTACCTGCCGAAGCGGGTCATGACCTCGGTGCTCCGCACGCCGTCCCAGTCGCACAGAAGCTCGACCTGCCGCGCCCGGCCCTTCACGACCTCGACCTCGATCATGAGGTCATCGCCCTTGGCGACGAGCACCGGCGAGCCTTCCGGCTCGACCACCCTGAGCACCACGCTCCGCGGCCACGGAACGTTCGCGAGGGCGAGGCGCGACCCCCACACGCCCAGCACATCGCCCTTCCACAGGACGACGGCGAGCCAGAGCGCCGCGAGGACCGCGAGCACGGCCGCCGGCGCGAGCAGCCCGCGGAGCGGGTAGACCCGGCCGGCGTCGATGCGCCGCGCCCCGCGGTCGGCGTCGCGGACGACAGTCGCGACGAGCTCGCGCGACACGTGGGCCGCGGCGGGATTGCCCTCCGCGCTGAGCTGGACGGCGGTGATGAAGCGCCCCTCCAGCTCGGGATACGCGCGCTCGACCCCGCGCGCGAGCCCGGCCGCATCGGGCAGCGCCCCGAGCGGCCGCACGAGGAGCACGAACGCCGCGCGCGCACACGCACCCAGGGCCGCGAGCAGCAGCACCGCGCGCATCGCGGCCGGAATGTCCAGGTGGTAGTCGAGCAGGAACTCGGCGAGCAAGAGCCCGAGAACGCAGATCCCGAGCCCCAGGGCCGCGCCGTACAGCGTGCGGTTCCGCGCCCGCGCACGCGCGGCGGCGAGCACCAGGCGAATGTTCTCGGGCAGCGTTCTCCGATCCATCATCATCATCGCTCGAAGATCGGCAGGTACTGGTACGGAATCTGCATGATCAGGGTCGCCATGGCCGTCGCGTAGTTGACGCCCACGTAGTCCGACCACGCGCCGTCGGGGCGCTGGAGCTCGAGCAGCTCGCCGGCGATCCGCCGGTGCCACTCGCTGAAGAAACTGCCCCCGCGCTGGAACGCGGCCTGGATCCCGTAGTAGTGCCCGTAGTAGAAGTCGAAGGTCTGCGGCGCGCGGTAGTAGATCGGCCACTCGCGAACCAGGAAGCGCAGCCCCGAGTCGATCTCCGGCCCTTCGTAGTACCCGGCGCCGTACAGCGCCGTCAGGCCCGCGGCCGTGAGCTGGAACGACACGCGCGACTGCGGCAACTGGTAGAAGAAGCCGCCCGTCCTCGGATCCCAGCTCTTGCGCACGTACTCGATGGCGCGGTCGATCGTGTCCTTGGGCACGTAGATCCCCGCGTTCCGCGCGCCCCTGAGCGCCTGCACCTGGCACACCGTCACGCACATGTCGGAGTCCGGCACGCCCGGGAGGTAGCGCCAGCCGCCCTGCGCGTTCTGCGCGCTCACGATGAGCCCGACGGCCTTCTGCAGCGCATCCCTGACGCGCGGGTCGCGCGTCGTGCCGTGGACCTCGGCCAGAAAGAGCGTCGCGAAGGCGTGGCTGTACATGCGCGAGTTCTGGGCCGAGATGAAGCCGTTCTCAAGCGTGCTCGTGAGCACGAACTCCAGGCCCCGCCGGACGTTCTCGCCGTACGGGCCGCGGTCGGGCGTACTCCCGCCCGCCATGAAGGAAAGGCACGCCAGGGCCGTGACGCCGACATGGTGGCCCGGCTCGCCCTCGTAGCTCCGCAGCACCTTGCGGCCGATGATGGCGGCCCACGCGCCGTCGGGCTCCTGGGTCCGCGCCAGGAAGCGCAGGCCCCGCCCCACGGCCGCATCGATGCGCGCGTCGCGCGGCGCCGCCGCGTCGCCGGCGCACAGGACGGCCAGGATGCACAGCGTGCTCACGGCGCCTCCTCCTCCGGCCGGCCGAAGGCCGTGACCGTGCGCGGCGAGGTCACGAAGACCAGTTCGCCCGCGACATCGACGTTGCCCGCCTCGATCTCCTCCCGCTCGGCGCCGGCGACCCGCTGCCTGGTGCGCGACTCGAACGCGTAGAACCACAGGTCGATGCGGTGCGTGCGGCCGGCCTCCGCGCGCTCCTTCGCCCCCAGTTGCGTCCGGCCGGTGAAGTACACGCCCTCGGAGGTCAAGGCCGGCCGGCCCGCGATGCTCTCGGTCTGCGCGAGCTTGAGAAGCTGCCGCGCGTTGAGATCCTCCTCGTCGAGCGCGTAGAGCGCCCCGCTGGTGGCGACGTACACGCTGCCGCCGTGCGCGCCGAGGAGCCACGCGCGCCGATCGCTGCTCCGCCACGTGCGCAGGATCTCGCCCGTGCGCGCATCGAGCCTGAGCAGCAGGCGCGAGTCGCGCGGCGCCGCGATCACGGCGCCCGCGCCCGCCAGCATCGGGCTCTCGGCCCACATCGACGGGCGCTCGGCAAGCATGCGCGCCCCGTACTGCATGGGCACGGGCAGCATCTCGTACGTGACCAGCCACCGCAGGCACCCGTCGCTCCGGCGCAGCGCCGCGATCGAGCCCATCTGCGTCGCCACGAAGAGCTGGTCGCCGGCGGCGGCGAGCATCATGCCGTAGGGCTCGGCCGCCATCTCGCCGAACATCGTCGTGCCGAGCTGGCTCCCGCACAGAAGGCGCCGCCAGAGGACGTTCCCGGTGCGAACGTCGACGGCGGCGGCATAGACGTTGATGAAACCTTCCTTCACCCAGCCGGCGAGGTACAGCACATCGCCCCGCACGACCGGGGTTCCCACGATGCTCAGGCGCTCGATCCCCGGCGCCAGGTCGGAGCGCCACGCGAGCGTCTTGTCGCGCCGCGAGAAGACGCACAGGCTCCGGTACGGGATCGGCTCGGTGATCGAGTAGGTGTGGAACTCGGTCGGCTCCTCGACGCGCACGACGAACGACCCGATGACGTGCTCGCCGGTCACGACGGCGCTCTGCACGGCCTGCTCGACGTGCTCGAACCGCTCCAGGCGCGCCCTGAGCGGACTCGGGTACGAGTCGGCGAGCTTGCCGGTCGCGCAATCGAAGCAGTACACGCCGCCGATGCCGTCGGTCACGTAGGCGATGCCGTCGCGCGCCACCGTGAACCGGCGGCAGGGGGCGGCCGCGCCGAACGGCGCCTCCATCTCCCCGCGGCCCCAGAGCCGCAGCGTCCGCCACTTGACGGCGCCGCGCGTGAAGGGCGCGCGCGGCACCGCCGCGCCGGCCGCGTCGAACGCCGCCGTCCTCGCCGCCCGCCCGTAGCGCGGCCGCGCGTGCGGCCCCGCCATGTACCCGGCCAGCGCGCGCGCGCAGGCCTCCTTCTCCGCGGGGCTGCCATCGCCGCCCGCAACGGCCGCGGCCGCTTCCTCGCACCCCTTGACATCGCCCGCGAGCAGCCGCGCGAGCCCGATGCGCCGCCACAGGTCGGGCGCGCCGCCGCCCTCGATCACCGCGAGAAACCGCCACGTCTCCTCGGCCCCGTCGAACGCGCCGTCCTCGAACAGCTCGGCCGCCTCCTCGTCCAGCGCGGCGCGGCCGGCCCTGGTCAACACGAGCTCGCGCGCGAGCGCGGCGCGCGCCGTGCGGTCGCCGCCCTTCCACGCCCGGAAGAACTGCCCGCTGAGATCCTCGAAGAGCGCGGCGAAGGCGTCCTTCTCCGCGGCCGTCAGCGCGGCCACGTGCCCGCGGGCAATGAGGTCGACCGCCATGTAGCGGCCGTCGGCGACCGGCAGGAGCGCCCGGGCGCCGTCCCCGAGCAGCCGCCGCAGGCCCGGAAGCCCGTCGTTCAGGCGGCCCTCGGTGAAGGCGGCCGCGGTCCGCGCCAGTTCCTCGTTCCACTCGCCTCCGGCGACGGGAATCGAGAGCGCGGCCGCGCCCTCGATGTCGAACTGCGCCTCGCAGGGCGCCCCGAGAGCGCAGAGGAGGGCGGCGGCGACGGCAACCGTCGCGCGCGCGGGTGCAGGCGGCCTCTCCTCGTTTCGTGCCCTCACACGAGCCTCCTCAGCTTGCGCAGCGCCCATTCGGCCCCCGCCAGGGCGACCACGAGCAGAACCGCCCACCACTTGTTCCAGAGCGGGTCCTGCCTGGTCGTCACGGCGAGTTCCTGCGTTACCGGGTTTATGTCGTCGGGCAGGCTCCGCACCCCCGCAATGCTATAATACTTTCCCCCCGTGGCCTTCGCCACTTCCTGCGCCGCGGCCTCGTGCATGCGCACGTCGCGCCGCTCCTTGGCCGGAACCATGACGCGGAACGCGGCGCGCGCCTCGGGGCTCTCCGGGAAATACAGGGCATACGCGCCGAAATTGCCCGCATCGACGCTGCCCGTGAAGGTCCCGGGCCGGGTGGGATCGTCCTGCACGACCGCGATCCGGCGCCGGTCGCCGTCCTTGCCCGGCCCTTCGAGGATCAGGGTCCACTCCTGCTCGGCGCTCGGCCGCAGCTCCTCGTCCAGAACGCGCGCCGTGATCGTGAGCTGGTCGCCGGGGTGGCACACGGGCTTGTCGACCGCGACCTGGAAGCGCGCCGTCTCGCCCTGGAGGCGGCTCGCCGCCGCGTAGCGCAGCACCGACGCCCAGAACGTCGTGAAGTACGTGTCCCCCACGCCCGCGCGCCAGCGCCAGGTCGAGTCGACCGCGCTGAAGAACGAGCGGCCCTTGCCGTAGATCTGGCAGGCGAACAGGACGCGCGGCCCGTACCTGAGGTGCTGCTTGGTCGGGTGCACCGCCAGGGCGAAGCCGCCCTTCTTCAGGCGCATCACCGGCGCGAACCACCAGAACCCCGGCAGGCTGTTCTGCTCGATGCCGTCGACGTCCTCCCAGAGGTCCCGGTTGCGCTCCTTGTCGGGCACGAGCTGCATGATCGGGTGGTCGAGCCCCTCGGACGTGAGCACGGCCCGGAACGGCTCCTGCGCGCTCTCCCTCCGGTAGCGCGAGCTCTCGGCGACCTCCTCGATCTCGACGGGCAGCACATCGGCGAGCGGCGTGTGCGCGTAAGCCTGCGGGTTGAAGTTCTCGCCGGCCAGGAAGATCATGCCGCCGCCGCCCTCGGCCGTGAACGCGCGCAGGTTCTCGAGCATCTCCGCCGTGAACCAGCGCGACGGGTCCACGTCGCCGAGGATCACGACGTCGTAACTGAAGAGATCCTTGCGGTCGGCCGGGATGGCGGTGAGCGGATCGAGCGGCGGGTGCAGGCTCGTCTCCTGGCGGAAGCGCGCGTCGGCGCTCACGAGGAAGCACCGGATCGCCACCGTGGGGTCGCGAACGAGGAAGTCCTTGAGGTAGCGGTAATCCCACCTGGGCGGATCCTCGATGTACAGGACGTTGATCTTGCGCTCCTCGACCGCGATCTCGCGGCTCGCCGTGTTGTTGGCCGCGTCGATCTCGCGGGGAACCGGCTCCAGGCGCGCCGAGACCTCGAAGCGCCCGCGCACGGGGAAGCGATGCTCGAAGAACTCCTGCTGCCTGCGGCCCTCGCCCTGGAGCACCGGGTACTTGGCCTCGCCGACCGTCGCGCCGTCGACGAGCAGCTCCAGGCGCGCCGCCGTGCCCGGCTCCGTGCCCTGCGAGGCGAACGTCACCGTGAAGACCGCCTTGTCGCCGGCGAGCGCCGTCGCGGGCCCCGCGAGCTCGACGATCATGGTGTCCCGCGGCCAGGCGGGCGAGCCGACGCCCACCGCCATCACGGGAATCATGCCCTCGGGGCGCGCGAGCTGCGGGGGAAGGTCCGCGAGCGTCAGGTCCCCGCCCGTCTGCTGCCAGTCGCTCAGGACGACGACCGCGGCGACGCGCCGGCCGCGCAGCGACAGCACGGCCTCCTGAACGGCGTTCGCGATGTGCGTCTCGTCGCCGCCCTCGGCGCGGGCATCCACCTCCGCGATGCGCGCCAGCGCGGCGGGAAGCGCATCCGTCCCGCCGCGCGGCACGTCCTCGGGCAGGAGCTGCCTGGCCCTGCGGTTGAAGGCGAGCAGCCTGAGCACGCCCTTGTCCGCCAGGCGCCCGAGCCACTCGCCGCCGCCGTGGCCGAGCACGCGCTTCACGACCTCGATGCGCGGGATCGGCGCCGGGCTGGCGGTGATCTCCGGGCCCAGGACCGCGACCGCGTCGCCGTCGGCGCCGAGGGGCGCCCAGTCGTCGGTGAGGCTCATGCTGTGGGAGGTGTCGCACAGGACGAGGATGTGCGCCGAGCGCTCCTCGCGCCGCACGAACGACAGGACCGGCTCGAAGAGCACGGCCAGGAGCAGCGCGAAGAGCGCCATCCGCAGCCCCGCGAGCGCCCAGCGCCACGCGGGGGTGAGGTCGCCCCGCTCGCGGCGGTACAGGAACGCCGTGAAGGCCGCGGCGGCGGGCAGGAGGATCAGGAACGTCACCCAGAGGGGCGGCGCGGAGAACCAGCGCACCTCCTCCTCGACCGACACCTGCGCAAGCGACAGCCAGGGGCTCATCGCTGCCTCCGCCCGAACAGGGTCGCGCAGAACGCCTCGGCGGCGAAGAGAAGCGCCATGGCCCAGAGGAGCGGCCGCCAGAACTCCCGCTGCCGGTTGCGGGCGACCTGCGCATCCGCCCGCCCCTCGCCCGGCGCGATGACGCGCGGGGCGGCGTCGCCGTAGGCCGCGCGGAGCTCCGCCTCGCCGGCCGGCGTCAGGTCGCCCTCGCCCCCCGCCAGGTTCACGGCGAAGAGATCCTTCTCGGGGTAGCGCTCGCGAAGCAGGGGATCGATCGTGCTCTGCCTGAGGAGCGTCACCTCGTACAGGCCGGCCTCGTCGGTCTTGTCGTACGCCAGGCGGAAATCGCCCTGCGCGCCCTCGCCCGCGTTGCGGAGCGAGGTGACCGTGATGCCCCCCTGCGGCGCGCGGATGCGCACCTCGCCCGCGTAGGCCGCCGCCGGGTACGCGCGCGCGAACGGCCAGCCGACGAGCAGGTTGCGATCCGCGCCGCCCGGCGCGGTCATGGACGCGAGAAGCTCGTGGACGAGCGGCACGAAATCGGGCCACTTGGGGAGGTTCGTCCACGCGGCGTCGGCGGTCGTCGTCACCAGCACGAAGCTGCCCTGCGGCCGCGACAGCTCGACGATGGCGGGGCTCGCGTCGGGGTTGCTGTAGACCGCGAGCACGCGCGCGCCCTCGCCCGCCTCGACGCGCACGTACCGCCAGACATCCGCGCCGTCGAGGCGCACGTCGTCGCGGTCGACGAAGAACTGGACGAACGGGTGATCGAGCGCCTTCGGCCTGAGCTTGACCCCAAGGCGCAGGCCGGGATCGCCGGCCGGCCCGAGCAGCCGCAGCGCCGCGCCGCCGTCGCCCGCGGCCAGGAGGTCGCGGTTGTAGGCGTCCGCATCGACGTTCGGGCCGAGGAAGACGAGCACCGCGCCGCCGCGCGCGAGCAGCTCCTTGAGCGGCCCCGCCATGGCGAGGCGGTCCGCGTCCGCCACGACCGCTGCATCCTTGCCCTCGAGCGCGGCCGCGGTCAGCCGGGAGAGCGGCACGGTCTCGACGCGGAAGGGACTCAGCGCCTCGCCCAGGCTGTCGCCCAGGGGCGAGAGCGCCGCTTCCAGGTAGAACGTGGCGCGATCGCGGCCCTCGGCCGCCTCGGCGCCGTCCACGAGGAGCACGTTGACGACCTTGCGCACGTTCACGGCCAGGTAGCGGCTGTTGTCGGTCGCGAGCGCGTCGGTCGTCAGGACGAGCGCCAGCGAATGGACGCCCGCGTCGCGGAACGTGTGGCGGAAGGCCACGGCGCGCGTCTCGCCCGCGGGCACGCTCGCGAGCGTGCGGCCCTGGACCTGGCGGCCGTCGGCGATGAGGTCGACGGCGATGCCGGCGGCGTCCTCGGCCGAGTAGTTGCGCACGGCGCCCTGCACGATGACCGGGACGTCCGCGGCCGCGAGCGTGCGGTCGATCCGCAGGTCGCACACCTCCAGGTTCAGGCGGTTGAGGCTCCCCAGGTCGAAAACCTCGAGCGCCGTGCCGGCGCGCGCGAGCGCCTGGAGGCTCTCGCCGATCTTGGGGTCGGACTTGCGGCCCGGCCGCAGCCAGTCCTTGGCCTGCAGATCCGTGAACACGACCGCCCGGGCCGAAAGCCCCTCGCCGGCGATCTCCGCCGCGCTGCGCGCGATCTCGCGCAGGAGCGCGTACACGTCCATGGCGGCGTGGGCCGGCGCCAGCATGTCGATGATCTCGCGCGCCCGCAGCCGCGCGTCGTCGGTGACGCGGTCATCGAAGACCGGGTCCGTGAACTCTCCCGCGCGCAGGATGACCAGCCGGTCGCCCGAACCGAGCTTGGCCAGAAGATCCTTCGCCAGCTCGCGGCCGCGGTCGAGCACGCTCCGGCCGGCCTCCTGGTACAGCATGCTGTAGCTGGCGTCCAGCGCCACGATCACGCCGCGCCGCTGCGCCGCCGCCGCGGGCAGGAGATCCTGCTCGCCGACGGGGCGGCCCGCCGCGAGGGCCAGGCAGACGATCGCCCCGACGCGGAGGGCGAGGAGGAGCAGGTTCTCGAACCGGAGGCGCCGGCGCTGCCGCCGCATGGCCCTGAGCAGGAACTCCATCGCCGCCCACCTGACGACGCGCCACCGCCGCCGCGCGAGAAAATGGATGATGATGGGCACGGCGGCGGCGCCGAGGAGGAACAGGCTGCCGGGGGAGAGAAACGTCAAGGCCAGCATCATCGCGCCCTGCTCCGCGCGCGCGCCGCGAGAAAGGTCGCCAGCGGCACATCGAACGTCTGCGCCGTGCTCAGGAGGACGTAGTCCGTCCGGTCCTGCCGGCAGCGCTTCCTGAGCTGCGCCGTGAAGTCCTCGATCTCGGCCAGGTACGCCTTCCTGAGCGAGGACGGCTCGACCAGCGCCTCGCCCGTCCCCTCCAGGCCCTCGAAGCGCGTCATGCGCGTGAACGGGAAGGCGAGCTCGTCCTCGGCCAGGACGTGCATGAGAATCACCTCGTTCCCGCGGTGGCGCAGGCGCCTGAGGCCGGCCTGCACGGCGTCCAGGTCGTCGAAGACATCCGAAATGATGACGACGAGGCTCTTCCGGCGGATGTCGGAGGCGGCCTGGGCGAGCACGTCCCCGAGCGCGGTCGGGCGCGCCGGCGCCACGTCCTCCAGCGCGCTCACCACGGTCTGGAGCTGCCCGCGCGTGCCGCCGGGCGGGATCATCGTCCTCACCTGGTCGTCGAAGAGCGTCAGCCCCACCGCGTCTTGCTGTCTGAGCGCGAGGAACGCGAGCGCCGCGGCCACGTGCCTGCCGTAGGCCGCCTTCGTGAGGCCGCCGGGGGGGCCGTAGTCCATCGACTCGCTCACGTCCAGGAGGAGGTAGACGCGCATGTTCGTCTCCTCCTCGTACTCCTTGACGTAGAAGCGGTCCGACCGGCCGTAGACCTTCCAGTCGACGTGCCTGATGTCATCGCCGGGCGCGTACTCCCGGTGCTGCGCGAACTCGACGCTGAAGCCGTGGTAGGGGCTGCGATGCAGGCCCGAGATGTAGCCCTCGACGATCAGGCGCGCCTTGAGCTCGAGGCGCCCGATGCGCGACAGCGCCCGCGGGTCGAGGTACTTGCGCCAGTCTCTCATCCGTTCGCGGGGCTCCGGTCGTACACCGGCACATCCGCCAGGAGCTTCGCGATCAGGTCATCCGGCGTGACGCCCTCGGCCTCGGCCGTGAAGTTGGTGAGAATGCGATGGCGGAGCACCGGCAGGGCCATGGCGTGCAGGTCCTCGGGCGCGACGTGGCGCCGCCCCCGGAGCACGGCGCGGGCCTTCGCGCCGAGGATGAGGAACTGGCAGGCGCGCGGGCCCGCGCCCCACTGGAGGTACTTGCGGATGTAGTCCGGCGCCTCGTCCTTGCCGACGCGCGTGGCGCGCGCGAGGCGGATGGCGTACCGGATCAGGTCGTCGGTGATCGGCACGCGCCTGACCAGGCGCTGCAGGTTCAGGATCTCCTCCCCTCCCATGACGCGCGCGAGGTCGGGCTGCACGCCCGCCGTCGTGAGCTTCATGATCTGGAGCTCCTCGTCCGACGCCGGGTAGTCGATGCGCACCATGAACATGAAGCGGTCGAGCTGCGCCTCGGGAAGCGGATACGTGCCCTCCTGCTCGATCGGGTTCTGCGTCGCGAGGACGAAGAACGGCTCGTCGAGCGGATGGCGCGTGCCGCCCGCCGTCACCTGGCGCTCCTGCATGGCCTCGAGCAGCGCGGCCTGGGTCTTCGGCGGGGTGCGGTTGATCTCGTCGGCAAGGATCACGTGCGCGAAGACCGGCCCCCGCAGGAACTGGAACGCGCGCAGCCCGGTCGCGCGGTCCTCCTGGATCACCTCGGTGCCGGTGATGTCGGCCGGCATGAGGTCGGGCGTGAACTGGATGCGCGAGAACGAGAGCGAGAGGCAGCGCGCGAGCGAGCTGATCATCAGCGTCTTCGCGAGACCCGGGACGCCCACGAGGAGACAGTGGCCGCGCGCGAACAGACACACCAGGAGCTGCTCGAGCGCCTCCTCCTGCCCCACGATGGCCTTGGCCAGCTCCTGCCGGATGCGCCCGTAGCCTTCCTTCAGTTCGTTGACCGCGGTCTCGTCCGAGGCGGCGCCGTGCGCGTCGGGAGGCGCGGGGTTGTCGCGTGCGTCGGTCACGGCTTGCCCTCGCAGTATGGAGTTGCGGCGGTGCCGCGCGGCGTGCGCCGCGCGGCGTCTCATCACAGAAACGCGTCGATCATAGCTGGGGGGCGTGACAGCGTCAAGGAACGCGGCCGGCGCGGCGCGGCGCCCCTCGCGCGCCGTTGATCCCGTCAGGCGCGTCCAGTACCATGAAACCCCGTCTACCGGCGATCGAGCGCGCGTGCGCGTCTCCGCGCGCCTCTCGCCCGCGCGTGCCTCCGGAGCGAACGATCATGAAAACCGCCATCCTCGCACTCGATCAGGGCACGACGAGCTCGCGCGCCATCGTCTTCGATCGCGCGGGCACGATCCGCGCCTCGGCGCAGCAGGAGTTCCGGCAGATCTTCCCGCGCGCCGGGTGGGTCGAGCACGATCCGCGGGAGATCTGGGCGACCCAGCTCGCCACCGCCCGCCGGGCGCTCGCCGGCGCCGCCCTTGCGGCCGCGGACATCGCCGCCATCGGCATCACGAACCAGCGCGAGACGACGGTCGTCTGGGACCGCGCGACCGGCGAGCCCGTCTGCAACGCCATCGTCTGGCAGGACCGGCGCACGGCGAAGCTCTGCGACGCGCTCAGGCGCGAGGGGCGCGCCGAGGCCGTGCAGCGCGCGACGGGCCTCGTCATCGACGCCTACTTCTCCGGCAGCAAGCTGCGCTGGATCCTCGATCGCGTGCCCGGCGCCCGCGACCGCGCGCGGCGCGGCGAGCTCGCCTTCGGCACGGTCGACTCGTGGCTCCTCTGGAACCTCACGGGCGGCGCGGTCCACGCGACCGATCCCAGCAACGCCTCGCGCACGATGCTCTTCAATCTCCGCACGGGCGCATGGGACGGCGACATGCTCGCGATGCTCGACATACCGCGCGAGGTGCTGCCCGAGGTCCGCACGTCGAGCGAGATCTACGGCGAGACGGCCGCCGGCCTCTTCGACGCGCCGATCGCCATCGCGGGCATCGCGGGCGACCAGCAGGCCGCGCTGTTCGGGCAGAACTGCTTCACCCGCGGCCTTGCCAAGAACACGTACGGCACCGGCTGCTTCATGCTGATGCACATCGGCGAGCGGCCCGTGCCGTCCGCGCACAACCTGATCACGACCGTGGCGTGGCGCGCGGGCGGGCGGACGGAGTTCGCGCTGGAGGGCAGCGTGTTCATCGGCGGCGCCGTCGTCCAGTGGCTGCGCGACGGGCTCGGACTCATCAAGTCCTCGGGCGAGGTCGAGGCCCTGGCCGCGAGCGTGCCGGATTCGGGCGGCGTGTACCTCGTGCCGGCGTTCGCCGGGCTGGGCGCGCCGCACTGGGACCAGTACGCCCGCGGCACCATCACCGGGATCACGCGCGGCACGACCGCCGGCCATGTAGCCCGCGCGGCGCTGGAGGGCATCGCCTTCCAGGTAGCCGATGTGCTCGCCGTGATGCGGCAGGACTCCGGCCTCGCCATGGACGAGCTGCGGGTCGACGGCGGCGCGTGCGCCAACGACCTCCTCATGCAGTTCCAGGCCGACATCCTGCAGGTGCCGGTCGTGCGGCCCAAGGTCATCGAGACGACCGCCCTGGGCGCGGCCTATCTGGCCGGCCTGGCCGCCGGCGTCTGGAAGGACCGGGACGAGGTGCGGTCCGCCTGGCAGGCCGATCGCACCTTCGAGCCGCGCGTGGCCGCCGCCGTCGCCGCGCACCGCCGGAGCCGATGGGCCGAGGCCCTGCGGCGCGCGCGCGACTGGGAGGAGCACACGGCCGCCAACCCCCCGGCCGGCGGAGAGGAGCCATGAGTCCCTACATCGCCGAGTTCATCGGCACGGCCGTGCTGGTCATCTTCGGGAACGGCGTCGTCGCGAACGTCGTCCTGGCGCGCACGAAGGGCGCCGGCGGCGGCTGGATCGTCATCACGGCCGGCTGGAGCATCGGCGTCTTCGTCGGCGCGTTCTGCGCCGCGCCCTCAAGCGGCGCGCATCTCAATCCCGCCGTGACCCTCGCCATGGCGGTCGCGGGAAAGCTGGCGGCGGGCAAGGTCGCCGGGTACATCCTGGCGCAGATGCTGGGCGGCATCGCGGGCGGGACGCTCGTCTTCCTCTTCTACCGGGAGCACTTCAAGGCGTCGGAGAACGCCGATGCCAAGCTCGCGTGCTTCTGCACCGCGCCCGCGATCCGGAACCTGCCGCAGGCCTTCTTCTGCGAGGTCATGGGCACGTTTCTCCTGATCCTGCCGATCTTCCTCATGACCGGCGCGACCGTTGCGCTCCCCTCCGCCGCGAGCACGTCCGAGGCGCCGATCGGACTCGGCACGCTGGGCCTGCTCCCCGTGGCGCTGCTCGTCTTCGGCATCGGACTCTCGCTCGGCGGCACGACGGGATACGCGATCAACCCCGCGCGCGACCTCGGGCCGCGCATCGCGCACGCCATCATCCCAGTTCCGGGCAAGCGCGACAGCGACTGGGGCTACGCCTGGGTGCCGGTGGCGGGGCCGCTGGCGGGCGCGCTGCTGGCGGCGCTGGCCGACGCGGCGCTGCACTGACGGGAGGACCGCGACGCCGGCCCGCTCCGTGGCGCTCGCAACCGTTCACAAGGCATCGCGCACACGCGTATCTCCGCCTCACTGGATCAGATTCCGGCGTCCTTCGCGGTGCTCTTCCTGATTCACCACAGAGAAGACAGAGACCACAGAGAACGGAACGTGAGACGGTGCGAGGCTCCGTGTCAATGGCGGTGTTCTCTCTCCGTATTCTTCTCTGTGTCCTCTGCGTCTCTGTGGTGTCCTTCCGTCGCAGCCTTCGCGGCTACGTCCGTCTTCGCACGCTGCGGCTCCCGCCGCGCCGCGACGCTATGCCAGCGTCCACGGCGCGCGCATCGGGCGCGAGAGGTGGCGGTTCGCCTCCTCGTCGCCGATGAAGACTTCCTTCTCCGGATCCCACGCGAGCTTCCGCCCCAGGAGCAGCGCCAGGTTCCCGAGGTGGCAGACCGTCGCGACGCGATGGCCCTTGTCGACCGGGAAGTACGGATCCTTGCGGCTCTTCACGCAGTCAAGGAAGTTCCGGTGCTCGCCCGCCGGACAGGTGAAGAGGCGCACGCCGTCGGGCCCGATCTCCGAGCTCAGGATCTTCGGGTCGCTCGCCGTGAGCTCGGCGCGCCAGGACGGAACCTCGATCCAGCCCTCGGTCCCCTCGCACCTGATGCCGGTCCCGCCGTGATCGACGAGCAGCCTGACGCCGTTGGCGTACGTGTACTCGACGTGGTACTCCTTGGGCGTGTCGTACAGGCCGCCCTCCCAGAAGGTGCCCTTGCCCTCGATCGCGACCGGCCCGCCAAGCTCCGTGTCGTTGGCCCACTGGGCCGTGTCGAAGAGATGCGTGCCCCAGTCGCAGATGATGCCCCCGGAGTAGTCCCGGATCCAGCGGAAGTTGAAGTGGACGCGGTCCCGCGTGTACGCCGCCTTCGGGGCCGGCCCGAGCCACATGTCCCAGTCCAGCTCGGGCGGCACGGGCTGCGGCGTCGGATCGCCGGGCGTCCCGGGCTGGTACGGCAGCGTGACCCGGATCGTCTTCAGGGCGCCGATGCGGCCGTTGCGCACCAGCTCCGCCATGCGGTGATACACGGGGATCGACCGGTCCTCGGTGCTCGTCTGGAACACCTTCTTGCACTCGCGCACGGTCCTGACGAGGATCTTGCCCTCGTCGATGGTGAGCGTGGGCTTCTCGCACTGGACGTCCTTGCCGGCCCTCGCTGCCATGACGCTCATCAGGACGTGCCAGTGGTCCGGCGTCGAGATCATCACGGCATCGATGTCCTTGCGGCCCAGGATGTCGCGGAAGTCCCCGTGCGCCGCGCAGTCCTTCGTGCCGTGCTTCCCGTCGACCATCGCCTTGGCCGCGGCCATGTTGTTCCTGTCGACATCGCACACGGCGAGCACCTGCGCGTCCGGCTGCCCGAGCAGGCCGCGCAGATTCCAGTCGCGGCCGTGCCCGCCCGTGCCAATGCAGCCGATCGTGATGCGCTCGCTCGGCCGGACCTCGGCGCCGCGCACGCGCGCCGCGAAGGGAAGGGCCGCCGCGGCGCCGGCCGCGCCCGCGGCCCGGCGCAGAAACCGCCGCCTGCTCGTGCGGTTGCGATCGGTCATGAACGATCCTCCTTCCTGCGATGAACTCCCTTCACCGTAGCACGGCGCCCGCCGGCGCGCAACGGGAAAGATGCCGCAAGGGCACGAGGGCGCCAAGGGCGCCGGAGGTCGTCGAGCGCCATGCAGCAACGCCGCGATCTCTCTTCCGTCCTTCGTGCCTTCGTGTCTTCGTGTCTTCGTGGCCCCGTTCGTCCTTCCGTCCGTGCGGCCCGCGTGCGGCTCTTTCCGATGCACCACAGAGAAGACCGAGGACACAGAGAACGGAACGTGAGACGGTGCGCGGCTCCATGTCAAGTGCGGCGGTCTCTCTCCGCTGGTAACCGTTCACGGGGCATCCCAACACGTGAATCTCCCCCTTCAGTGAATCACATTCCGGCGTCCTTCGTGGTGCTCTTTCTGAT
>DHGK01000103.1 GCA_002402755.1 Planctomycetes bacterium UBA4800
ACGGGAATCGGCCGCATGTACGGGCCCATGAGGCCGCGCACGAACGCCATGGGCAGGACCGCGCACACGACCGTGAGCGTCGCGAGGACGAGCGGACTCTGCACCTCCTGGATGGCCTCCACGGTCACCGCCAGGAGGTTCCGCCCCTTGTTCCTCGCCATCCGGAAGTGCCGCACGATGTTCTCGACGTCGACGATGGGGTCGTCGACCAGGATTCCGATCGAGAAGATCAGCGCGAACAGCGTGATCCGGTTGAGCGTGTACCCGAGCAGGTAGAACATGGCGAGCGTCATCGCCAGCGTCACGGGGATGGCGATGGCGACGATGCCCGACTCGCGCCAGCCGAGGATCAGCCAGATGAGGATCGTCACCGACACGACGGCGATGGCCATGTGGAGCAGGAGCTCGTTGGATTTCTCCGCGGCCGTCGCGCCGTAGTCGCGCGTCACGGTCACGTTGACGTGCGCCGGAATCCGGTCGCCGCGCAGGCGCTCGACAACGCGCAGCACATCGCGGACCACGACGACGGCGTTGGTGCCCTTGCGCTTCGCGACCGACAGCGTCACCGCCGGGAAGCTCCCCTCGACGAGCTCGCGGGGAATCTCCGCCGGAGCGCCGGGGCCGAGCGTCTCGCCGAAGGCCGCGCCCGGCTCGAAGAGCACGTAATCCGACGGCTCGTCCGGCCCGTCCTCGACGCGCGCCACGTTCTCGAGGTACACGGGCTTTCCGGCCGCGACGCCCACGACGACGCGCCGGACCTCCTCGACGGTGCGGAGCAGCCGCCCGATGTCGACCGCCGCCTCCGCGTTCGCGGCGGCGACCTCGCCGCGCGTCGCGCGCGCGTTCGCCGCGCCTAGCCGCGCGAGCACCTCGCGCGGCGCCAGGCCGTGCGCGCTCAGGGCCGGCGGGTCGAGGATCACGCGCACCTGGCGCCGCCGGCCGCCGATGAGCGTCGTCTCGGAGACGTCCGGGACGGCCTTGATCGCGTCGGCGGCCTCGGCCGCGATGCGCCGCAGCCCGTAGTGGTCCGATTCCGCGCTCCAGAACGTCAGGCCCAGCACCGGCACATCGTCGATCGAGCGGGGCTTGATGAGGGGCAGCGACCCGCCGATGGGAATGAGGTCGACGTGCATGGCCATCTTCTGGTTGACCTTGACGATGGCGTCCTCCTCGTCGTGGCCGACGAGAAACCGGACGGTCGCCATGCTCATGCCCTTCTGCGAGGTCGAGTAGATGTACTCGACGCCCGGGATCTCCCAGAGCAGCTTCTCCATGGGCTTGGTGATGCGGTGCTCGATCTCCGCCGGCGAGGCGCACTCCATGCGCACGAAGATGTCGATCATCGGCACCTTGATCTGCGGCTCCTCCTCGCGGGGGAGGTTCAGGACCGCGAACATCCCCGCGATGAGCGCGAAGAGGAGGATGAGCGGCGTCAGCTTGGAGTCGATGAACATCCGCACCAGGCCGGTGATCCAGCCGGTCGCGTGCGCCGGGTGGCGGGGGCCCTCGTCCTTGTCGCTGCTCACGGCGCCGCTCCTCTCACTTCTCCTGCGGCGCGACCTGCGCGCCCTCGCGCAGCGCACCCGCGCCCGGCCCCGGCACGATGATCTGTCTGCCGGCCTCAAGACCGCTCAGGATCTCCACGCGCTCCCCGTCCGGGAGCAACCCGCCGCCGCGCACGATCGCCATGCGCGCCCTGTCGCCGCCCTCCGGCAGCCAGAAGACGAGCTCGAGCTGCCCGCGCCTGACGAGCGCGTCCCTGGGCACCGCAACCGCGGCGCGCGTCCCGCGCGCGATCCGCGCGCGGCCGAACATGCCCGGCCGCAGGCCCGGCGTCTCGGGAAGGTCGATCTTCACGAGTCCGGTCCGCGTCGCCGGATCGACCGCGGGGACGACCTCGCTCACGCGGCCGTCGAGCTCGGCCCCGAGGGCATCGATGCGGACCTTGAGCGCATCGCCGGTCTTCACCGCGCCCGCGATGCGCTCCTCGACCGCCGCCTCGAGGCGCAGCTCGCGCGGGTCGTACAGCGTGATGAGCGGGGCCCCCGGCGCCGCCAGGTCGCCGGGGTCGACCCGCTTCTCGATGACGACGCCGGCGAACGGCGCCCGCACGATCGCGTGCTCGGCCTGGACGGTCGCATCCTCGAGCGCCTTCTCCGCGGCCAGGGCCGCGGCCTCGGCCGCCGCGAACCTGAACGTGAGGATGTCGAGCTCCTGCGCCGTGGCTGCATCCTGCGCCGCGAGCTTTCGGGTGCGCTCAAGCTCCCTGGCCGCTTCGTCCCGCTGCTGCCGTTGCGCGGCGAGGGCCGCCTCCGCCTGCGCCTTGCGCGCCGCAAGATCGCGGTCATCGAGCACCATCAGGACGGCGCCCTCCGCGACCGCGTCGCCGGCGGCAGCGCGAGTTTCCTTGACCTGGGCCATCACGCGCGACGCCACATCGCTCTGCCGGCGCGAGCGCACGGTCCCGACCGCTTCGGTGATGATGGGTATCTCCGCGGTCTCGACCCTGGCGCGCCGCACGGGGAGCGGCGCGCCGGCGGCGCGGGCGATCTGCGAATGCGGCGGCCGCACCCGCTGGGACCAGAGGAATCCCGCGACGAGCAGGACGCCGAGGACGATTGCCACGATTCTGTCGAGCTTCATCGGCTGTTCTCCGTGAGAAGGCCCGACGCCGGCGGCCGGCCGCCGGGCGGGTCGCCGCCGGCGACATCGACGCGGCACGGGGGATACTCGCCCGTCGCATGCGCAAGCGCGATGCGCGAGAAGGTTCGGTCGTGCGCCGCGGCGGCCAGGCGCGCGCGCGCCGCAGTGAGGGCCGCCTTCCGGTCCAGCACGCGGGCGGGCGCGGCCTTTCCTTCGGCGAGCTCGACCTCGGCCACCCGCAACGCTTCGACGGCCAGGCGTTCCTCGCCTGCGGCCGCGGCTCCGCGCGCATCGGCCTCTTCCGCATCGAGCAGCGCATGCACCACGTCGCGCTCGACATCGAGCACGACGGCGCGCCCCGCCGCGTGCGCCTCGGCCACGCGCGCCATGGCCTGCCTGACGCGGAGCGGCGTCTTGAACGCATCGAACACGCTCTCGACCGCCTCGACGCCCCACAGCCAGTTGGGGTGGCCGATCGAGGGCTTGCGCGCGTCGAACCCGAACTCGCCGAAGATCGTCACGTCGGGAAACCAGCCCGCATGGGCCGCGTCCGCCTGCGCCCGCGCCGCCTCGAACATGAGGCGCGCGCGGTCGATCTCGGGCCGGCGCTCGCGGGCGCGGGCGATGCACGCATCGAGCGCGGGCCGCGCGGGCGGCGCGTCGAGCGCGGGCGGCACGAGCGCCAGCTCCTCCGCGGCGCCGAGCCCCAGCAGGATGCGAAGCCCCGTCTCGGCCCGCACGGCGCTCCCGCGCGCCGCGACCGCCGCGTGCCGCGCGTCGGCAAGACGAGCGGCGACCCCGAGCACGTCGGCGCCACGCAGGGCGCCCTCCCCGCGGCGGGCCTCCGCGATCCGCACCTGCACGGCGAGGTTCTCTGCGGCGGCCTCGTGCGCCGCGGCCGCATCGCGCGCCTTGTGCACCAGGAAGTACGCGCGGGCCGCTTCGTAGGCAATATCGCGCCGCGCCGCGTCAAGCGCGGCATCCTCGGCGGCGGCGCCCGCCTCGGCCGCCCTGGCGCGGTGCCATCGCCTCCCGCCGTCGTACAGCGTGATGCCGCCCCCTATGCCCGGATGCCAGTTTCTGGTCACGCCGGGATCGTTGAAATCGATCGCGTTGCTGAACCGCTCCTGGTCCAGAATCGTCCCGAACGTCCTCGACGGCATGTCGGCCTGCGTGAACCGGCCGAAGAGCTGGAGGACCGGCAGGTACGCGGCCCAGGCCTCGTCGATGGCGGCGCGCGCGGCCTCGACGCGGCTGCCCGCCGCGGCGAGACCGGGGTTGTTGCGTAGCGCGAGCTCGACGACGCCGTCGAGCGTGAGCGGCCCCGCGGGCCTGTGCACCTCGGGCGGCACGTACTCGGGCGCGGCGCAGCCGGCGAACACGACACACAGCGCCGCGAACACGGAGACGGCGCCGGCGTGCAGGGGTGTGCGTGAGCGCATGGTCCTCTCCTCGCCGCGCGGGCGGCATCGCGAGCTGCCGCCGCGCGCGGATACTCCCTGTGACCGTTATCGGCACTCGTTACAGGAAGCTTAAGCGGAAGACCGGCAACCGGCAACCCTGCTATAATAGCCGCGTGCGCTTTCTCGAACGCCTTCGCACTTTTCTCCGCGCGCGCCGCGAGCGGCGCGAGGCCGAGCGGCTTCTCGCGGCGCTCTTCGCGCGTCCCGATCTCGGCTCGATCAGCTCGTTGAGGCCCGCGCACCGCGCGCGCGCCGTGTTCCTGGGCTACGAGGCCGAGGGCGGAAACGTGGCGCGCATCGCGTTCGGCCTCGTTCGCCATCCCAAGCCGCTGAAGGTGCCCGGCGTCTGTCACGAGGTGATCGAGATCTACATCTACGATGTCGCCGCAGGCTCCGTCACGGTCGAGGGCAGCCACAACCTGACGAGGCGAGGAAGGCCGGGCGCCGCGCCGCCGGCGCAGAACCGGTGAGGCTTCGCGCGGCGCTTCTCAGCTCGCGGCGGCGGCGTGCGGGCTCACCGCCGACCACACGAGCTCTGCGTGCGGCTTGACGACATCGGGAAGGCGCGCCTCCACGTCCGCCTTGCTCGCCGGCGTCTCGATGCTCAGCGCGCGGACAAGATCATCGGACATGACCTGCCGCGGCGGCCGCGCGAGCAGCCTCGCCACGCGCAGCCTGATGCGCCTGAGCCGCTCCTCCGCGGCGCTCCGCGGCCACGCGGGGCCGAGCGTCGCATCGTCGAGGATCTCCTGCGGCAGGAGCGGCGCCTCCTCGGGGTTCCTGAGCAGCTCCTCGGCTTCCTCGCCGAGGAGCACCACCGGCCGCAGCGCCTGGCCGGCGACGCGCAGGTATCCCGTCTCCTGGAGGAAATCGATGAGCCGCGCGACCCACTGCCTGCGCATGCTCCGGAAGACGCCGTAGTGCGGCAGGCCGGTGAGCTCCAGCGCGTGCATGAAGCCCGAGTCCGCGCCGTTCAGGCACCCGATGAGCTTCTGCCTGCCGAGCGCGTGCCCGAGCACGCGGTCCAGGTCCTCGCTCGCCTCCAGGACGAGGCGCGCCCCCAGGCCGAGGAAACGCGCGAGCGACTGCCGCCGCGCCCTCAGCATCTCCGTGCGGTCAGAGCCGTTCTCGATGAAGTACATGCGGTTCTCCTTTCTGCGCAGGTTCCGCGCAGTCGGGAGTGCTGGAAAAGCAAACCGCGGGCCGAAATCCGCGCCGAGCGGCGTCCCCGTCCGGATCTCTCGGCAGGCAAAGCACTTGCGATGCGCGGGCAGCCGGCGCGCGGGCCCTCGCGGGCGCGCGGCGAAGGCGATCGTCCGTTTCCGGACGTCCGGGGCGGACGCCGCCGCGTCCGAGGACAAGAGAAGGCCGCCACGAGGACGTAAAGACGACGACGGACAACCACAGAGACTCAGAGGACACAGAGGAGAACACGGAGAGTGCATCGCAATGGACACGGAGCCGGGCAATGCCTCACCTTTCGTCCTCTGTGTCCTCTGTTTTCTCTGTGGTGAATCAGAAAGACCAGCGCATTCGGAATGCCCTGCGAACGGTCATCTCACTTCTCGGACAGGAACGCGTAGAAGTAGAGAAACCTGCGCGCCCTGAGCGGCTCCCGAAGTTCGGGGAACACGCGCTCGGCCTCGGCCCTGAACGCGCCCTCGAACGTCCCCGCGAGATCCAGGAACGCGTCGTACGGGAACTCCTCGATGTCGCGCTTCTTGTAGACGCCGGTGAGGGCGGCCACGGCCGCGCACGTCGCCGTGTTCTGCGGGAGAAACCGGTACGGCCGCCACAGGCACAGCAGCTCCGATGCCGTCGCGCGGCCCAGGCCGCCCAGGCCCATGGCCTCTATTCTGCGCCCCTCGTCGCCCGCCTCGCGCGCGGTGACGAGGCGGAGCAGCGCCTGCTTGAGGCGCTCCCCGTCCTGAAAGCACAGGAGCCCCTTGAACCGCGCCCGCATGCGGGGCCGGCTCTCGAAGAGCGCGACCAGCCTGCCGTACACATCGACGCCGGAAAGCGCCGCGAGCGCGCGCGCATCGAGAAACGCAGCGACCGCCGCCTGCAGCTCCTCCCACGCCCCCCAGGCCTGCGCACACGCCTCGCGCGACGCGAAGCCGGAGAAGTAGGCCCGCGCCGCCTTCGCCGCGCCATCCGTCCATGCCGGAGCGCCGTTCGCCATCGATTCCTCCCCGCTCACGCCCCGCGCACGACCAGCCACGCGATGTACGACGCATAGAGTCCGAGCAGGAGCCCGCCTTCCCCGCGCGACACGCGCCCGCCGCCCCACATGATCGGCAGGAGCGCGACGCTGAGGGCCGCCATCACCGGTATGTCCACGCGCAGCGCCGCCGCCGGCACGGGCACTGGCTGCACGCTCGCGGTGACGCCGAGAATCAAGAGAATATTGAAGATGTTCGAGCCGATGACGTTTCCCACGGCGATGTCGGGCTGCCGGCGCAGCGCCGCCGCGACCGAGGATGCCAGCTCGGGGAGCGATGTCCCGACGGCCACGATCGTCAGCCCGATCGCGAGGTCGGACATGCCCCAGGTCCGCGCGAGCGCCGCCGCGGCGCCCACCATCAGGTGCGCCCCGCCCGTGAGGCCCGCCAGTCCGAGCACGCTCGCCGCAACGGCCCGGCCGGCGGGCACGGGCTTGTCGACCGGCGCGCTCAGCTCCTGCTTGACATCGGGCTCCTCGCGCCGCGCCGAACGGAAGACCAGCACCGCGACCGCCGCGAACGCCGCCAGAAGCGCCGCGCCCTCCGCGCGGCCGATGTCCCCGCCGGCCGCCAGCGCCCACAGCGCCAGCGCCGCGCCGATCGCGATCGGCACCTCGAACCTGAGGACGCGCATGTGCACGGCGAGGGGCCGAACGAGCGCCGCCGTGCCCAGGATGAGGCCCACGTTCGCGATGTTGCTGCCGACGATGTTGCCGAGCGCCATGTCGCAGGAGCCGCCGCACGCGGCCGAGAGGTTCACGGCCAGCTCCGGCGCCGAGGTCCCGAACCCCACGACGGCGAACCCGATGACGAAGGGCGGCACCCCGAAGCGGCGCGCGAGACCCGCCGACCCCCGGATGAGCAGATCGGCCCCGACTCCGAGAATTACAAGACCGACCATGAACAAAAGTATATTTTGCGGCATCGCGGAAAAGGGCGCTCCTCCCGCCGTACATAGCATTGGGCCTGCGGCGCCCCGCGTCAATCCGCGGCCGGCCGCAATACCTGGGGGTGCGGACGAGCGACATGCCCAATGGGTGGCGCCGGAGGTCGGCGAGGGCCCGGGCGGCCCCCGATCCCCACTGGACCTATGGCGCACGGTTGGGGTAATATGTGAGACTACGTTTTTTCGCCTCCCCGCCCGGTCGATGAATCCGGGACGCCGTCGCCGCCGAGGCAGCGCGCGCACGACATGCCGGCGCAGGGATGCACCGTGTCCCGTGGAAAGGATGGTAATGGCGCGAGCCTGGATTGCCGGCACCGGCGCATATCTCCCCGCCAAGGTGTTGACGAACTTCGACCTGGAGAAGATGGTCGACACGTCCGACGAGTGGATCACGCAGCGCACGGGCATCAGGGAGCGGCACATCGCCGCGGACGACGAGGCCGTCTCGGACCTCGTCATCAAGGCCTCGCGCCCGGCCATGGCGATGGCGGGCGCCGTCCCGCAGGACATCGACGCGGTCATCATCTGCACGATCACGCCCGACAACAACTTCCCCTCGACGGCCTGCTGGGTGCAGAAGGGGCTCGGCCTGCGGGCGGGGATCCCGGCCTTCGACATCTCGGCCGCCTGCTCCGGGTTCCTCTACGGGCTCATCGTCGCCGACAGCCTGATCCAGACCGGCGGGGCGAAGTGCGTCCTGCTGGCCGGCGCCGAGATCCTCTCGCGCATCACCAACTGGACCGACCGCAACACGTGCGTCCTGTTCGGCGACGGCGCCGGCGTCACGATCGTTACGCCATCGCCCGATCCGCGGCGCGGCCTGGTCGCGTCCTGCTGGCACGCCGACGGCAACCTCGGCGATCTCCTGGTCCAGCCCGCGGGCGGCTCGCGCCTGCCCGCGTCGGCCGAGACCGTCGCCGGCAGGCTCCACACGATCCACATGTCCGGCAACGAGGTCTTCAAGCACGCCGTCAGGGCCATGGCGCAGGCCGCGGAGACCGTGCTCGCCGAGGCGCAGGTCTCGCCCGCGGACGTGAAGCTCTTCGTGCCGCACCAGGCCAACATCCGCATCCTCGAGGCCACGTGCCAGCGCACGGGCATTCCGCTGGAGAGAACCGTTCTGGCCATCGACCGCATCGGCAACGTGTCGGCCGCGACGATCCCGATCGGTCTTGACATGTCGAACAGGGAAGGGAAGATCAGTACCGGCGACGCCGTGCTCTTCGACGCCTTCGGCGGCGGTTTCACCTGGGGTGCGGCGCTCATGCGCTGGTAGAGATCGATGCTGGAAATCCGCTTGAACGGCCGCGGCGGCCAGGGAACCATGGTGGCCGCGAAGATCCTCGCGGTCGCCGCAGCGCGCGAACGCCTGCACGTCCAGGCGTTCCCGGAATTCGGCGTCGAGCGCCGGGGCGCATCGGTCTGCGCCTACGTGCGCATCGCGCGCGAGCCGATCTACGAGCGCGGCCGCATCCTGCGGCCCGACCACCTCATGGTGCTCGACCCCGCGCTGCTGGACCGGCCCGACCTCGCGCAAAACGTGGACGCCGGCGGCTGGATCGTCATGAACACCCGCCTGGCCCCCGATGCGTGCCGCGCGCGCTTCGACGGCTTCAAGACCGCCGCCATCGATGCCAACTCGCTGGCGATCGCGCACCAGCTCGGGTCGCGCTTCGCCCCCTTCGTCAACTCGGTCATGCTCGGCGCCTTCGTCAGGGCCGTGCCCTTCGTCGCGTGCGACACCCTGTGCGCGGCGATCCGCGACAACTCGCCCGCCAAGCCCGACGCGAACGTCGCGGCCGCGCTCCAGGCGTACCGCGAGGTGCAGCTCGCCGCGACCGCGGAGGCCGTATGGGCGACGCGCTGACGACGCCTCCGGGCTTCCCCGAGATCTCGATGTCCTCCTCGGACACCGCGTACAACAAGACGGGGCAGTGGCGCGTCATGCGGCCCGCGATCGACGCGGCGCAGTGCAGCCGCTGCGGCGTGTGCTGGAAGTTCTGCCCCGACGCCGCCATCGCGTTCGACGGCGGCGCGCCCCGGATCGACTACGAGTACTGCAAGGGCTGCGGCATCTGCGCCGAGGAATGCCCGCGCAAGTGCATCAGCTTCGAGCTCGAGGAGAAGTAGATGGCGGCGCCGGCGCCCGACCCGCACCCCGACGTCATGATGGGCAACCACGCCCTGTCGTACGGGGCGCTCAGGTCGCGCGTCCAGGTGGTCTCGGCGTACCCCATCACGCCGCAAACCCAGGTCGTCGAGCTACTCTCGGAGATGTGCGCGACCGGGCGCCTCGCCGCCGAGTACATCAAGGTCGAGTCCGAGCATTCGGCCATGGCCGCCTGCATCGGCGCGACCGCGACGGGCGCGCGCTCCTTCACCGCCACCTCGTCCCAGGGCCTCGCGCTCATGCACGAGCTGCTGCACTGGGCCGCGGGCTCGCGCCTGCCCGTCGTCATGGGCAACATCAACCGCGCCATGGGCCCGCCGTGGAACATCTGGGACGACCAGACCGACTCCCTCGCCCAGCGCGACACGGGCTGGATGCAGATCTACTGCGCCGACAACCAGGAAGTGCTCGACAGCGTTCCCATCGCCTACCGGGTCGCGGAGCGCGTCATGCTGCCGTGCATGATCGTCCTGGATGCCTTCATCCTCTCGCACACGGCCGAGATCGTCGATGTGCGCTCCCAGGAGGCGGTCGATGCGTACCTGCCGCCGTACGCCCCCCGCTGGCGCCTCGATGTCGAGGACCCGCGGACGTTCGGCGCGCTGACCGAGCCCGACCCGTACTACGAGCTCAGGTTCATGATCGAACGGGCCATGCAGGAGGCCCTCGTGCGCTTCGACGAGGCGCACGCGAGCTTCGGCGCGGCCTTCGGCCGCCGCTACGACACGATCGAGTGCTACCGCCACGAGGACGCGGAGCTGCTCATCGTCACGGCGGGCGCGCTCGCCNNCGGCAACGCGCGCGCGGCCGTCGACCGCCTCAGGGACGAGGGCCTGGCGGCGGGGCTGCTCCGCATCCGCGTCTTCAGGCCGTTCCCGGTCGCGCGGCTGCGCGCGCTCGCGACGCGCGCGCGGCGGCTCTGCGTGCTTGACCGCAACATCTCGTTCGGCGCGGGCGGCATCTTCGCCCAGGAGATCCGCTCGGCGCTCTACGGCGTTCCCGGCGCGCCCGAGATCCGCGGCCACGTAGCGGGGCTCGGCGGCGCCGAGGTGACGACCGACATGTTCTGCGACATGGCGCGCGAAACGGCGCGCGCGCCCTCGTGCGAGAACCTCGTCGTGTGGAAAGGACTGCGTGATGCGCCTCAGCATTCCGTCTGAAGAGCTCATGCGTCCCGGGCACCTCGCCTGCCAGGGGTGCGGCGCGACGCTCGCCATGCGCTACGCCCTGAAGGCGCTCGGCCCGGACACCATCATGGACATTCCCGCGTGCTGCTGGTCGGTGATCTCCGGGCCGTTCCCCCACACCGCGCTCAACGTCCCCGTGTACCACACGGCGTTCGAGACCGGCGCCTCGGTCGCCGCGGGCATCCGCGCCGCCACGCGCATGCTCGGCCGGGAGCACACGACCGTGCTCGCGTGGGCGGGCGACGGCGGCACGTTCGACATCG
>DHGK01000148.1:0-11242 GCA_002402755.1 Planctomycetes bacterium UBA4800
CGGGGCCCGCGCGCATCAGCTCGAGAATGCGCGCCGCGACGTGCTCGACCTCGGCCACGTTCCGCGAGATCCCGCGGACGAGCTCGCGCCGCTCCGAGTCGAACGTCTCGACGGCGAGCTCATCCAGGAAATCGCGAAGGACCGGCAGCGATCCGGAGAGCGTGCGCGCGCAATCGGCCAGCGACTCGTCGCGGGCGCGCTCCAGCAGCATATCGTTCGTCACATCCTGGAATACGTACAGAAACCCGAGATCCTCCCGCATGACGTTCCGGACGGGCGCGCACTCGACGCGCAGCATCGCGTTCCCCCTGGTGCGCAGCGCAATGCGCTCCCGATCGCGCCCGAGAGAATTCAGGCGGACGAGGGCCTCCCGCGGCTCGGCGCAGGCCCCCGCGACCGCATCCCACAGCGCCGCGGCCGGCGCGCGCAGGAAATCCTTCTCCTGCAGGTCGAACATCTCGCCCACGACGCGGTTCACGCCGAGCACCTCGCCGCTCTTCCCCACGGCCGCCCGGCCCTGGCCGCCCGCGTGGAAGGCGGCCATGAAGAGCCCGCGCGTGTGCTCGCTGTCGCGAAAGAGCTCCTGGAAGCGGGAACGCGTGCGCGCCGTGTGCCGCACGTGGAGGCGCCACACGACGACGAGCGCCGCGGCGACGATCGCGACGCCGATGCCTACGCCGATCGCAATTGCCGAAAGCACACGCACCTCCGCGGCGACAGCCGTTCCCCGAACGCGCCGGGCGCGGCGATGCGCCCGGGCGCCATCGCAAGCATACACGAGTCCTCGCCGGCGCGCCGGTGCCCGCCGCGGCCCGCGCGCGCGGCGCGCGTTACCGGAATCGCCGCGCCCGCCTGGCGCGTTTCCGGCCCGTGCGGTATCGTGAGGATGCGCGCCCGGCGCGCGCGAAAGGAGACCTGCCAATGCACCGACGCTTCGTCATGCCCGCCCGCATCGCCTGCGCCGCCGCGCTCTGCGCGCTCGCGATCCCCGCCCCTCTCCCGGCCGACGAGGGCATGTGGCTCTTCAATGCGCTGCCCGCGGAGCGCCTGAAGGCGCGCCACGGCTTCGCGCCCTCGGCCGAGTGGACGAACCGCGTCATGCGCAGCGCCTGCCGCCTCTCGAGCGGGGGCTCGGGCTCCTTCATCTCGCCCGACGGCCTCGTCCTGACGAACCACCACGTGGGCGCGAGCGTGCTCCTCAAGCTGAGCACGCCCGAGCGCAACCTCCTGAAGGAGGGGTTCGTCGCCCGGACGCGCGCCGAGGAGCTCGCGTGCCCCGACCTGGAGATCATCGCGCTCGCGCAGATCGAGGACGTGACCGCGCGCGTCAACGCGGCCGTGCCCGCGGGCGCGGATGCCGCGGCCGCCTTCGAAGCGCGCCGCACCGCCATCGCGCGGATCGAGCAGGAGTCCCAGGATGCGACCGGAATGAAGAGCGAGGTCGTGATGCTCTACCGCGGCGGCCTGTACCACCTCTACCGGTATGCACGCTACGACGAGGTCACGCTCGTCATGGCGCCCGAGGAGGCGATCGCCTTCTTCGGGGGCGACCGGGACAACTTCGAGTTCCCGCGCTTCGATCTGGACATCTGCATCTTCCGCGTCCGCAAGGACGGCGTGCCCGCGCGGATCGAGCACTACCTGCCCATCCGGCGCGCGCCGCTCGCGGAGGGCGAGCTCGTGTTCGTCGCCGGCCACCCCGGCTCGACGCAGCGCCTCTTCACGCTCGACCACATGCGCTTCCTGCGCGACGTCGAGATGCCGTTCCGCCTCACGGAGCTCAACCGCCGCGAGGTCGCCATGCAGCAGTTCTCGATGCGAACGGCAGAGAACGCGCGCGTCGCGCGCGACGACCTCTTCGGCGTCCAGAACTCGCGCAAGGCGATCCGCGGCATCCTCTCCGGTCTGCTCGATCCGCCGGTCCTGGCCGCGAAGGCCGCCGGGGAGGCCGCGCTCCGGGCCAGGGTCGCGGCCGATCCGGCGCTCGGCGCCTCGCTCGATGACTGGGACGCGATCGCGCGCGGGCTCGAGGCGCTGCGAGGCTTCTACGGCGAGTACCAGGCGCTCGAAACCGGCCTCGCGTTCTGGTCGCGGCTGTACGGCCACGCGCTCACGCTCGTCAGGCTCGCCGCGGAGAAGGAGAAGCCGAACGAGGAGCGCCTGCCCGGGTACCGGGAATCGGACATGCCGACGCTCGAGCTCAAGCTGTACTCGCCGGCGCCGATCTCGCCGGCGCTCGAGCAGGCCAAGCTGGCGCATTCGCTCGCCGTCTTCGCGACGGCGTTCGGCGGCGAGCATCCGCTCGTCCGCACGGTGCTCGCCGGCAAGTCGCCCGAGGCGCGCGCGGCCGAGCTGGCCCGCGGGACGGCGCTCGGCGGCGCCGGCGCCCGCAGGGAGATCGCGGCGGGCGGCGGCGCGGCCATCAAGGCCTCCGCCGACCCCATGATCGTCCTGGCCCGGACCGTGGATCCCTACGCGCGGGCCGTCCGGAAGCGCTACGAGGACCTGTACCAGAGCGTGGAGCGCGAGAGCTACGGGAGGATCGCGTCGGCGCTCTTCGCCATCCACGGCACGAGCGTCTACCCGGACGCCACGTACACGCTGCGCCTCGCGTACGGCACGGTCAAGGGCACGACCGACCTCGGCATGCCCGTGCCGTTCGCGACGACCATCGGCGGCGCCTTCGAGCGCAGCGACGCGGCCGGGGGGCGGGATCCCTACGAGCTCCCGCCGCGCTGGCTCGCCGCGCGCGGGCGGCTCGCCCTCCAGACGCCGTTCAACTTCATCTGCACGGCGGACATCATCGGCGGCAACTCGGGAAGCCCGGTGCTCGACCGCGACGCGAACGTCGTGGGTGTCATCTTCGACGGCAACCTGGACTCGCTCATCTGGGACATCGTGTACGTCGAGGATCCCGGCCGCGCCGTGGCGGTGGCCGCGCCGGCGATCCTGGAGGCGCTCGCGAAGGTGTACGGCGCGGACGCGCTCCTGCGGGAGCTTGCGCCCGGCATGCGCTAGCCGCCGGCGCGGAGACGCGGCGTGGAGATCACGACCCAGACGTTCCTGCTGCTCCTCTCGATGGCATTCGCGTGCGAGTTCATCGACTCGGCCGCGGGCATGGGCTACGGAACGATCCTCGCGCCGCTGCTCATCGCGCTGGGCTTCGCCCCCCACGCGGCCGTGCCCGCCGTACTGATCTCGCAGGCGTTCGGCGGGCTCGCGGCGTCGATCTTCCACCACCGGTTCGAGAACGTGTCCTTCGCCAGGGACTCGCGCGACCTCAAGGTCGTGCTCGTGATCAGCGCCCTGGGCATCGTCGCGACCATCGCCGGCGCGCTGGTCTCGGTGAACCTCCCGGCCGCCGCGCTGAAAACGTACATCGGCGTGCTCGTCACGATCATGGGCATTCTCGTCATCGCCGGCCGGCCGGCGGCGTTCGCGTGGAAGAAGATCGTGGGCCTGGCCCTGCTGAGCGCCTTCAACAAGGGCATCTCGGGGGGCGGCTTCGGCCCGGTCGTCACCGGCGGGCAGATCATCGCCGGCGAGCGGCGGCGCGCCGCCGTGGGCATAACGACGCTCGCGGAGGTGCCGATCTGCATCTGCGCCTTCGCGGCCTACATCCTCGGGCGGACGGCGAACGAGGCGCAGGGCCGCGTCCTCGACATGCCGGTCGCGGATTTCTTCCGGACGATGTTCTCCCCCGGCATGCTCCCGTGGGAGCTCATGCTGGCGCTGATCGTCGGCGCGACGCTCGTGACGCCGTTCGGGGCGTTCACGACGCGCGCGCTGAAGCGCGAGGGCGCGCACTACGCGATCGGCGGCCTGATGCTCCTTGAGGGCGCGTACACGATGATCAGCCTCCTCGGGTGACCGATGCGAAACCTCCCCTGCCTTTGCGTCTCGTGCCTCCTGGCAACGCAATGCGCCGCGGCGCCGGCCGCGGAGGCGCGCGTCCCGACCGTTGTCTGGGACCGAAATTCCGCCGTGACCGTGGATCCGTACGGCGTGTATCCGCGCATGGCGCGCACGGCGCGCGGCGACATCCTGTGCGCGTTCGACGCGCAGGGGAAGACCTGGGTCAGGCGCAGCGTCGATGACGGCCGGACCTGGGGCGCGCGCGTGCTCGCCGCGTCGTGCGACCACGGCGCGGCGACGAACGGCGAACTGCTCGTCCTGCCCGGCGGCCGCATCCTGCTCCCCTACAACGAGCGGCCGAACGACGGAATCCACCCCTTCGCGATCCGCCTCGCGGCGAGCGACGATGATGGGAACACGTGGCGCGACTGCGGGGAGGTCTACCGGGCCGGCGCGGAATTCGAGAACGGGTGCTGGGAACCGGCGGCGGTCGCGCTCCCCTCGGGCGAGATCCAGCTCTTCTTCGCCAACGAGGGGCCGTACCGCGCGACGAGCGAGCAGGAGATCACGCTCCTGCGCTCGGGCGATCGGGGCACGACGTGGACGCCGCCCGCGACCGTCAGCTTCCGCAAGGGATGCCGCGACGGCATGCCCGTCCCGCTCGTGCTCGCGGGAGGCAAGGGCATCGTCATCGCGATCGAGGACAACGGCCTGGGAGGCGCGTTCAAGCCTGCCATCGTCCACACGCCGGCGTCGCAGAACTGGTACGGCGAACCCGCCGGCGGGGCAAGCCCTCGCCGCCGGGGCGCGCTCAGGCACCCGCTCCCGCCCGAGGTCTACGCGGGCGCACCGTACATCCGGCAGATGCCGGGCGGCGAGACGGTACTGTCCTGCCAGAGCGACGAGGGCGGCCGCGCGAGGCCGCAGATGGTCGTCTACGTCGGCGACGCCGCCGCGCGGAACTTCGACGGCAGGTCCGTGCCGTTCGAGCAGCCGCCCGACAAGGGCGCCTACTGGGGCTCGCTCTTCGTCAAGGACGCCGCGACCGTCACGGCCGTCGCGTCCCTGCGGGGCGGCGGCGTCAGGGCGATCGACGGCCGCCTCGGCGAGACGCCGTGCGAGGCGTGCGCGCGCGGGAAGGGGACGCGATAGCCCGGCGCGCACCGCCGGCCGGCATCCGCGCCCGCCCGCCCTACGCTCCGGCAGCCGCCGAAGCGTAACCGTTCACAGGGCATCCCGAACACGCGAATCTGCGCCTTCAGTCCATCACATTCCGGCGTCCTTCGCGGTGCCCGTTCTGACTCACCACAGAGAAGACAGAGGGCACGGAGAACGGAACGTGAGACGTTACGCGGCGCCGTGTCACGTGCGGCGGTCTCCCTTTTCTTCTCNNTGGTTTCTTTTCCGTCAGATGCCGCCTGTCTGTGCATCCGAGCACGGCGAGAAAACCGTGAACGGTTACGCCGAAGCCTTCGAGCCCCGCAGGAACGCGGTGAGCTTCTCCATGTAGATGTACACGACGGGCGTCACGAAGAGCGTCAGCGACTGGGACACGACCAGCCCGCCCACCACCGCCAGGCCGAGCGGCTGGCGCGCCTCGCCGCCGGCGCCGTAGCCGAGCGCGATCGGCAGCGTGCCGAAGAGCGCGGACATGGTCGTCATCATGATCGGCCGGAAGCGCACCAGGCAGGCCTCGACGATCGCATCGGCCGGCGCCTTGCCCTCCGTGCGCTGGGCCTCGATCGCGAAGTCGATCATGATGATGCCGTTCTTCTTGACCAGGCCGACGAGCATGATCACGCCGACGAACGAGTAGATGTTGAGGTCCTTCCCGAAGAGCAGCAGCGTCCCGATCGCCCCCACGCCCGCAAGCGGCAGGGCCGAGAGGATCGTCAGCGGGTGGGCGAAGCTCTCGTAGAGAATGCCGAGCACCATGTAGATGACGAGGATCGCCAGGAGGAGCAGCAGGCCGAGCCCCCGCTGCGCCGTCTCGAACGCCTCCGCGGTGCCCTGGAACGACATCGTGATCGTCTCGGGGAGAATCTCGGCGGCGGCCCTCGTGACCGCCTCCGTCGCCTGGCTGAGCGCGACGCCGGGCGCCAGGTTGAACGACAGCGTCACGGACGGCACCTGCCCCGTGTGGTTGACGCTCACGGGTCCGACCCCGGGCCCGAACGTGACGAGCGAATCGAGCGGCACGAGCTCTCCGCGGCCGGAGCGGATGTAGAGCAGGCGCAGGTCGTGCACCTCGCGCTGGTACTCCGGCGCCAGTTCCATGACCACCCGGTACTGGTCCTCGGGCGCGTAGATCGTCGAGATCTGCCGCTGGCCGTACGCGGTGTAGAGGGCCTCCTCGATCTGCTGGGCGCTGACCCCGAGCGACGCGGCCTTGTCGCGATTGATCGCGACCCTGAGCTCGGGATTCCTGAGCAGGAGATCGGTCGACACGTCCGTGAGCTCGGGAAGCGTGCCCAGGCGCTCCTCCAGCTCCGGCGCCGTGCGATAGAGCGCCTCCGTGTCCAGGCCGTGGAGGGTCACCTGGTACAGGCTGCGGCTCATGCGGCCGCCGATCTGCAGCGCCGGCGGGCTCTGGATGAAGGCGCGAATTCCCGGGATCTGCGCGAGCCGGGGCCGCAGCCGCTCGACGATCTGATCGGCGGTGACATCGCGTTCCTCGCGGGGCTTGAGCCGGATGAAGAGGTTGCCGGTGTTCGAGGCGCCCGCACCGCCGCGGCCGCCCGCCGATGACATGAACGCATCGACGCCCGGATCGGATCCGACCACCGCCGCGACGGCCTTCTGGTGCGCCACCATCGACTCGAACGAGATGCCCTCGGCGCCCTCCGTCTGCCCGAAGAGCTGCCCTATGTCCTGGGAGGGGACGAACCCCTTGGGCACGATGGCGAAGAAGACGACCGTGAGCGCCGTCAACGCGAGCATCAGGAGCATCATCAGGGCGCCGTGTGCGATCGACCAGCGGAGGCCCGCGCCGTACACATCGCGCATGCCCGTGAAGAAGCGCTCGAAGAAGTTGTAGAGCACGCGGTGCCGCCCCTCCCCCGCCGGACGCAGGAAGCGGCTGCCGAGGAGCGGCGTCAGCGTCAGGGACACGAACCCCGAGATCAGGACCGCGATGCCGACCACGACCGCGAACTCCTGGAACAGGCGCCCGATGATGCCGCCCATGAAGAGCACGGGAATGAACACGGCCGCCAGCGAGATCGTCATCGACACGATCGTGAAGCCGATCTCCCCGGAGCCGTCGAAGGCGGCCTGGAGCCGCGTCTTGCCCATCTCCATGTGGCGGACGATGTTCTCGAGCATGACGATCGCATCGTCGACGACGAAGCCGACCGAGAGCGTGAGCGCCATCAGCGAGAGATTGTCGACCGAGTAGCCGAGGAGATGCATCGCCGCGAACGTGCCGACGATGGACATCGGCATCGCCAGCGACGGGATCAGCGTCGCGGAGAGGTTGCGGATGAAGAGGAAGATGACCAGGACCACCAGGACGAGCGTCACGAGCAGCGTCACCTTGACGTCGCGCACCGACTCCTGAATGGACTGCGAGCGGTCGAAGAGGATCCGCAGCGTGACCGATGCCGGCAGCTGCTCCTGGAAGACGGCCAGCAGCTCCTTGACGCGCCGCGCGACCTCGACCGTGTTCGTGCCGGGCTGGCGCTGGATGGCGAGCACGATGCCGCGCCGGTCGATGGCGTCGCGCCGGTCGATGAACCACGCCGCCACCCTGTTGTTCTCCACGCTGTCGAAGACCCTGCCGAGCTCCTCCAGGCGCACGGGTTTGCCGCCGCGGTAGGCGACGATGATGGGGCGGTACGCATCGGCGGTCGTGAGCTGGCCGGCGGCCTGCACCGTGTACGCGCGCTCCGGCCCGAGCAAGACGCCCGTCGGCAGGTTGACGTTCGCGTCCTGCACCGCGCGCTGCACCTCGTCGATGCCGATGCCGCGCGTCGCCAGCTCGCGCGGATCGAGCTGCACGCGCACGGCGTACTTCTGCCCGCCGTAGACCTGCACCTGCGCGACGCCGAGCACGGTCGAGATGCGCTGCGCGATCGTCGTCTCGGCGTACTTGTTCAGCTCGTACAGGGGCAGCGTCGGCGACGTGAGCGCGACGAACAGGATCGGCGAATCGGCAGGGTTGACCTTCCGGTAGCTCGGCGGCGACGGCATGTCGCGCGGCAGGTGCCGGCCGGCGCGCGCGATGGCGGCCTGGACATCCTGCGCGGCGGCGTCGATGTCGCGCTCCAGCGCGAACTGCAGCGTGATGCTGGCGCTGCCGAGCACGCTCGTCGACGTCATGTTGTCGACGCCCGCGATGGTGCTGAACTCCTTCTCGAGGGGCTGGGCGACTGAGGAGGCCATGGTCTCGGGATTCGCGCCCGGGAGCGAAGCCGACACCGAGATCGTCGGGAAATCCACGGTGGGCAGATCGCTCACGGGCAACCGCCGGTAGGCCATGGCGCCGAAGAGCAGCACGGCCGCCATGACGAGGGTCGTCATGACCTGACGGCGGATGAACAGCGCGCAGATGTTCATTCCTTGCGGTCCCCGGTGCCCGCGGGCGCGGTCTCGGGCACGAGCCCCGCCTTCACCTCCACCCGGCTTCCCGGCACGAGGCGGCGGAACTCGGCATCGCTCACGACGCGCTCGCCCGGCGCCAGCCCCCGGTCGATCACGGATTCCTGATCGACCATGCGCGCGACCGCCACGGGCCTGAGCTCGACCGTCGCATCGCGCTCGATCACGAACACGAACTGGCCTTCCTGCCCGGTCTGGACCGCGGTCGTGGGCACGACGACTCGATCGGGCTCCTCGCGCAGCACGACCAGTACATCGACGAAGAGCCCCGGCCAGAGCGTCTCGCGCTCGTTCGGGAACGTCGCCTTGAGCATCACGGTGCTCGACGCCCGGTCGATCACGTTGTCCATGAAGGTGAGCACGCCCTCGTACGGACCCGCGCCGCCGTCGGGCGGCTGCGCGCTGACCTTGATGCTCCCCGCCGGCCGGTTGACGAACTCCGGCAAGAACTCCGCCGTCGCCGTGAAGACGACGTAGATCGGCCGTATCTGGTTCACGACGACGAGTGCCCGGTCATCGTTCGCCTTGACGAGGTTGCCGGCCTTCACCATGAGGTCGCCCGTGCGGCCCGCGATCGGCGCCGTGATGGTGCAGAACTCCCGCTCCAGCCGCGCGCGCTCGATGTTCGCCTCGTCGGCCGCGACGCCGGCCTTGAGCGATTCGGCGTTGGCGACGATGAGATCGAACTGCTCCTTCGTGACGAAGTCCTTCTTGACGAGCTCGGCGTAGCGCGCGACATCGGCCTCCGCCTTGCGCAGCAGCGCCTGATCCTTGGCCAGCTCGGCCTCGGCCTGCTTCAACGCCGCGTCGTAGGGCCGGGGGTCGATGGTGAAGAGCGTGTCGCCGGCCTCGACGCGCTGCCCCTCCTGGAACCACACCTTGGTGAGCTCGCCGCCGACGCGCGGCCGCACGGCGACGGTCTGGATCGGCTCGACGTGGCCGATCGTGCGCAGCCGCACGGGCATGGTCTTCGCGACGGCCTCGGCCGCCAGCACCCGCACGACCGGCGCCGGGCGGGCCTTGCCGGAGTCGCCGCCGTCGCGACAGCCCGCGGCACAGCACGCGAGCGCGGCGCAGGCCGCGGCGGACTTGATCGCTGAATGCATGATCACGATTGCCTCGTCGGTTCAAGGGAGAGCTGGTTCCAGTCGATCGGCACGACGAGCCCCGCGTCGTGGGCGAGCCGCGCCAGGGCTATGCACCAGCCGGCGCGCGCCCTGACCTCCTGCGCGCGCGCGGTCGCGAGCACCGATTGATTCACCAGGAGGTCGATGAGGGTGCCGACGCCTTCCTTGTAGCGTCCGAGCGCCACGCGTTCGGCCTGCTCCGCGCTCGCGAGCACGTCCCGGCTCGCCTTGACGATCTCGACCGCGGTTCTGAGCGCGTAGTAGCTCGTCCACACCTGGAGCACGACCCGTTGCTCGAGCGTCTCGGCGCGGCTTCCGGCGAGCTCGGCCTCTTCCAGGGCCTTGTCGATCTCGTAGCCGGTTCTGAATCCCGTGAAGAGCGGCACCGAGAGCGTCGCGCCCAGCGACCAGGAGTCGCCGTGGTCGGCCGCATCCCCGGGCTCGTAGTACGTTCGCGCGGCATCGGCGAAGAGCGAGATGCTCGGCAGCCCCCGCGCGCGCGCCGACCGGATGCGCTGCGCCGAGGCCTCGGCGAGCGCCCGCGCGGCGGCAAGGTCGGGGCGCCACGACTTCGCCGTGGCGATGAACTCCTCGACCGCCGCGAGCGACCGGTCGAGCGGCACCTCGGGCGGCAGGCCGCTCACGTCGTAGGGCGTGTCGGCGGGCAGGCCCATCGTCGTGGCCAGCAGGCCGCGCACGACCATCACCTCGCCCTCGACGCGCTCCAGGTCCAGCTTGGCCTGGGAGAGCGCCGTCTTGGCCTGCAGCACCTCGGCGATCGTGGCGACGCCGGCGTTGTGCCGCAGATCCGCGGCGTCGAGCGCCGTCTGCGCCTGCGCGACCGTGGCCTTCGCGGCCTCGCGCTGCCCCCTGGCGTTGCAGTAGTCGAAGTACGCCTGCTCGACATCGAGCGCCACGCCGCGCACAACGGCATTGTGGCTGTAGTCGGCGGCGATGAGCCCGAGGCGCGCCTCGTCCGCATCGGCGGCGCGGCCGCCCAGGTCCAAAAGCAGATACCGGAGGCCGAGCCCCGCGCTGAACACGGTCTCGGGGGAACCGCCGCGCTGCGAGTTCGTCTGCCGGGTCCGCGCGACGCCGCCCGCCGCCTCGATCGTCGGGTAGTAGGCGGCGCGCGCGATGCCGAGCGATGCGGCCGCCGACCGCGCCTGGAGGTACGAGGACCGCGTCACCGGATTGCACTCAAGCGCGATGTCGACGACCTTGCCGAGCGTGAGCGGCGTGTCGGGGGAGAGCCCGACGGGCAACGAGACGGCAGCCGGCCGTTCAGGCGCGCTCGACGGCGCCAGCGCCACCTCCGCGCCCGCGCGCTCGGGCACGGGCGGAGTGTCGGCGAGGCCGCGCGGCACGAGCGACCCGCAACCGCCCGCAAGCAGCGCGGCGCACAGCGCCGCCCATGCGCTTCCCGCCGAGACGCGCGTCATGATTCCTCCCGCGGGCGCTCCGGATCCCCCCGTGCGCCGCCGCCGGCCTCCGGATGCACATCCTCTCCATCTCTCTCTATCGGCATTATCGGTACGCATGTACATATTCGGTGAACCCGTCGGACAAGACACGCGATACACGCGTTCATTGCGCACTCTTGTTCCTATCGACGCACAGGAGCGAGGAGGGAGGTTTTCTCCGCGGCAACCGCTCGGCGT
>DHGK01000148.1:11250-16545 GCA_002402755.1 Planctomycetes bacterium UBA4800
AAACGCCGGCCACAGCCGGCGCCCGGGGGGCCATGGGTTCACCGAATATGTACGTACGCATCGTGCAGCCGGAACGCTCCTCGTCATCGCAACCTCGATGGTAGCAAACGCCCCCGCGGGGCACAACGCGGCGGAGCCGCCGCGCTGGAAGGACGACCCGCCGGAGCGCGGCGCCGGCGGCGGACGAACGGCTCTCGCCGGTCTCCCGCGCTCATCCGCGCCCTGATTCCTCAGCGCCGCGGGGCCGCACCGCCGCGCCCGCGAGGCATTGACACCCTCCTCGCCCGCCCCCATAATGCTAATGAGAATCATTCTCAGTAACGTCTCGCCCCGGGGGCGGCGGCCTCGGCGCGTCGCCGCCGGGGGCGAGACGCCGGAGTAGCCCTTCCGGAGCCGCGTACATGGATCACGCCGAGACATGGCCGGAAAGAACGTTGCCACGAAGACACGAGGGCACCAAGGATCTCGCATGTGATCCGGTGCAAGGGACCGACTCCGTGGTCTCCTCTGTGCTCTTCGTGCCTTCGTGTCTTCGTGGCCGATTCCGTTCTCGTGCCTTCGTGTTCTCGCGATTGATTCCGTCTGTCCGTCCTCGCGGCTGATTGCCGCGTTCCACGGCCATGGGCCGTGGGTTTGAAGTACACGCTGAGAAGCGCGCGCCGGGAGCCCCCGCCGAGGAGGGGGGCCCCGCCGCCGCGCGGGAAACGCACATGGAGATGCACGCCGGAGCCGCGGCAGGGAAGAGCCCCGAGGAGCGCGTCGCGCTCGTCGGGACGCCGAACGTCGGCAAGAGCGTTCTTTTCGGCCTCCTCACGGGCACGTATGCGACGGTGTCCAACTACCCGGGCACCACGGTCGAGGTGACGCGCGGGAACGCCGCCGTCCACGGCCGGCGGCTCGTGTGCATCGACACCCCCGGCATCAACAGCATCGTCCCCATGAGCGAGGACGAGCAGGTGACGCGCGACATCCTCCTCGCGGAGCGTCCCGTGACGGTCGTCCAGGTGGGCGACTCCAAGAATCTCGTGCGCGCCCTCCTGATCACGCTGCAGCTCGCCGAGATGGAGCTTCCCCTGATCCTCGACCTCAACATGGAGGACGAGGCCCGCGACCGCGGCATTCTCATCGACACCCAGGCGCTCGGCCGCGCGCTCGGCATCGAGGTCATCAGCACCGTGGCGCCCGAGCGCAAGGGGCTCGGAGAGCTGCGGCGCGCGCTTGCGAGCCGCGCGGCCGCCGTGCCATCCGCCGCGGTGCGCTACCACAAGGTCATCGAGGACTACGCGGGGCGCATCGCCGCGCTCCTGCCGCCCGCCGCCGGCCCCGCCCGCGCGCTCGCCCTCATGGCGCTCTCGCGCGATGAGACGCTCGGACCCAGGCTGCGCTGTGCGCTGGACGCGGCGGCGGTCGAGACGATCGAGCGCCTCCGCGGAGAGTGCGAGCGGGCCTTCGCCCGTCCTGTCGGCACGGCGATTCACGAGGCGAGGCTCAGGAAGGCGCGCGAGCTCGCCGAGGCGGCGACGACGCGCGTCGCGGCGTCTCCCTACCCCATCATGCGCACCCTGGGCGCGGCGTGCATGCATCCCGTCTGGGGGGCGTGCATCCTCGCGGCCGTGCTCCTCGGGCTGTACGGTTTCGTGGGCGTGCTCGGCGCCGGCGTGCTCGTCGATTTCGCCGAGGACGCCGTCTTCAACGGGTACGTGAACCCGTTCTTCACGCGCGCCGCCGAGCTGCTCGTCCCGACGCAATTCCTGCGCGACATGCTCGTGGGCCCGTACGGGGTCATCACCATGGCCCTCACGTACGCCCTCGCCATCATCCTGCCCATCACCGCCGCGTTCTTCCTTGCCTTCGGCGTGCTGGAGGACACGGGCTACCTCCCGCGCCTCGCCGTCATGGCCGACCGCTTCTTCAGGCTGATGGGCCTGAGCGGCAAGGCCGTGCTTCCCATGGTCCTCGGCCTGGGGTGCGGCACCATGGCGGTCATGACGACGCGCGTTCTGGAGACGCGGCGCGACCGGCTGATCGCGACATTCCTGCTCGCCCTGGCCGTGCCCTGCGCGGCCCAGCTCGGCGTGATCATGGGAATGCTGGGCGGGCTGTCGCTGACGGCGTTTGCCATCTGGATCGGCTGCCTGGGCGCCGTGCTACTTCTGGCGGGCAGGCTGGCCGCCCTGATCGTGCCGGGCGAACGCACGGGATTCATCCTGGAGATTCCGCCCTTCCGCCTGCCCTCGGCCGGGAACGTGCTCCTGAAGACGGGCCATCGCGTGGTCTGGTACCTCAGGGAGGCCGCCCCGCTGTTCGTCTACGGCACGCTCGCGCTGTTTCTGCTGGACAAGGCCGGGCTCCTCGACACGCTCAAGGAGGCGCTGGCGCCGGTCATCACGGACTTCCTCGGCCTCCCGCGCGAGGCGACCGCGGCGTTTCTCGTCGGCTTTCTGCGCCGCGATTACGGGGCGGCGGGGCTCCACGCCCTCAGGGACCAGGGGATGCTCGATCCCGTGCAGACCATGGTCAGCCTCCTGACCCTCACGCTGTTCGTGCCCTGCCTGGCGCACTTCCTCATGATGATCAAGGAGCGCGGCCTCAGGCCGGCCGTGTGCATGTTCGTCATCATCGCCGTCCTGGCCGTCGCGGCCGGCGGCGCGCTGAACTGGACGCTGCGGGCGCTCGCGATCCCGCTCGGATGAAACCCGGAGGCACGCGTCATGAAGGACTTCGCGCACAAGATCGTACAGGAAGGTCCGGGCACGCAGAGCATGTTCGAGGATGAGACCCTCGAGACGGTCTGGGACTTCATCGAGCTCGGCCACGCGCCGGCCGTGGCCGACGTCGTCGCGCGCGTCGGGGACGAGGCGCGCGTGCGCGCCGTGAGCCTGGCGGGGTTCATCACGATCGCGGGCGACCGCATCTCCCTGACGCCGGCCGGCGAGCGCCGGGCCCGCGATGTGGTCCGCCGGCACAGGCTCGCCGAGCGGCTCTTCGCGGACATCCTCGACATCAAGGACTACGAGGCCGATGCCTGCCACTTCGAGCACGTCATCAGCGCGTCGGTCGAGGAGGCCATCTGCACGCTGCTCGGCCACCCGCCGCTCTGCCCGCACGGCAAGCCCATCCCCAAGGGCGCGTGCTGCGAGCTCTACACGCGCAAGCTGGCGCCGCTCGTCCGGAGCCTCGCGGATGCCGAGGTCGGCGCCATGCTCAGGGTCACGTTCATAACGAGTCCCGGCCTGCAGCGCCTGGCCGGCCTGGGGCTGGTGCCGGGCGCGGCGCTGCGGCTCCAGCAGAAGCTCCCGGCCTTCGTCGTCGCCATCGGCGAGACGACCGTAGCCATCGACCGCGATGTCGCAAGCGGCATCTTCGTGCGAAGCGTGTGAGCGCCATGGGAACGAACGCATTCGCCGCCTTTCTGGCCGCGCGCGGCCTGCGGATGACGCGCGAGCGGGGGGCGATCCTCGCGGAAGTGCTCGCCCGCGGCGACCACTTCTCCCCGGAGGACCTCCACGATGCCCTGAAGCGCCGCGGCGCGGCGGTGTCGCTGGCATCGGTCTACCGCACGCTGCCGCTGCTCGCCGACGCCGGGATCATAGCGGCGGCCGAGCGCACCGCGAAGCTCACGCGCTGGGAGCGCGCCGCCGGCCGCGGGCACCACGATCACATGCGCTGCGCGTGCTGCGGCAAGGCCATCGAGTTCTACTCGGCCGAGCTCGAACGCCTGCAGGAACGCCTCTGCCGCGCGCACCGCTTCACGAGCCTCCGCCATACGCTCCAGATCCACGGCATCTGCCGCGCGTGCGCGCGCGCCGCCCGCCGCCGCGGAGAGGCGGTCTCGTCCGCCCCGGACGGCGCGTCCCCGTCCGCGTGACGCGCGACGACGGGCATCTTGCGCCCGCGGCACTTGCGGGGGCACAATGGCCCTCGGACGAACCCGAGGAGGACAGGGCCATGGTGCACGGCGGGCGGCGCGATTTTCTCAGGTGCGCGGCGGCGGCGGGTATCACGGCGGCCGGGGCGCCGGCCGCGGCGGCGGCAATCGCGCGCGGGGAGCGGACGGCGGCGGCCGAGGATGTCGCGGTGCTGCATCCCCTCGACCGCGTGCCCCTCTCGTTCTTCATCGACGACTCGACGTGCCTCGTCAACATGGGGTATTTCTGCATGCCCCAGTTCGCCGAGGCCTGGCCCGGCCGCGCCGAGTACCGGCGGCCGTGGAAGTCGTGGCCGCGCGAGATTCCGGATGCGTTCGTTCGCGAGTTCGGCGAGTTCTGCGCCGAGCACGGCATCCGCGGCAAGTACAGCATCGTGCCCTACCCCGCCTGCGTGGGCTGGCTCGACCGCGAGCTTCCGGGCTGGTCGCGGCGCGAGCTCCTCGACAGCCTCGCGCTCGTCCGGGATCTGATGGCGCCGCGCTTCGACATTCACCCCGAGATGATCTCGCACACGCGCGTCATCGACCTTGCGACCGGGCGGCCGCAGGCCGAGATCAGCGCCGCCACGATGGAGAACTCCTATCCGCACGGGAAGAAGAGCGCCGACGAGCTCGCGAGCTACCTCGCCTACGCCCTGCGCATTCTCAAGAACTGCGATCTTCCCTGTGAGGGCATCACGACGCCCGGCGGCTTCGGCAACGGGGTCGAGTCCGAGCTCTCGCTCGCCGTCGGGCAGGCCGTGCGCGATGTCTACGCCGCCGAAATCCCCCACTACTTCAAGTACGTCTCGGACGGCGGCGAGAGCACGCGGCCGAAGCTCGAGCACGTGCGCGCGGCGGCGGGGGGGACGCCGCTCCTGACGGTCAACGTGCCGGCCGCGACCGGCGACTGGTTCGGCGGCTGGGACGGCGACGAGACGCCCCAGGGGCATCGCTACGCGACGGGCGATGCGGCGGCCGGCCGGATGGTCGAGCTGATCGAGCGCGGCGAGCCGGCAGTCATGCTGTGCCACTGGCCCGGGCTCTACACGCACGGAACGAAGCGCGGACTTGAGGAATTCAAGCGCGTCGCCCTGGCGCTCGAAGCGCGCTTCCGCGATCGCACGCTGTGGATGACATCGGGCGAGCTTGCGCGCTACGCCGCGGCGCGCGAATTGACGCGCATCGAGCGCAGCGGCGCCTCGATCGTCCTGACGGCGCCCTTCGCCTGCCCGCGCTTCACGCTCCGTGTGGCGCGGCCGGAGGCCGCGCCGGTCGAGCTCAGGGAAGTGCGCGCCGCGCGCGATCTCGCCCCCGGCACGTATCTCCGCGGCGAGAACGACCTGCGCATCTGTTTCGACCTCGTCCGGGGACAGTCACTGATTTCC
>DHGK01000300.1 GCA_002402755.1 Planctomycetes bacterium UBA4800
CCCATCGAGCAGGAAGGCACCTATCCCCTGCCCGAGGCCCAGCTCGACCGCTTCATGCTGAAGCTGCTCGTCCCCTACAGCTCGCGCGGGGAGCTGGCGGAGATCCTCGACCGCACGACCGCCGCGGCCGCGCCCAAGGCCGCGTCCATCATCGACGCCGCGGCGATTCTCGCGGCGCGCGCCCTCGTCAGGCGCGTCGTGGCCGCCCCGCAGGTCAAGGACTACGCGATCAGGCTCGTCCTGGCGACGCACCCGGGCGGGGAGTTCGCCGTCGATCTCGCGAACCGGTTCGTCAGGTTCGGCTCCTCGCCCCGCGGCGTCCAGGCGGCGATGCTCTCGGCCAAGGTCATGGCCATGCTCGACGGCCGCTACCACGCGAGCTTCGACGATGTCGCCTCCTCGCTTCCCGCGTGCCTCAGGCACCGCATTCTGCTCAACTTCGAGGGCCAGGCCGAGGGGGTCGGCCCGGACGCGATCATCGCGGACATCCTGGCCCGCGTTCCGAGGACGGTCGCATAGCCATGGCTGCAGCCCGCAACCGGCTCACCGAACTCCTGGACGGCGCCTTCATGGCGCGCCTCGATGCCCTGGATATCCGCAGCCGGCGGATTCTGCGCGGCGGCGCGCACGGCGAGCGCCGCAGCAAGCGCCGCGGCCAGAGCGTCGAGTTCGCGGACCACCGCCAGTACGCGCCCGGCGACGACATCCGCTTCCTTGACTGGAACATCTACGGCCGCCTGGACCGGTTCTTCCTGAAGGTCTTCCTGGAGGAGCAGGACCTGAGCCTGCACATTTTGCTGGACGCGAGCGCGTCGGTCGGGTTCGGCGATCCTCCCAAGCGCCTCTTGCTCAGGCGCCTCGCCGCGGCGCTCGCCTACATCGGCCTTGCCCGCAACAACCGCGTGACGGTCGCGACGTTCGCGGACGGCCTGCGGGCGCGCCTGTCCGGCATGCGCGGGCGCGCGTACCTGCCCGCGCTCGCCGACCTCCTCCTCACGGCGCCCGACGAGGGCTTCTCGGATTTCGGCAAGGCCTGCCGGCAGCTCGCCCAGGACCGCCTGGGCTCGGGCATCACCGTGGTGCTCTCCGATTTCCTCTTCAAGGAAGGCTACGAGCGCGGCTTCGCGGCGCTCCTGAGCGACCGCTACGACCTGTGCGCCGTGCAGGTCCTGAGCCCGCAGGAGCGCGCGCCCGACCTGGCCGGCGACCTGAAGCTCGTCGACGCCGAGGACGGCGACGCCTCGGAGATCACGGCGACCGCGGCGCTGCTCGCCCGCTACCGGCGCACGCTCGACGCCTACGTCGGGGGGCTCTCGGCGTACCTGACGCGGCGCGGCGCGGCGCACCTACTGGCGGACTCCTCGCAGCCCGTCGATCGACTCGTCCTGACGAGCCTCAGAAACGCGCGCATCGTGGGGGCATGACATGGAATGGCTGCTTCCTCTCACCGGCGCGGCGGCGGCGGCGATCGCCGTGCCGGCGCTCCTCCTCCTCTACTTCCTCAAGCTCAAGCGCCGCGAACTGCTCGTGAGCAGCACGTTCCTCTGGAAGCGGGCGTTCCAGGACCTCCAGGTCAACGCGCCGTTCCAGAAGCTCAGGCGCAATCTCCTCCTCCTCCTCCAGATGCTGGCCCTCGCGGCGATCCTGATCGCCCTCGCGCGGCCCGTCCTGCATCTCTCGGCCGAGGCCGGACGGCGCCACGTCATTCTCGTCGACCGCTCGGCCAGCATGAACGCGTCGGAGGACGGCGTGACGCGTCTTGAGGACGCCACGCGGCGCGCGGCGCTCCTGGTCGACAACCTGGCGGTCAAGCGCGCGTGGCACTTCACGAGCCAGGCCGACCAGGCCATGGTCATCGCCTTCGACGCCAGGCCGCAGGTCCTCTGCAACTTCACGTCGGACAAGGCGCGCCTCAAGGACGCGATCGCGTCGATCGCGCCGAGCGACGGGGAGTCGCGCATCCGCGACGCCATCGCCGTGGCGCGCGCGTTCGCGACCCCGGCCGGCGACGAGACCAACAACCGCTCGTCGGAGGCCCCGCCGCGCATCGAGCTTCTCAGCGACGGCGTCATCGCCGACGCGGGCGAGGTCGTCGCCGCGGCGGGCGACCTGCGCTTCCACCGCGTGGGCGCGGCGCGCGACAACGTCGCCATCGTCGCGGCCCAGGCGCGCAGGTCCTACGAGCAGCCGGAGAGAATCTCGGTCTTCGCGACGCTGGCCAACTTCGGCGCCGACGCGGCGGCGGTCGACGTCCGCCTGAGCGTCAACGGCGCGGCGGCGGCCGTCAGGCAGGCGCTCGTGCCGCCGCGCGACCCGCGGCCGCGTCGCGAGGGGCCGCTCCCCGACCGCGGCGCGCCGGGCAGGACGTCGGTCGTCTTCACGTTCAACGACCCCGGCGAGGGCGTCCTCCGGATCGAGGCGCTCGCGGGCGATGCCCTCAGGAACGACGACCTGGCGTGGCTCATCGTGCCGCCGCCGCGGCGGGTCGCGGCGCTCCTCGTGACCGAAGGCAATCCGCCGCTCCTGGCGGCCCTGCGCGCCTGCGCTCTGGCGAAGCTCGACGTGCTCGCGCCCGCAGAGTTCGACCGGCTGGATCCGGACGCGCTGGACGCCGCGCGCACGTACGGACTCATCGTGCTCGATCGCCACGCGCCCGCGCGGCTGCCGCGGACAAGCTGCCTCGTCTTCGGCAGGCCGCCCGCACAGAGCGACGCGATCGTGACGGGCGAGCTCGAGGACCAGGTGTGCATCGACTGGAGTGCGTCCCACCCGCTCCTCCAGCACGTCGACATGGGAGGCTTCTTCGCCGCGGAGTGCCTGGCGATCGCGCCGCCGCGCGACGCCGAGGTCCTCGCCGAGCTCGGGACCGCGCCCGCGCTCGCGCTCGTCCGACGCCGCGGCGCCGTGTTCATCCTCGCGCCCTTCGACCTCCTCAGAACCAACTTTCCGTTCGAGACCTGTTTCGTCATGTTCTGCCAGAACGCCGTCGCCTTCGCGGGCGGCGAGACGGGCGAGGAGGCCGGCCGCATGTGCCGGGTCTGGCAGCCGCTCACCCACCGGGCGGCGCCGGGAGGGCCCGTGCGCGGGGTCGTGCGCACGCCGGACGGCGCGCAGGTCGAGCTCCAGGCCGATCCCGGCGGCATCTTCAGGTACGCGGCGACCGGCCGCGCGGGGCTGTACGGCCTGCGCATCGGGGATGCTTCCGAGGTCGCGTTCGCGGTCAACCTCCTCGACGAGCAGGAAAGCGACATCGCGCCGGCGGACACGCTCGCGCTCGCGGCCGATGCCGTGCAGGGCTCGGCGGCCGATCCCGCGCCTGCGAACCGCGAGCTCTGGCCGTTCCTGGCGGCGTTCGTGCTTGTACTGGTATGCCTGGAGTGGTACGTCTACAATGGCAAGGTGCGTGTATGATCCGCCGCCGAGAGATGGCGCAGGAGGTCCGATGATCGCAGCGACCGCGGCGCTCGTGCTTGCGCTTGGCGGGGCCGCCAAGCCCGAGCTCAACGTCGATTGCGACATAGGCTGGCAGGGATGCTGGCGCCCCACGGACTGGATCCCCATCGAGGTGCGCATCCAGAGCCCGGCGAAGACGCCGCTTGAGGCCGTGGTCTCGGTCTCGGCCCGGCAGGACGAGCTCACGACCTGCACGGTCAGGCACCGCGTCGTGCTCACGCCCGATGTGATGCTCGCCGTGCCGCTCGTCGCCAAGATCGATTTCTCCGCGCCCGACCTCCGCCTCGAGATCCGCGACGACAAGGGCCGCCTGCTGTACGAGTCCGAGCGCGCCCTGTTCGACTTCTCGGAGCGACGGCGGCAGATCGAATCCATCCCCGAGTACGACCTTCTCATCATTGCGAGCGGGCGCCCGTCGTTCGGCATCCTCGATCTCGGGGAGCACGCCGCGAGCGCCCCTACGGCCTGGCGGGCGCGCGGCGGCGACGCCGCCGCGCGGCAGCGCGCCGGCTACGCCTCGCAGAATCTCTACCACCCTTCGTTCTCCAAGGGCGGGATCCGCGTCAAGGAAAAGACCGAGCGCGGCCTTCCGTGGGACTGGCCCGCCTACGCGGCCGTCGACCTGCTCGTCCTGTACGACGCGGCCTGGACCGCGCTCCGGCCGGAACAATGCCGCGCGATCGCCGACCACGTCTCGCGCGGCGGCGGGCTGCTCCTCGTCCTCGGCGGCAGCGTGCTCCCGCCCGACCACGCGCTCGCCAAGCTCCTGCCGTTCGCCGTCGGCGAGGCGCGCGAGCGGAAGATCCCGCCGGCGCTCGCGCGCGAATGGGGCCTGGCCGATGCCGCCGCGCCGTCGATCCCCGTGTGGTCGATCGACGGCGCCCGCCAGTCCGCCGCCGAGGTCATGTCGTTCACGCCGGAGGGCGAGAGCGCCGAGTGCGTGTACTACGCGGCGGCGCCGGTCGGCCTCGGGCGCGCGGGCGTGCTCGCCTTCGACCCCGCGCGATTGAGGGGCGTCGCGCCGGCCCGCGCCGCGCACTTCTGGGCGCGCGTCATGCGGCCCGTGCTCTCCAGGCTCTCGATCCGCGCGGAAGAAGGGTCGGCCGGCGGCGACAACCAGTACGCCTTCAACCTCGGCGTGCGCGCCGGGGGCGACAGGACCGTCATGGCGTTCGAGTACGGCATACCCGAGCTGCGGCCGATCGGCGCCGGGTGGGTCATCGTGCTCCTGGTCGGCCTCGCCATCGTGATCGGGCCAGTGGACTACCTGCTCCTCAAGCGCTTCGACCGCCTCCCCCTGACGTGGCTCACCCTGCCCGCCTACCTGATCGTCTTCTCGGCGCTCGCGTTCTGGGGCATCCAGGCGCTCCGCGCCGGCAGGGCGCAGGCCCGCGCCGTGACGGTGCTCGACATGGTCGCGGGCCGGCCCGAGGCCTGGTCCTGCACCCACGCCGGCATCTACGCGCCCGCGAGCGACGACTGGCGGCCGGTCGACGCGCGGCGGCCGCAGTGGTGGTCGTCGTTCTCGCCGCGCGAAGATGACACCATCTACTCCTATCGCCGCTCGCGCCCCTCGCGGCGCCTCGAGTGCATCCAGGAGGACGGCCGCACCGTCCCCACGTACATGCCCATCAACATCTGGAGCATGCAGAGCGTGCTCCTGGAGGAGCGCGTCGCCGCCGCGCCGCCCGTCGCCCTGGAGAACCTCGACATCGACGGCGCGCGCCTCGGCGCCACGGTCGCGAACGCCGGAGAGCACCCGATCGCCTGGAGCGAGATCCTCGTGCGGCGCAACGAAGAGACGCACGCCCTCAAGCTCGGCGCGTTCGCGCCGGGCGAGCGGCGGGAGGTGCGGGGTTCGCTCGCGCCGTGGCGAGGCATAGGCACCGCCCGCGAGCACCCCATGGCGCGCCCCGGCGAGCCGCCCGCCGCCGGCGCCGCGCTTGCGGCGCTCGCCGCGTCCGGGAACATCGACCGCTCGCGCGCCTACGAGCGTCTCCTGGACGAGGGGTGGGCGGTCGTGTACCTCCTCATCGAGGACCCGCCCCTGCCGTTCAGCCTCGAGGGCAAGGAATACGACACGCGCCACGTCAAGCTCGTGCGGCTTGCCGTGCGGCCCGAGTAGAGGGGATCAGCCATGATCGAAACCGCCGGCCTGACCAAGTTCTACGATTCCCTGGCGGCGCTCGTCGACCTCGACCTCGCCATCCCGGCGGGGAGCATCTTCGGCTTCATCGGCCCGAACGGCGCCGGCAAGACGACGACGATGCGCATTCTCGCCACCCTGCTCGAGCCCACGCGGGGCGGCGCGAAGATCGACGGGCTCGACGTGCGCACGCAGGGCGCCAAGGTCAGGCGCCTCGTCGGCTACATGCCCGACGTCATGGGCGTCTACGACGACCTCAAGGTCTACGAGTACCTTGATTTCTTCGCGGCCGCGTTCGATATTCCGAGCCGCAAGCGGCCGGGCCTCATCGACGGCGTCCTGGAGCTGACCGACCTCACGGTCAAGCGCGCGGCGCTCGTCGACACGCTCTCGCGCGGCATGCAGCAGCGCCTCCAGCTCGCGCGCGTCCTCATTCACGACCCCAAGGTGCTCATCCTCGACGAGCCGGCGAGCGGCCTGGACCCGCGCGCCCGCATCGAGATCCGGGAGCTCCTCCGCGAGCTCGGCCGGATGGGCAAGACGATCATGGTGAGCAGCCACATTCTGAGCGAACTGGCGGAGCTCTGCACGCAGTTCGGGATCATCGAGAAGGGGCGCCTCATCTTCAACGGCACGCTCGACGCGATCCGGGAGCGCATGGGCCTCCACATGAAGGTGCGGGTCAAGGTCGCCGAGCGCGCCGACGACGCGGCGGCGCTCCTCGGCGCGCTGCCCGAGGTCGCGAGCGTCGCCCGGGTCGACGACTACCTGTCCGTCAAGTTCGCGGAGGGGCGGAGCGCGGACGGGCTCATCGCCCGCGCGCTCGTCGGCGCCGGCTTCGCGGTCACGGCCATCGTGCCCGAGGAGGTCAACCTCGACGAGGCGTTCCTGGAAATCACGCGCGGCGCCGTGCAGTAGGTCGCGCCCGCAATGCTCGCGCACGCCCTGCAATTCCTCCGCGGCGGCCGCTGG
>DHGK01000026.1:0-22434 GCA_002402755.1 Planctomycetes bacterium UBA4800
CGCTCGTCGCTTCGGTGACGCGCGAGTGCGCGACCGACGACGAGAAGGCGATCGCGATCTTCAACGCCTGCCGGTACCTCTACTACCACCACGCCTACCCGAGCGAGCCGGATGGCATCGGCGCGCTGAAGATGATCAACGTGTACGGCTGGAGCCTCTGCGGCGGGCAGCACAGCGTGCTCGCGGCGCTGTGGGAGAAGGCGGGATTCAAGTGGCGCTACCGCGGTTGGAGCAACCCGGGGCACACGACCGTCGAGTGCTTCTACGGCGGCAAGTGGCATTACCTCGACACGTTCCTCGATTTCTACGCGTGGATGCCCGACCCTTCCGCGCCGGGCGGGAGGACCATCGCCGGACAGCTCGACATCAAGGCGAACCCGGCGCTCGTCACGGACGGCTTCGTCATGGACGAGGAGCGCAAGGTCTGCTACCACGCCGATGACCGCTTCGAGCTCCTGCGCGGCAAGGCGAACTGGACGGCGCCGGCCTTCATGGTGTGCGGCGACACGCTGGAGGGGGTTCTCACCGGCGTGGCGAGCTCGAACGACGCGGGAAGCCCGCGCGGGTGGGCGAGCATCCAGTTCGACGACAAGAACTGGTCGGCGTCGGTCGACCTTGACGCCGGCTACGTGCTGACGCTCGAGTGGGATGCGATCGACGGCGCGTACTGGTTCCGGAACATGCAGCGCGGCCCCTACCACACCTGCGGCGACAAGGACTACCGCAACTGTCCATCGATCGGCCCGCTGCTCGAGCCGTACGCCGACAAGAGTCAACGCCGTAGCTGGTCGAACGGCACGCTCTTCTTCAATCCCGATCTCAGGAATGATGCCGTGCTCGCGAGTCTCGCCGAGCACGACAACGTGACGTGGCAGCCCGGCGCGCTCGCGCCCAAGGATCCGGCGCGTCCTGCATCGCTCGTGGTGGCGATGGGCTCGCCGTACGTCGTCGCGAAGGCGTTCGGCGTGATCGTCTGCGACGATGCGAAGGCGGAAGTCTCCCTCGACGGCACGTCGTGGAAGGGCGCGGACGCGGCGGACCTGACGAGAGAGGTGGCCGGCAGCTATCGTTATCTCGTCCGCATCACGTTCGGGAAACCGCTGACCGCCCTCGAGCTCACGAGCATCGTCCAGCACAACCAGGAGGCGCTGCCGTATCTTGCGCCCGGCAAGAATACGATCACGGTCACGTGCGCGAATCCGGAGGCGCTCGGCGAGAACCGCCTCGTCGTCACGTACGCCTATCGCACGGGCGCGAGGCATGCGACCCCGGAGGAACTCTGGGAACGCGGCGCCGAGATCAGCCGGCGCCACTCGGCCGCGTGGTCGGAGATGCCGACCGTGGTCACGAAAGAGATCACGGCGTTTCCCTGCACGTTCGAGATTCTGGTGCCGACGCCCAAGGACGTGCAGCCGGTCTATCCGCGCATGCTCTTCCTGCGCCGCGAGGTGTGGCGGCCCGGGAAGGAGCCGCTGCCCGCGCCCGCGGCGGCCGCAACGCCGGCCGTCGGCCCGGACGAGACGCTCGCGACCCTGCCGAATCCCTGGCTCATCGGCGCGCGTCCGCCCGCGCCGCGCGTCGCGTTGCCGACGAAGACCGCAACGATGCCCCTCGCGCGCGTGAGCTACGTCAACAAGGCGGGCGAGGTGTTCCCGCACCAGTACATCAAGTGGCTCAAGGACGACTCGAACGCCTGGGTCATGCTCATCGGCGTCGAGGGCGTCCCTTGGCCCGCCCCGGGGGATCTGGCATCGGCAAAGCTCGTCTTCGAGGTGATCGAGAGCCACGACAAGGCCGACATGCAGGCGGCCGCCGCGATCCTGGCGGCGCCGTTCGAGGCCGGGAAGCCGTACGACTTCAAGAACCTCGGCGCCGTGGCCGGATCGACGATCGTGAAGAGGGGCGGAGGCGCGGGCGCGCCGTTGGACGCGCCGCGCCGGTACGAGATCGATGTGACGAGGGCCGTGCGCGCCTGGGCGAACGGCGCGCCGGCGCACGGCCTTGCGCTTCGCATCGTTCCGAATCGCGGCGTCGACGACGGCTGGACGGTGCGCTTCACGCCGAACGACAAGAAGCCGCCCGAGCTGATGATCGCGACGTACGCAGAGAATTGAAGGAGGGACGGCATGCGCAGGAAGACCGGAATCGATCGGCGCGAGTTCATGCGGCGGGGAACGGCTGCCGGCGCGGCGGCGTTGGCCGCCCGCGGCGCCTCGGGCGCCGCCCCGGCCGCGAAGATCAAGGTCGGCGTCATCGGGTGCGGGAGCGTGTCCCGGAAGTACCTTCCGCATCTCGCCGGGTGTGCGCATGCGGAGCTCGCCAGCGCCTGCGACATCAAGCCCGAGCGCGCCGCGCAGGCCGCCAAGAAGTTCAAGATCCCGAACCATTACCCGCAGATCGACGCGATGCTCGCGGGCGCGCCCTTCGATCTCCTCGTCAACCTGACCTTCATGCAGGAGCACGGGCGCCTCAACAAGATCGCGCTCGAGGCCGGCAAGCACGTGTGGAGCGAGAAGCCGCTTGCCAACACGTACGCCGAGGGCGCCGCGCTTGTCGAGCTCGCCAAGAAGAAGGGCGTCCGCATCTGGGGCGCCCCGACCGTGGTCAACAGCCCGCAGTTCGAGTTCATGGCCAGGGCGATCAACGCGCGGAAGCTCGGGGCGCTCGCGGCGGCGCACGCGTCGTACGGGCACCTCGGCCCGGACTGGTCGGCCTTCTTCTACGAGAAGCTCGGCGGCAGCATGCCCGACCTGGGCGTGTACAACCTCGTCACGCTGACCGGCCTCCTCGGCCCCGCGCGCGCCGTCACGGCGATGCTAAGCGTCGTCACGCCGATGCGCACGGTCGGGGACAAGGGCGAGGTGCGCGTGGAGGCCGAGGACAACGCCATGGTGTTGCTGGACCACGGCAAGGGCGTCATCTCGCACGTCCAGTGCGGCTTCAACTACTTCACGCCGTTCCAGCACGACGACACGCAGCAGGACCACCACACGATCTCCATCATCGGGCGCGAGGGCAGCCTGCACCTCTGCGGCTACGATTGGGCGCCCCACGGCGTCGACATCGCCACGGCGGACAGCCGTTCCTTCACGCGGCGCGCGACCGGCGCGCAAGGCTACTGCTGGGAGCAGGGCGCGTCGGTCATCTGCGAGTGCCTGGCGACCGGCAAGGAACCGCGGTGGACCGCGGAGCACGCGCTCCACGTGGTCGAGATCATGGAGGCGGCGAGGGAATCGCAGGAGCACGGCCGCCGCGTGGCGCTCAAGTCCACGTTCCCCTGGCCGGTCGTCGAGGGCGTGTGACGCCGCGCGCACGCCGACGGCCGTGCGGCTCGCGAGCATCTTGATGTAGCCCCCGGGCGTCGAGTAGTCGCCCTCGGCCATCCTCGCGATCTCGTGCACTGCGCGGGAGGCAGGCTGGGCGGGGCCGAGCGCGTCGAGCAGGAGTGGGACTCGGGCGCGTGAGAGCGGCGCGGCGGGGGTGCGAAGGAGCACCGGAACCGGCAGTGCCGGAACCGGCCATGCGGGAGCGCAGGGCCGGCGCGGGGAGGGTGCGTGCGGCGCTGGGACGGAACGCGGTGTGCGAAGGGGTTCGGGGGGCGTTCGGGCCGGTCAGGCGGGCCGGAGCCGTGGGCGCGCCCGGGGCACACCCCGCGCGGAGTGACACCGGGCTCGCGTGTGGCGTTTCAATAGTCCCCGCGTGGATCCTCTGACGGCCGAGGAGTATCCGATGGCGATCGCGGATGATGACAACGCCGGCAAGATTTCCAACGGGCAAACACCGCGGCCATGCCGCGAAGGATTAATTCGTGGGAGCAGCCAGAAATACCATTTGCTTCTATTCAGACATCGGTGTACAAGGGAGGCGGCTTCGCCGGCAGCAGCCCCAACCCGGACACGGAGGTCTTTATGCGACACGCGGCATGCGTTTGGATCGGAATTTGTTCTCTCTCTCTCTCTCTCTCTTTGAGACCTGCCTGGGCCAGGAAGAGTTGAGCGCGGCGCCGCCCGGGGAGGTGCTCATCGACTTTGATGGCGACGGGCGCGTCGCCGAATGGGAAGAGCAGGCAATCGCCCTGTGGCAGAGCGACGAGTCCCTTGCCCTTGTGCTTGCCGCGGCGATCGAAAGCAGTCCGGTTTCCGAGAACGGCGTTATCGACATATCGGAGTACCTCAGATCTCTGACGCCGACGTGCGTGCCGCCCGTGGAGGAAGAATCCCCGAGCGATGACGAGCTCCCGGAGGCGACTCCGGATGGCCCCGTACCTCCCCCCACGCCGCCTGCCTGGAATTGCCAGTTCAAGCGCGGCGACGTCGATCGCGACGGCGATGTGGACATAACCGATTACTACCACCTGAGCTATTACCTGAGCGACACCTACCTCCCGCTGAATCTCGATGCCGCGGATGTCAACGACGACGGCGCGGTCGGCGACGCCGACCAGATGTATCTTCTTCAGTATCTGTACGCGAGCGGCCCTCAACCCCCTCCTCCGTTCTCTTACTTCGCCCTGGACCCGACCTACGACCTGATAGAGCTCCCCTGCCAGGATCAGGGCGATTTCGAGCACGCGCGCAACGGCCTGGAAGAGAAGGAAATCGCGCTGCCGCCCGCCGAGAACCCATCTCTGCCCAACGAGATGCTCCCCGAGGGCGCGACCGAGCCCGTGGACGGCACGGGCGGCTTCGGCGGCCTTGCGCCCAACCTTCCCGTGTTCGCCGGGCCGGGCAACCTGCGCTGGGGATACGTGCCGAGCTACCGCACGCGGTTCGTTCTGAGGAACGCCGACTCGACGACGTTCCAGTTCCAGAGCGAGAACGGCGCCAACTGGTTCAGCGGCATCCCGCACATCGTGGATGCCGGCCCGACCGCCTCGCCGCGCTACTGGGTCAGGTGGTCTGCGAGCTGTGTGCGCGCCTACGCCCTCGACAGCTATCCGCTGTACGGCGGCCGCTTCCTGAACCAGGCGAAGCTCGTCAACGGCGGCAGCAGCAACGAGCTCTGGCTCTACGACCTCGCGGGAAGATGCTACGTCTTCCACGGCTACGATGGATATGCCAAGGCCGTCAAGGGCCGCATCAAGCGGATCGAGGGGCTCGGCGGCGGCGGCGGCGGCGGCGCCAAGATCCGAGTCGAGTTCGACTGGGGCGACTTGACGACGGGCCGTCTCGAGGCCGTCAGGGTGGTCTCCGAAACAGGCGCCGCCTGCCAGACCTGGTCGTTCACCTACGGTAGCGGCGCAAGCCTGTATCGCATCACCGAGGCGACGATGACCCGGCCCGACGGAACCGCGCCGTATCGGCTGACCTTCCGCTACTTCGATCCGTCGATCGGCGAGCCCGGCGGCGCCGCCGGCGATCTCATGCAGGTCGATGTCGAGAAGGCCCTCTCGCCCGTCGAGGAGATCGAGCCGCCCGATGCCGTCATCGTGAAGACCTACTACTACCGGTACTTCACGGGCGGCACGTGGTCGGCCGACGATCCCGGCTATCAGCATCAGGTGCGCTTCTTCTGCGGCCCGGACGCCTGCACGTACCTGAATCCCGCGACGTATCGCACGCTGCCGAATTACAGCCCTCAGGGGGCCGACCTGAGCAGCGTCGCCGAGCGCGAGTACGAGTACTGCCAAGATCGGCGCGCACGCACGCTGCGCCTGAAGGGCCTGTGCTGCGGGAGCGGCGTGGGCGCCTACTCCTACGAGTGGTTCCTCGGCAAGACGCAGGCGCTGGGCATCGCATCCGAGAGCCATCTGAAGGTCGAGATCGCACTTCCCCGCGACGAGTCCGTGTTCGGCTCGCGCCGGATTCTGTGCTTCAACCCTTATGGGCAGAAGCTCGTCGATGCGCGCTGCGTGAAGGAGACCGAGCAGTCCGCGGAAGTCCGCTGGGTCTCGGCCGCAACGTACGGGACGACCTCCCCGGAGAGCTGGCACCTTCGCCACAGGTTCTGGCCGTCGGCATGCGGGTCCTTCGACCCGGACGCCGGGACTTCCCTTGTGTGCGGAAGCTGCGGCCAATCTCCGCAGTTCACCGGCAATGGCGATCTGGACGCCTACACACCCTCAGGCGACGAGGGCAAGCACGTCGAATACACCTACGCCTACGAGACCGCGGCCGTCGAGATCGGCACGGGCTTGGGAGAAGGCGCCGCCGCGACGAACCTAGTCAGCAAGGAGCGGTATACCATTCTCGTTGACCTGTCTAATGGATATCGCCAGCGGGCGGTTCCCGCCTGGTCGCAGTTCTACGAGAGCGATGGGACGCCGCGGCAGACTGCCTGGACGTATTCCTCGCAGTGCGCCGACGACTGCCTCATATTCCAGGAAGTCCAGAAGACCGCGCCGGCTGTTGCCACGGGCAAGAACGGTTCCGGCGTTGCCGTCTCCGAGTGCTTCTGGTACGACAACCGCAACATGGCGGTCTGGCACAAGGACGGCGCCGGGCGCGTGACCTACACGGCGTACGATGCGGTGTTCGATCCGGCGCATCCGACACCGGTCACGTGGCTTGCTTCGGTACGTGTCGAAGACATAGACACGTCGTTGCCGCCGAGCGACGTCGAGCTGCCCGACCCGATCCCCTCGAGCTTCCAAACAAGCGGCGCCGACAGAATCAACGCCGCCACCTTCCATGCGCACGATGGCCTCTGCAGAACGACCAAGGTCGATGCGCCCGCGGGGCTCGCTGACGACAACGCGACGCTCAGGCGGCGCGTCGGGTACTTCGTCCATGCGAAGCTCTGCGGCGACTCCGAACAGCTATCCGCGGACAAGGCCGTCACCCTCGCGTATCCCCACGTCGAGGGCACCCTGCCCATCGGCGAGGTCGACATCAGCGTGCGTACGCCCGGCGGACGCGCGGCGGCAAGCGCGAAAGCGCTCCTCCTGGGCGGCGCGACGCCGGACTTCTACGGCGAGGATTGGATCTGGAACAATCCCCCCCAGACGCTGGAGGGCGTGTTCTCCCCGTCCGGCGACCGCCATCTGCTCGAGCGACGCGAGTACGCGTACGCGTTCGATGAGGACGATGGCCACCGCATCGTCACGGAGAGGGTCTGGACGGATCCCGAGAGCGCCGATCCCGGCGATGACTACACGACCGTGCAGCACTACAACAACCAGGGGCAATTGGCCCGCATCGTGGGGAAGAAGACCGATGGCGGCTTGGGTTTCAGGCAGATCGTGCGCGTGAGATTCGACGCCGCGGGGCGCGAGCGCGAGGTCCTGCTCGGCTCGAACGACAACGGCGAGGCGAACCCTCCCGGCTCGCCCGCGGGTCCTAACGACATGGTCGTCGTGCGGCACAGCTATTACGACGGCGGCTGGAACGGCTCGCCGGAGCTCGTCGCGGGCGACGGACACCTCACGCGCACGGCGCTGTTTCCCGGCGATGGCTCGCAGCGCCTGACGCACAACCAGTACGATTGGCGCGGCCGGAGGATGCGAACCTGGGAAGGCTACGATGCCGGAACCGGCACGTGGAAGCAGATCACGGCGACCGAATTCGACAACCAGAACCGCGAGATCAGCGCGAAGGTCTTCGCCGATCTTGCGCTCGTGGATCTCGAGATCGCCCTCGATCCCGGCAAGCTTCGCGCATACGTGGAGAAGGCCTACGACGAGGTCGGGCGCGTCTACCGCACGGCCGTCCACGGGGTCAATCCCGAGACCGGCGGCATCGATGAGGGCGCGATTCCGCTCACGACCGACTTCTGGCACGGTCTGCGCGGAGAGCTCGTCAAGCGCAAGGATCCCGACGGCACGTTCGTCAAGCGCAGGTACGACGGCCTCGGCCGCGAGGTCGCGACGTTCAAGTCGTACGACAACAACACCGCAACCGAGGGAACCTACGCGCAGGCGGCGGACGTGGCGGGCGATGTCGTCGTCGAGCAGGTGTTCAGGACGCGCGATCAGGCCGGGAACGTGCTCACGACGGCGAGCTTCGCGCGTTTTCAGACGGCGACGGTGCTCGGAGAGCTGACCGCGGCAAACGCGCGCCGGAGCTACGAGTGCCGCTGGTTCGACGTTCTCGGGCGACCGGAACTCGAGGCGTTCTTCGGCGACAACGGGGGCGGCGCGCTTGCGACGCCGCGCCCGTCGCGTCCGGGCCCCTTGGAGGTCACCGACGGCGCCCGAATGCTGACGCGGTACGCCTACTGGGCGGCGCTCAACGGAAGCCACCGGCGATGGGCCTACACGACGGCGGTCGACGGACAGGTGCACGGCGCCGAGATCGATGCGCTCGGGCGCACCGTACGCGCGTGGGTGCGGGGCAGGCCATCATCGACCGACTTCCAGGTCGTCGACCGGCAGTACGACGCGCTGGACCATGTCATAGCCGAGACGCGTTACCAGGGGTATGCCAGTTCGTCGGAGCTGCCCCCGAATCTCGGCGACATGAGCGGCGCCTTGGCGACGACGACCGGTTACGCGTGGGGCGTCGCGAGACTCGGCACCGAGAATCTCGCCGCGCAGACCGGCGTCCTGGCCGCGGTCTACCGGCCGGATGCGACGACCGGCCTTCCATCGACACTCGCTGCGATGGTATACACGTACAACGCCCTCGGCGAGCAGATCGCGAGCACGCAGACGCGTGCGCAAGACGAGACCTTCCACAAGCACGTCACGCGCGATGTCCTCGGGCGCACGCTGAGGGAAAGCGTCGAGGACGACGAGAACACCGAGATGGGTCCGTGGGCGTTGGAGTGGGACTACGACTCGCTCGGCCGCGTCGTCAAGGCCCGCAGCCGCGACGCGGACGAGTGGATTCTCAACGAGGTCGCGTACGTCTATGATGCCTGGGGCGCCGTGTCGGAGTTCCGGCAGGAGCACGAAGGCGCCGTCACGGGCGCCAGCCCCAAGGCTTCGTATGGTTATCAGGGACCGATGGTCGTGGGAAGCAGCGGGACGTTGCATCCCATTCTGCACAGGCCCGTGACGCTGAATCTCTATGCCGGCGCAGATCTCGTCCTCGGCATGTCGTACAATTACGGCGCGGCCGGCGCGACGCCGGACATGCTGACGCGACCGGAGTATCATCAGTTCTGCCGGTATCTGCCGACTTCCGGCAATCACAGAGTCTACGAGTACTACATGGGCGCGAGCACCTGGGTCAAATCGGAATCGAGGAAGCAAGAGGGGCCGTGGAAGCTCAAGTTGACCGAAGAGATCACGGACCCCGCCCTTGCAAGCCCAAGCGGCGGGTTTGACCGCTTCGGCCGGCCGGTGACCTTCAAGGCATGGAAGGGAGCGTCCGGATCGGCATCCTGGCCTCTTCGGCGCTCCCTGACGTACGATCCGCAGACGACGCAGCTTCTCGGGATCAACGACTTCCAAGGCGACAACGGGGTCGAGACCGAGATGGCCGACGACGATTACACGTCCTACGATGTCTTCGGCCGCGTGACCGGCCACCAGCACCGGCACAAGACGTGGAACGGCGTTGCCTGGGTCTGGCCCGCGGAGCCGGACACACGGAGCTGGATTTTCGACGGCGCCGCCAACGAGACGTGCAACTCGAAGGACACCGGCACGGAGTGCACCGCCCCGAGCCGGGAGTTCGATCTTCGGAACGAGATCGAGGCCATGGAGGGCGATCCCGAGGCCGAGGTGCTCTACGATGAAGCGGGACGATTGTTGCGCCTCAAGCATGCCCGGCATGCCATCAACGTCTACTACTTCTACGACGCGTGGAATCGGCTGGCCGGCTACGGCGACTCGGCCGAGGCGGCCGATGTCGTGTTCGAATACGATGCGATGGGACACCTGATCAAGCAGGGGCCCTCCAAGCACCTGTACTACGATGCGCAGGGCAATGTCGCGTGGGTCGCTGCCATGCCCGCCGGCGCTGACAGCATCAACGTGTGGAGCATCTTCTCGGGGAGGCTCTTGGCGATTCTCGACGGCACCGCCACGAACTGGCATGTGCCCGATGCGCGCGGTCGTCCGGCGTTGACGACCGATCTCGCAGGCACGCCGAAGGAGCGCTACTGGGGAACGCCCGATGGCAACAACAATCCGCCGGCGGCAGGGGGCGCGGGAGGCGGCGGTTTGGGCGGCGGCCTCGGCGGAATAGGCGGCGGCATAGGCGGATTCCCCGCGGTATCAACGGCGGGCGATTGCGATTCCGGCATGCCCGTCGCGTGGACGCCCCTCGGTTACGAACCGCAGTACTTGCCGGTGTGGACCGGCGGTCAGTTCCTCGATACCGGGGCCGGGATCATGGGAGGGGCGTGGACATCGGTCGTGTTGGGGCAGCGTCTATCCAGCGTAACCATGCCAGACTGGGTACTATCGGGGGAAGGTACTACCTCGGAGAAGACCAAGGACGGGGCCCGAAGAGACATTGCCCAGACGAGAATCGCTGGATTGCGGCATTTCCCCCCCGAATACGTGGGGCCGGAAGGCACGATCGAATCCTTCGACCCCGGAGCAGCCAGCATTCTTCCTGCAGAACCCACGATTCCTCCATATTCCAGCACTGCATGCCCCGAGAACTGTCCTTCGACTCAGGAAGAGGCCGAAACATATGTTCCGCAGTGTTTCTGCCGAGACTGGGGCATAGGTAACGTCCCGGGGCAGCAGTGCTACAGAGAGCTAGGAAAGTTCCATAGGCTTCACTGCTGTTACCTGGACGGACGCATAAAGTACCGCCCGCATCATGATCTGTTTGCACCGACATTCGTCTGTAACGAAGTCGCCGATAATGGCAACTGCATATATGAGCCCATAGAGTTCTTACTCCATGGTTTGGTAGACACAGGCCCTGGTTACATCATGGATGGCTTAAGGTGGATTGGCGGACTATTCGGGTTGTGACTTGCGTACGAGAGCGATTGACGTGCTGCCAACCTGGAGGGGCTGCAGATCCAGGTCGTAGGAGTGCTTGGCAACAGAGGTCGACTCGCGAACATGGAAGCAGAGTATGGACTTGTCAACGCAAGACTTCAGATGCTCGTGTTTGATCGCGCCCTGGTGTGTGCCGACAACCCCTCTGTGGCGAAGAGATCCCACGTGGTTAGCCCATGGCATCGCCTTGGATACCTTCCCCCCCAACCCGCGTTGCCTCCTGCCCCCCATGGCAGAACTCCTCACTCTGATTACCGGAATCGTGTGTGTCTGTCGGGATCAAGCTCCCGGCATCGACGACGCCGGCAACGACCGCGTGGAGCCTGCACGCCGGCGAATCCGGAATGTGCGCAGCATAGATCGGGCCGTCCCTGCGCGGGGTTCGGCCACGCCGGATCGGTCCGTAGCCTGAGGGAAAGGAACGACAAATGACCCAGCTCATGCTCTCGGCCTGTGTGCTTGCCGCGGCAGCGAGCGGCGATGGCCGTATCGCCTGGAACTACTCCGTTCTCTGCCTGTCCGATGACCTGCGTCTCGCGGCATTGGCGCCGGAGCTGCCACGCGATGGACAGCCGCAATCGATCCTGGTGTGGGACCTCAAGTCGGAGAAGATCGTTGCAGAGATACCAGGCAATGACCGTCACATCGGGATGCAGGCATACAAATTCTTCGGCGACGAGCGCCTGCTGCTCTCCGACGGGAAGAAGCTCGCCATCTACGACCTGCGCAAGTCTGCCTGCGTATGGCAGACGACGCTCAATGCCTGGGTCGGCGCATCGGCGGTGTCGCCGAGCAATGACCTCATCGCCGCGAGCACGTTGACCGAAGGATGGCTGCGACGCAAAGGCGCTATACATTTCTTCCGTAAGGAGGGAGCTTCGTACGTCGCATACCAGACCTCGCGCTATCGAACGCTCGATTGTCTAAGCTTGAGTTTCGATGCGAGCGGGGATTCCTTGCTCGCCATGCAGATTGGAGACGAGGAGCAGTTGTTGTCGTTGAGCTCAAAGACAGGCGAGCTGCAATATGCCTGCACCATCGACTGCCATGCGTTAGTCGCATTCGCTGTTGTCGGCGAGCTTGTTATCGTGGGCAACTCGCGGGGGAAGCCTTTGATCATCAACACGAAGGCAGAAACCGGCATGCAGCTCTTGGGGCACGGGCGGTATCCGAGCGGCGTCTGTGTTTCACGGGATCTCGGTCTCATCGTGACAGCCGACGATCATGCGGTGTGTGTCTGGAAGATCGATGGCGTCCAGCCATTGTGGTGGTTTCGTGAAACAGAAGAACGGATGCCGCGATTCACGCGGTTGTTCCTTGGAAGAGACCGAGATGCCAAGGACTTGTTGGTTGTGGCACGCTCCTATGGCGCCGACAACTATGCGTATATCTACTCTGTCATGTCGACGTGGGACATGGCCGCAAGGAAGATGGTAAGCAAGTGCAAGATGGGCCGGACGATCGAGAAACGCGCTCTTCCCGCCGAACAGGGCGACGGCATGACCTCGGCGTTCAAGGCAACGAATGAAAGCGCGATACGCATGATCAGGCCGTGACGGCCGCAGCACGCCTCCGTAATCGATGACCACTGAACCACTTCCGAAGTTTCTGCCATACGGTACCCCTCAATCCATCGACTGGACCACCGGCCGTGACCTGGCCGGTCGTCGAGGGCGTGTGACGCCGGGCGCCGCCGGTCGTGCGGCTCGCGAGCCTCCCTCGGGCGTCCTCGCGATTTCTCCCACGGCGCGGGAGCTCGGGCAGGGGCCGGTCTCGCGACGGCATGCCTGGCGCGGGGGGAAACATATTGCCGGAGTGAGCGCATCGTGAAGGGCGGAGCCTGGGCGCCGGCGCGGCCTGACCCCCGCGGTGGCCCCAAGGGCCGGCTCCCGCGTCGAGACCAGTCTGATGGCATCAGACATCCCAGGAGCTCGTACGGAAGCTGCCGCACACTACTTCTGGACAGCGACAGGGGCGCACGTACAATTGAGACGGTTTGTCATGCGCCGGTTGAGTTACGTGCCGTACGGGATGCGCAGCGTGAGCGGCAATGCGCGCTCGAACGGCGTGTTCCGCGCTCGAATAGCTCGGAGCAGCACCCATGAAATACAACAACAGGATGTCCCTGCTCACGGCGGGCTGGCTCTTGACCATGCCGGTTGGCGGATAGGACGCAACTATCAGCTCTTCCGCTACATGCTTGCCTGCAATCGTGACGGCGAGCTGCCGTTGGCGTTCAACGGCGGCATTTTCACGACCGACAACAAGCCCGGGCGCATCACCGGCAACATCAACGAGTTCCAGGTCTTTGCTCCCGAACCCCGCTGACATGGCTCGCGGCATGAGGTATTGGCTTCTACTTCTGGTTCCTCATCGGAATCTGTGGGTGGTTCTGCCGGCAAACGGCTCGGGGCCCCCGCCCTGTCCCCTCCGGAACGAGGCGCTCGGGCGGGCTGAATCCGTTCCCGCCGCCGCGCCCGCTTTCTGGGCGAGGCGCGACGGCGGGAACGGATTCCAGGCGCACTTGTCTCGTCGGGTCCAGGGCTCCCAAGCCGTTTACCGGCAGGAGGTTACAATAGGGTGCGTGACGCGCCCACCCACAGATTCCGATGAGGAGGCCTACTTCTTACCATCGCATCGGCCATGCGGGCCCATGCCGCCGAAGCGTTCGTACCCGACTTCCGCCTCAAGCCCAACGACTACACCGTGTTGATGGCAGCGGACGCGAAGCTGCCGCCGGGGCTGACTCCGTTCCAAGCCGGAGCGCACGGCAAGTCCCAGGTCACGGGTTGGACGCGACCGGAACAGGCGCTGGAGTGGGAAGTCATCGTGCCGCAGGAAGACGTGTACGCCTGCAATGTGCTGGTGCGCGAGCACGGGAACCGACCGCTGGCGGTCGAAGTCGGGTGGGGCAAGCATGCTCGCGAGCCGGGGCCGTGGACGGAGCGCGCGGCCGGCCGGCTCACGGGGACTCTCGCCCCGCCGGTGTCGCGTGGCTGGACGCGGTTTGCATTCGACGGCACCCTGCGCCTGCCCGCCGGCAGGCAGCGGTTGGCGCTGCGGGCCCACGCGCTCGACACGACGAGCAGCTTCAATGCCTCCGTGTTCTCCGTCGAACTGGTGCGCCCCGCCGTGCGCGAGCGGTTGCACACGGCGGCGCTCGAACTTCGCGCCGACACACGCTGGCTTCAGGAGTGCCGCTACGGGCTGATGTGCCACTGGACTTCGCAGACGTTTCCGCGGCGCGGCGAGCGCAAGGCGTACGCGCACGCCGTGAGGGATTTCGACGTGGAGGGCTTCGCCGACCAAGTGCAGGCAACGGGGGCCGGCTTCGTCGTGTTCACGACGTCGCACGCGCGGCATTTCTTCCCCGCGCCGCTGGAAGCACTCGACCGGATTCTGCCCGGGCGCACGGCGCAGCGCGACTTGGTGGCGGATCTGGCAGCGTCGCTCGGCCGCCGCGGCGTGAAGCTGTTGCTCTACTACCATCTCGGCTCCAGCAGCGATCCGGCGTGGCTCGAGGCCGCCGCGTTCTGGGAAACGGATGCCAGGGGCCTCTTCAGCAACTGGACCGACATGATCGGCGACGCGGGCCGCCGCTACGGCGACAGGCTGGCCGGCTGGTGGTTCGATGACGGAGCCATCAGCTACTACTATCGCAGCGCCCGGTGGGAGCAACTGGCGAAGGCAGCCAAGGCGGGCCATGCGGGACGGCTCGTCGCGTTCAATCCCTGGGAGCTCCCATCGCCGACCGAGTTCCAGGATTACTGGTGCGGCGAAGGCAACTCCGATCCCAGCGTGGACGGATTGCTTGCCGTCGGCGGCGACGGCAGATTCCATTCCGGCTCGCATCAGGGCCTGCAAGCCTGCGCCACGCTCATCACGGAAGGGGATTGGGTCCACGCTCGCAAGGACACGGACATCGGCCCGCCGCGCTGGAACGCCGTGCAACTGGCAGAGCTGTTGAAGGCGTTCGTCGCGCGCAAGAATGTCCCCATCTTCAACCGCGAGATCTATCAGGAAGGCGCAGTCTCATCCGGCAGCGTTGAGATGTTCACGCGCGCCCGGCGACTCTGGAGTCCGAAATGACACTGGGGGAGAATCCCGTGCGCGCAGATTCGTCTGCGCTCGTCCGGATTTCGGCGGTCATCTCCTGCTGACTGCGAGCGAAGGACCTTGCGCCGGTCTCCAGGCCTCACGGGCGCTTCAGGCGGCGCCCGGTGACGGAGCGATGGCGGTGGCATCCCGGCGCCCTGTGCGGCGGAGCGGTAGTAGTGCCGGAGCAGCCCGCCAAGCCGTTCGCACGTGATGACGGCGCCATTGCGCCGGCCGACGTCTTCGCCGGGTGTCGACGGCGACAGAGAGCCGTTCGGGACGGGTGTCAGGCGCGCGAGTGCGGGCTCGCCCGCGCACCAGGGGACTATTCTACTCGGCCGATCCGGCCATCATTCCGGGCAGCATGCCGATCGGCGGGGCCGCGCTGGCCGCCCACGTGGATACCTCTTGTGCCGCGGTGTGCTGCGGCATGCGAGCGGGTTCAATCCCGACGGCAGCAACATAACCTGCCCTGACGACATGGTGACGGTCATGCGGCATATCTACGACGATGCTTTCTCGGGGCTCACCCTGGGAGAGCGATCGCTGTGCCGGCAGGTGATGGAGAAGATCCGCGCTTCGTACTTGGCGGCCGGTCCCATCGATGCGGGGAGAATCCGGGAGAAACGCGGCTACATCCGCGACCCCGAGACAGGCGACGATATACACGCCGTGGGCATCGTCGACGCCCGCCTCATCGTCTGCATCATGCTCAACAAGGTTGGCTTGAGCGAAACCGGGGGAGAGCCGGCCGCCGCCTTCCGCAGAATCATGACCGTGCTGGCGCCGTGCCTGGACCCGGGCCCGGCGTCTCCGGAGACCGACTGCGCCGGGTGAAACGCGCGCGCAGGACGTCTCGTTCGCTCCTCGAACGTCCCCCTCCCCACACGCCCTACCATCTTCACGTGCGCGCGTACGAGCCTCCAGAGTGGGTTTGCCTGAGCCCGGCGCGGCTTGTGTGCAGGGTGACGGGCACGCACGCGCGAATCCGTTTTGATCTGCGGCACGAAAACTGTACCTGGCGCGCATTCGAATGCGGTGAATCCGGCCCCGGAGGCCAAGTGCGACTCCACGCGCGTCTGCGTGACACCGCGCTCAGCGGCCGAGGACAAGATCGATGCCCGACAACACGGACTCGATCTTGGTAGGGGGGAGCTTACCGACACGTTCCGTGAGTACGGATCTGTCCAGCGCCACCAACTGCGAGACGTTGGCGACAGAGTCCTTCGGGAGTCCCGTCTCGCGCGCCTGCAGGGCAACATTGCCCGGGGCGCCGGCCCACTTCATGTTACTCGAGAGGGGAACGCACAAGACCGTGGCAATCCGGCTTCTGTTGAGCGCGTCGCCCTGAACGATCACAACAGGGCGCCGGAAGCCAGGCTCCGAACCCACGGGCCGAGGCATCTCGGCCCACCAGATCTCGCCCTGCGAAGTCACCATTCGCTGCGCTCCAACACGCGGCGGGCGGCCACGGTCGAGAACTCGTCGCTCGGTTCGGCGATCTGGTCGGCGATGCGATTGAATGCCTCGGTGACTTCGTCCGGGGAATGCCGCGCCACGTATTCACGCAGGGCGTCGCTGAAGAGCCGGCTGCGCGATCTTCGTGTGTGCTTGGCGAGTCGTTCCGCCTTCTTGAAGATGTCGTCCGGAATCGAAACGGCTGTTTTCATACTAGTAGTATAACCGCCTCCGACGCAACCGGCAATGACGCCGCGCCGGAGCTCGGCGGCAACCGCGGTCCGCAACTGATGGTGGTCTTCGGGCCGTGAAAACGCGACGCGGAAGAGGAGGGGTCAAGGTGAAGATGCGAGAAACTCGTGGCGGGGGTTGTAGAGAGAGACGCGCTGTCTGCCGGACGTCTGCTCACGGTCCGCCGAGACCTTCCCCATAGACCCGACCACGGATGCGACGGGAGAGACCGTTACGCAACGCGGCTGGAGCGCCTTCGACTCCTTCGTTGTCGTTCCTCTCTCGCGCTCTCGTTGATCTCCCGCCACAAATCCCGTCCTTCAACCACTCGACCGCGGCCGCCTGGAAATCATCCGCCCTGGGTGCGCGGCCGCGCGTTTTCTTCCAGTCGGCGACGAATGCGGCGCCGCGCGCCAGGAACACCCGGCGCGCGGCATGGACGGGCTGCTCGACCCCCTTGTCGTCGATCATCCAGAAGCCGCGGTGCTTCCCGTTCTTGATCTCGTTGCAGTAGAGCTCTCGCGTGGTTGTTTGACGGCCGAGGGGTGTCCGATTATGATCCCGGATGATGACAAGGCCAACGAGATCTCCTACGGCCAGAGAAGCGGTCCCACGACGTACCGGTTGCTGCGTATATCGGAGACTGACAGAATGAAGATCCAGATGAGGACACTGTTCATCATAACGGTAGCGGCAGGCGGGCTTGTCGCATTGTTGACTATCCTGGGGATTCGGGGAAGTGGCGAGAAATCGAAGAATGCGGTCTCGTTGAGTTCCGCCCCGAAGGTTGCGGAGAAGTGGATACCCGAGGGGAGCGTCCGCAAGGGGGAGCCGAACCACGATGCGGCTGACAATGAGGGACGTCGCGCGGGCGGCGAAGGGTGCTCCGTGAGAGTTATTACAAGTGATGAAGCAGGTCGACAGGTGGGAGGGGTTGAGTTGAGAGACTCGGAGGGGAACTGTATTGGTCAGACCGATGATCAGGGGGTTGCAGATGTACGACTCGATGGCCGGTCTGAGCATGCCGCGATCACTGCATCCAAAGAGGGGTTCTTTGACAGTCGCGTCGAAGTCAGCAAACCATGGCCGAGCTCGGCTGCAGTTGTCATGGAACGCGCGTATAGTCAGACTATAGAGGTTCGAACAGCGTGGGGAGATCCAATTGAGGATGCGAGCTTGAGAATCGGCGATACACTGCACGAGAATGATGTTCTCGGTGAAGTGCGCACCGACAGCGAGGGCAAAGGAGTGATCACTGACTTGCGGAGAGCCTCGCTATTCTACTATTCCGTTCACGTAGACGGGTATCCGGCCACGCAGGGTAACGTGAGATTTCCTTTCGAGAAAGAGAACGTGGTCTTGCGGAGGCCCGTTCGTTTGTACGGCACCGTGACGGAGAGCACGGGCGGAGTACTGAGTGGAGTCTCTGTGTGGGTACATAGGAAGGCAGAAAGGCGTTCGGGAGACCGCATCGTCGCGTCCGCGGGCTTCCACGACAAGTCGGATGAGGAGGGACACTACCAAGTGGTTTGTCCAGAGGATGAGTATACGATTACTGCGAAGCTGTCTCCTTACGTGTCTCTGTCTGTGGACCAAGATGTGAGAGGGGCCGAAGAGATCAAGTTGGATTTGGCTCTCGAGAAGGGAGTCTTCATTGAGGGAATGGTCTTGGATGCCGGCGATGAGCAGCCGATCGCTTGGTGCTATGTGTACGTTCATCGCGGGGATGGTGCAGAGGACAAGGTGTTACAAGGAGAATCTCCAGGCCAACTTCTCTGCGAGAACAGGGCTGGCGCCGATGGTAGGTTCCGCATCGGGCCGGTGAGCCCGGAAGGCAAGTTCACCTTGCGAGCGAGACTGTTTCCGAAATATGATTCGCAGTTCGCCTTTCAAGTGGACGCGAGGAAGCCTGTCGTCTTTCGAATGCTCAAGAGCGAAATCGAAAGGTGGCCGGTCGATGGAGTTGTCAGAGAGCATATGACCGGCAAGCCCGTAGAAGGTGGATTCTGGGCCAAGCTGGTTGCATTGGATGAGAAGCACGAGGGACCTGTGAGCGTATTCCAAACAGCAGCTTTCCGGTTCGAGAATATCAGCCCTGGACGATATAAGTTGGAGGTTGGTGGCGATCTATACGAGACAGCGGCTACTGAGGAATTCGTGGTGCCGTTGTCACATGGGCTTGTCGTGGAACTCGAGAGGAAGTGAGTGATCATCAGAGTCATGTATCGGGTTCGGGCAATGGATTATCGCGTGTGGTGAAGAAACTCAGCCGACCCCGAAAACCGACGCTGGCAGGCTCTTGCGCGGACGGTGTCGCTTCGATTTCGGCCGAGGCGGCGGCGCCCGGTGACGGAGCGATGGCGGTGGCATCCCGGCGCCCTGTGCGGCGGAGCGGTAGTAGTGCCGGAGCAGCCCCCCAAGCCGTTCGCACGTGATGACGGCGCCGTCGCGCCGGCCGACGTCTTGGCCGGGTGTCGCGCGTCAAGAGCTCCCGCGCGTGTTCTCCGCCAACCGGAGTGTTCGCGATTAGGATCGCGGATGATGAACGCGCGAACGAGAATTCCCATGCGTGCATCGCCGCCGATGGTCATGGCGGGGATCGGCGCGGTCAATCGGGATGCCCGCCGCGAATTGACCGCGCCGGATGCGGTGCGTACGATGCCATGCGGAAAGGAACGACACCATGACCACGCAACGTCTCTCGCGCATGTGGATGGCGCTCGCGGTTTCCGCGGTCGCGCTCGCCCAGGATTCCGCCTGGCGCCACTCGGGCGTGCTCTTTCTCCTGACGACGCCCGAGGGCGCGAACCTGCCCGCCGAGGCCGCGGAGGAGAACTTCCCGGCGCTCATTCGCCTCCACAAGGACTTCTTCGACTTCGGCCAGGCCAAGCCCGAGGGCGAGGACGTGCGCTTCTTCGCCGCGGGCGCTCCGCTCGCCCACCAGATCGAGGAGTGGGACGCGGCGGCGGGGGTCGCCGCGATCTGGGTGCGCATTCCGGCGATCAAGGGCAACGCGCGCCAGGAGATCACGCTCACGTGGGGCAACCCCGCCGCGGCCGACGCCTCGGACGGGGCGGCCGTCTTCAACGCCGAGAACGGCTATCTCGGCGTCTTTCACTTGAGCAATCCTGCCGATCCCGTCAAGGACGAGGTCGGCGCGGTCACGGCGGCCGATGTCGGGACGACGGCCGCGCGCGGCATGATCGGCGGCGCGCGCCTGTTCGCGCGCGGGAAGGGCATCACGTGCGGCGAGGACATCGCGACGTATCCGACCGGCGCGAGCCCGCACTCGACCGAGGCCTGGTTCAAGGCCGAGGAGGCCAACACCACGATCGTCGCCTGGGGCAACGAGGCGGGGCAGGGCAAGGTCGTCATGCAGTTCGTGAGCCCGCCCCGCATCGCCATGGACTGCTATTTCTCGGGCGCGAACGTGACCGGCAAGAGCCGCGTGCCCGCCGGCGAGTGGGTGCACGTTGCCCACACCTACCGGAGCGGCGAGGCGCGCCTCTACGTCAACGGAGTCCTCGACGGCACGAACACGGGCGGGCCGCCGCTCGCGATCAAGCGCCCGGCCAAGATGTGGATCGGCGGCTGGTACGGCAACTACCAGTTCGCCGGCGCCATCGACGAGGTGCGCATCTCGAGCGTCGTCCGCTCGGCCGACTGGGTCAAGCTCGAGTACGAGAACCAGCGTCCGCTCCAGACGCTCGCCGGCATTGTCGTCCAACCCGGCGACGAGTTCTTCGCCGCGCCCGAAAAGCTCGAGCTTCCCGAAGGCGGGCGCGCGACCGTGACGGCCGCAGCGGGCGGCGCGCAGAAGCTCTACTGGGTTCTTGCGCGCGACGGCAAGGAGACCGTCCTCGCCGTCGACCGCTTCTCCTGCACGATCGATGCCGGCCGCGTCACGGCGGATACGTCGTGCGTCCTCACGCTCAAGGCCGTCTATCCCGGCGGCGTCAAGACGCGCGCGATTCCCGTGGCGATCAAGGAGGCGATCCCCGAGCCCGTCTTCACGCTCCAGGCGCCCTCGGCGTGGAAGGGCCGCGACCGCATCGAGGTCGTGCCCGTCATCGCCAACCTCGCGGCGATGCAGGCGAAGGGCGCGGGGAAGCTGGAGTACGCCTGGAGCGTCGCGGGCGGCGCCGTGATCCGGGAGACGCTGCCCGAGAAGCTCGTCCTCACGCGGTCGCAGACGACCGGCACGCTCGCGGTGACGCTGGCGCTCGCAAACGGCGGCGCGAAATCGGCAGCGACGGCGGCGATCACGGTGACGGAGCCCGCGAGCGACCCGTGGGTCGAGCGCGTTCCCGCGAAGGACGAGAAGCCCGAGGAAGGCCAGTTCTACGCGCGCGACGACAAGAACGAGGGCACGCTGTACTGGAACGGCACGCTCGGTGCGGCCGCCGACGCGGTCTCCCTCAAGGTCTACGCGGACGAGAAGCTCTACGCGACGGAGACGCGCAAGCCCGGCGCGGACGGGAGCTTCGCCCTCGCGGTCAAGCTCGTCCCCGGGCTCGTCAACTATCGGGTCGAGCTCTGCGCGCGGACGGGCGGCGCCGAGACCGTGCTCGAGCGGGTCGGCGACATCGTCTGCGGCGATGCCTACCTCATCGACGGGCAGTCGAACGCGCGTGCGACCGACACGGGCGAGAAGTCGCCGCCCGAGACGAGCGAGTGGATCCGCAGCTACGGAAGCCCGCAGGGCGACGGCAAGGGCCCGCGCGAGAACCTGTGGTGCCGCCCCGTCTGGAAGGCGGAGAAGGGCGAGAAGGCCGAGCTCGGCTACTGGGGCATGGAGCTCGCCACGCGGCTCGTCGCGAGCCAGAAGGTCCCGATCTTCATCGTCAACGGCGCCGCCGGCGGCACGCGCATCGACCAGCACCAGCGGTCGGAGTCGGACCCCGCCGACGTCGCGACGATCTACGGGCGCATGCTCTGGCGCGTCGCGCAGGCGCGCCTGACGCACGGCATTCGCGCGATCCTGTGGCATCAGGGCGAGAACAACCAGGGCGCGGCCTCCCCGACCGGCGACTACGACTGGAAGTCGTACACCGAGTACTTCGTCGCGATGTCGGCCGGCTGGAAGCGCGACTACCCGAACGTCGAGCACTACTACCTCTTCCAGATCTGGCCGAACGCGTGCAGCATGGGCGGCGCGAGCGGCGCGGGCGACATGCTGAGGGAAGTGCAACGGCGGCTCCCGCGTCTCTACGCGCGCATGAGCATCATGTCGACCCTCGGCATCACGCCGCCCGGCGGCTGCCACTACCCCCTCGAGGGCTGGGCCGAGTTCGCGCGCCTCATCCAGCCGCTCATGGAGCGCGACCTCTACGGCAAGGAGTTCGCGGAGTCGATCACGCCGCCCGACCTCGTTCGCGCGTACTTCGCGCGCACCGCCGACCGCGCGCTCATCCTCGAGTTCGACCAGCCGGTCGTGTGGACGGACAAGGTCGCGCGCGAGCTCTATCTCGACGGCGTCAAGGCGCAGATCGACGCGGGGATCGCCTCCGGCAACACGCTCGTGCTCGCGCTCAAGGAGCCGTCCGCGGCCCGCACGGTCACCTATCTCAAGGACGCCTCCTGGAACCAGGAGAATGTCCTCCGCGGCGCGAACGGCATCGCCGCGCTCACGTTCTGCGATGTGCCGATCCTCGAGGAGCAGCGCTGAGGGCGGCCGCCGAGCGCGCGCGAAAGGAGCACCGCCCATGCGCGCGAACGAGCGCGCAGACCGGCCATGCGGGAGGACAGGGCCGGCGCGGAGAGGGTGCGTGCGGCGCCGGGGCGAAACGCGAGGCGCGAAGGGG